>NZ_JAGPXU010000016.1:0-122931 GCF_018070385.1 Micromonospora sp. C97
GTGGGGGGGGGTTAGCGCTGGATGGACTTTGTTTCCAGGAACTCTTCGAGGCCCATTCGGCCGAACTCGCGGCCGTTGCCGGAGTGCTTGTAGCCGCCGAACGGGGCGAGCGGGTTCCAGTGGCCGGCGTTCACGTCGACCTGGCCCACGCGCAGCCGCCGGGCGACGGCGAGAGCGTGCTCCGGCTCACCGAAGACGCCGCTGGTGAGGCCGTACACCGTGCCGTTGGCGATGGCCACGGCCTCCTCCTCGTCCGCGTACGGGATGATCGTCAGCACCGGGCCGAAGATCTCCTCCTGAGCGATCGCGGAGGCCGGGTCGACGTCGGCGAAGATCGTCGGCTGGACGTAGGCCCCGACGGTCAGCCCCTCGGGCCGCTGCGGGCCGCCGAACACCAGCCGGGCGCCGTCGGCGATGCCCCGCTCGATGTACCCGATCACCTTCTGTCGGTGCGTCTCGGACGCCATCGGGCCGATCCGGGTGGCCTCGTCGCCCGGGTCGCCGACTGTGTACTGCTTCGCGGCCTCGACGGCCAACGCCACGACCTCGTCCTGCCGGGAGGCGGGCACCAGCATCCGGGGCCACGCGCCGCAGACCTGACCGCCGTTGCTGAACGCCATCATCAGGCCCCGCTCGACAGCGTCGGGCAGGTCGGCGTCGTCCAGGATGATGTTCGCCCCCTTGCCGCCCAGCTCCAGCGCGACCCGCTTGACGCTCGCCGCGGCCACCGCCGAGATGCGCTGCCCGGCGCGGGTGGAGCCGGTGAACGAGATCATGTCGATGTCCGGGTGGGCGGAGATCGCCTCGCCGACCGTCGCGCCGGTGCCGTAGACGACGTTGAAGACGCCCGCCGGTACGCCGGCCTCGGCGGCGGTCTCGGCGAGGATGCGCGCGGTCAGCGGGGCGTTCTCGGACGGCTTGAAGACCATCGTGTTGCCGGCGAGCAGGGCCGGGGCCAGCTTGGAGACGATCTGCTGGAGCGGGAAATTCCACGGCGTGATCGCGCCGACCACGCCGATCGGCTCGCGGACGATCAGCGAGTTGCCGACCTCCTCGGTCCAGGCGAAGTCGTCGGCCAGGCCGGCGATGGATTCGAGCACCGCAGCCGGGAAGGCGACCTGGGCGGTGCGGGACATGCCGATCGGCGAGCCCATCTCGGCGGTGATCGCCTGGGCGATCTCCTCGGTACGGGCGGCGAGGCCGGCGCCGAGGCGGCGCAGCACGTCCGCCCGGTGCTGCGGGGTGGTCGCCGACCAGGCCGGGAAGGCGGCCCGGGCGGCGGCGACGGCGCGATCGACGTCGGCGGCGGTGCCGGCCGGGGTCTCGGCGACGACCTCGCCGGTGGCCGGGTTCACGACGGGAAGGGTGCCGGCGGAGCCGGTGACGGTCTCGCCACCGATCCAGTGGCCGGCGACGGTGTGGGTGGAAGGTGTCATGGACCGACCGTCGCACCGTGCCGGAACCCCAACCAGGTGCGGTTTATCCAGGGTTTCGCGATCCCTGGCTGGGGTCCGGCCCTCCTCAGAGCGCGAGGACGATCCGGCCGGCGGCGGTGCCGGCGTCCTGCCGGGCCCAGGCATCCGCGACGGCATCGAAGGGCACGATCTCATGATCGACGGTGAGCCGGCCGGTCGCCGCGTGCCCGGCCACCACTGTCAGCGCCGCTGCCCGCGCGGCGGTCGACAACCCGTTGTTGGTGTAACCGACGATCCGCAGTGCCCCGCTGCGCAGCACGGCGGACTCGATGGGTGCGGTCGCACCCGCCGCGCTGCCCAGGTTGACCAGTCGCCCACCGGGGCGCAGCACCCGCAGCGCCGCCGCGGCCGGGACACCGAAGACCGGGTCCAGGACGAGGTCGAGCGGCCCGTCGGCGGCGTGGCGCAGCCGGTCGGCCAACGACGCGACGTCGTCGTCGGGGAGCAGCGGGAGGGCGACGGCGGCGCCGAGCTCCTCGGCCCGGGCGCGGGCCGCCGCCGAGCGGGCCACGGCGATGACGCGGCGGGCGCCGCCGAGCAGTGCGAGCTGGATGGCGGCCTGGCCCACCACACCCCCGGCCCCCAGCACGACGACCTGGTCACCGACCGACAGGCCGCCGGCGTCGGTCAGCGCCGCCTGCGCGGCGACCGCGGAGAGGCCCAGGGCCGCGAGCAGGCTCAGCGGTACGCCGTCGGGCAGCGCCACCACGTCGGCGGTGGGCACCGTGACCGTGCCCGCCATGCTGCCGTCCACACCAGGGCGCATCCCGGCCGACGTGCCGAACCACACGCGAGTGCCGTCGGCCAGCCGACCGACCCCCTGCACCCCCGGCACGTACGGGGTGGTCGGCGGGCCGAAGTAGCTGGTGCCGCTGGCGCACAGCACGTCCAGCGGGGTGATCGGCACCGCCTCGACGGTGACCGCCACCTCGCCGTCGGCTGGCACGGGTGTCGGCCGCTCGGCGAGCGTCGGCGCGGCACCGCAGCGGGTGAGCACTGCCGCGCGGATCACGTCGCGATGTCCGGGTAGGGCATCGAGAAGTGGGCCAGCCGCGCGCCGTAGGACTTCTGGTATTCCAGCGGCTCGGTGTTGTCCCGCTCGAAGAGGGCGATGAAGAGGGTCAGGGTGAGGAACGGGTGCGCGCCCAGCTCGAAGAGCTTCACGTGGTCGTGGGTGGCCAACGCCTCGCGCTCCACGTCGTCGAAGCGCAGCCAGGTGCTGGCCTCGCCGGTGTGGCAGTTCAGCACCGTGTTGGCGCACTCGGCCTCCCACCAGGCGACCAGCTCGCGCGGCTCGCTGCGGTAGCGCTCGACCAGCTCCGGGTCCCGGTCGACGGTGAAGAGGAACTTGTTCAGCAGGTATCTGCTCATGCCGTCGGCGCTCCGTTCGGGTACCAGGTGAAGTACGCCTCCATGGTGTGGAACAGGTCGAGGGTGTCGACGTAGTCGGCCTTCACGCCGGCACCGGCCACGCCCATCATGAGCATGAAGTCCATGAAACCGTGGGTGGCGTTGCCGGGGGAGTGCAGGCTGTCCAGGGTGACCTCGCGCAGGCACTCGTCCAGGTCGCCGTTGGCGATCCACTCGACGGCCCGCCTGTCGAACTCCGGGTCCGGGCCGTGCGGGCCGAACTGCCGGGGGCCGCCCAGCTCCAGCGAGAGGTGACCGGTGCCGATGACGGCCACCCGCAGGTGCGACGGCCACGACTCGACGATGTCGCGGATGCTCTGGCCGAGCTGGACGAAGCGCTTCGGCTGCGGCAGCGGCGGCGCGAAGATGTTCGTGTAGATCGGCACGATCGGCAGGTCGGCCTCGGGTCGCAGCGTGATGATCGGGCAGGTGATGCTGTGGTCGATGCGCAGCTCGTTGCTGAACGCGAGGTCGAACCCGGCGTCGAGCCCGGCCCGCAGGATGTGCGCGGACAGGTCCTCCTGGCCGGTGAGCAGCATCCGGGGCAGCCCGAACTCGCGCTCCTCGTTGTACCAGTTGGCGTCGTAGCGGGGCGCCTTGCCGACCAGGAACTGCGGCATGTTGTCCAGCCAGAGCTGGTGGAAGTGGTCGGAGCCGACCATCACCAGCACGTCGGGTCGGGCCCGGGTCAACGTCTCCCGGAACGCCAGGATCTTGCGGGTCCACTCGTCGGCGAACGGTGGTCGATCCTCGCCGGTGGCGGTGCTGGCCCGGTAGTAGAAGGGGTGGTGGGTGGAGGCGATGACCGCGACGATGGAGGCCATTCCCGCTCCTTTCGGGGGTGCGGAGAGGGGGTCAGGGTTCGTAAACGGCGTTGCTGTCGACAGTGCGGTAGATGTCCATGCCGAGCGGTCGTCGTCGCTCCTCGGCGAGGTGCCCGAGCAGCCCCGCCGCGCGGGCCAGCAGGGCGAAGCCGCGCAGCATCTCGACGGGGAGCCCCAGGTCGGCCAGGGCCGCGCCGCAGACCCCGGCGCCGTTGAGCGGCAGGGTGCGGCCGAGCACCTGCGGGTGGACGCGTCCGATCGCCTCGAACAGCCGCAGGTGCGGGCCGTGCAGACCCTCCTCGGTGGCGATCCGGATCAGCACGGGGGTGCGCGGGTCCTGCTCCTTGTGCACGGGGTGCCCCAGCCCGGGGACCAGCCGGCGTTCCTGCTTGGCCCGGGTGACCGCGTCCAGCGCCACCGCGTCGTAGTCGGTCACCTCACCGGCCTGGGCGAGCGTGTCGGCGAGGAAACGTCCACAGTCCTCGGTGACGCCGAGGAAGCGCGAGCCGCCGCCGAGCAGACCGGCGGCGAGCGCGCCCTGCAACGACTCGGGCGCGGACAGGTAGGTCAGCCGGGCCGCGATCGCCGTCGGGGTGAAGCCGTGGTCGGCGAGGGCCACCAGCACCGCCTCGAAGACCCGTACCTCACCGGAGGTGGGCCGGCGGCCGGCGACCAGCCAGTACGCCAGCTCGCCGAAGCCCACGGTGCCCATCAGGTCGGCGGCCAGGTCGTGCCCCAGCAGGGAGATGGTGGTCGGGTCGGAGGTGCCGATCCCGGTCGGGAAGCTCAGTTCTTCAGCCACGCGCGGATCTCCTCGCCGTGTTCGTCGAGCCCGGGCGGCGGCAGTTCGTAACGCGCCGGGGTGTCGGAGAAGGTGATGGGGTTACGCACGCCGGGTACGTCCCCGACGGTGACGACCGGGTCGAGCCCCAGTTCCTCGGCGAGCGCCACCCCGCCGTCGATGGTGTTGATCGGCGCGCACGGGACGCCGGCGGCGAGCAAATCACGGAACCACTCGTCCTTCGGTCGGGTGGCGAGCCGTTCGACGAGCAGGGGACGCAGCTCCTCGCGGTTGGCGGTGCGGTCCTGGTTGCGGCCGAAGCGCGGGTCGTCCGGCAGGTCGGGCAGGTCGAGCACCTGGCAGAGCTTGCGGAACTGCCCGTCGTTGCCGGCGATGACGATCAGCTCGCCGTCGGCGGTGGGCAGCGGCTCGTACGGGAAGAGACTGGGGTGCGCGTTGCCCATCCGGAACGGGACGGTCCCGCCGGCGACGTAGCCGCTGGAGTGGTTGACCAGGCCGGACAGCGCCGAGCTGAGCAGGTTGACCTCGACGTGCTGGCCGCGTCCGGTCGCGCCACGGTGGTGCAGCGCGGCGAGGATGCCGATGCTCGCGTGCAACCCGGCCATCACGTCGAAGACCGAGATCCCGGCCCGGTACGGCGAGCCGTCCGGGTCGCCGGTGAGGCTCATCAGGCCCGAGATGGCCTGCACCATCAGGTCGTAGCCGGGGAAGTCCCGGCCGGCGCCGGTGCCGAAGCCGCTGATGCTCGCGTACACGACCTTCTCGTTGGTCGCGGTGACCGTGTCGTAGTCGAGGCCGAACCGGGCGAGGCCACCGGGCCGGAAGTTCTCGATGAGCACGTCGGCGCGGCGGGCCAGCTCCTGCGCGGCGGCCAGGTCGTCGGGATTCTTGAGGTCCAGGGCGATCGACCGCTTGTTGCGGTTGATGCCGAGGTAGTACGTCGAGACACCGTCGCGGGTGGGCGGCATCCAGGTGCGGGTGTCGTCGCCACCGGGGCTCTCCACTTTGACCACCTGTGCGCCGAGGTCGGCCAGGAGCATCGTCGCGTACGGCCCGGCGAGGATCCGGGAGAAGTCCGCGACGAGCAGCCCGGCCAACGGCCCTGTCGAATGCTGCACCATTTTTCCGCCCGTTCTACGGACACCTGTCCGTCGTGACAGCTTCCGACACCGGAAGGGGAGTGTCAACGGAGGAATTGGCCAGCGGGGCCAGACCTTGACACGAATGGTGACCCGGACCACACTTGCGCCACCCGGGCTGGCCGTACAGCGGACAAGAGTTCGGATTCCCCTCGTACCCCGGAAAGGAATGGGTGGCGATGAGCGCAACCGACCGGCCGGTGGTCTTCCGCAACGGCCTGGTTCTCACCATGGACGACGCGCACACGGTGCTCCCCGGCGCCGACGTGCTGGTCGTCGGCGACCGGATCGCGCAGGTCGGCGTCGGCCTCACCGCGCCCGACGACGCCCTGGAGATCGACGCCACCGGCGGCATCCTCATGCCCGGCATGGTCGACACCCACCGGCACCTGTGGCAGACCGCGATGCGCGGGTACGGCGCCGACTGGACCCTGACCCAGTACTTCGTCTGGTACTACCTCGAGTCCGGCAAGCTGTTCCGGCCCGAGGACATCCACGCCGGCAACCTGCTCGGGGCGATCGAGGCGATCGACGCGGGCGTCACCACCACTGTCGACTGGTCGCACGGGTTGCAGACGCCCGAGCACGCCGACGCCGCAGTGGACGCCCTGGAGGCGGTCGACGGGCGATTCGTGCTCGCCTACGGCAACATCCAGCAGGGGCCCTGGGAATGGGCCACCTCCCCGGAGTTCCGCGACTTCCACCGCCGTCGCGTCGACGGGGGCAAGCTGGCCGGCTTCCAGATGGCCTTCGACGTCACCGGCGACCCCGCCTTCCCGGAACGAGCCGCGTTCGAGGTGGCCCGGGAGTTGGGCGCCGCGGTGACCACCCACGCCGGCGTGTGGGGCGCCACGAACGACGACGGCATCCGACTGATGCACGAGAACGGGTTCATGACCCCGTCGACCGTCTACGTGCACGCGGCGACGCTCACCCACGACTCGTACAACCGGATCGCCGCGACCGGCGGCTCGGTCTCCGTCTCGACCGAGAGCGAGCAGAGCGCCGGCCAGGGTTACCCACCCACCTGGCAGCTGCGCCACCACGACATCCCGGTGTCACTGTCGATGGACACCAGCGTGTGGTGGAGCGGCGACCTCTTCTCCGCGATGCGCAGCACGCTCGGCGCGGACCGCTCCCGGGAGCACCTGGAGGCGCACGCCAAGCAGGAGACCGTCACCCACTGCCACCTGCGCGCCGAGCAGGTCGTCGAGTGGGCCACCCGGGGCGGCGCCCGCGCCCTCGGCATGGATGCCACCATCGGCGCGCTCACCGCCGGCCGGCAGGCCGACGTCGTCCTGATCAAGAACGACGCCTCGCCGGTGATGTTCCCGATCCTGAACCCGCACGGTCACGTCGTCTTCCAGGCCCAGCGTGCCGACGTGCACACAGTGCTCGTCGGTGGGCGCGTCGTGAAGCGCGACGGCCGCCTCGTCGGCGTCGACCTCGCCGCCGCGCGGGCGCGGGTCGCGGCGACCATCGACCACCTGCGCGAGACGATGGGGGAGCAGGCGTGGCAGCGGGGCATGAACCCGGACATCCCCGAGACCGCGATCCTGGAGAACCCGTACCAGTACACCGAGTGGGACGCCGGGTCGGCGCAATGGAAGCATTAGGACATGGGTGACAACGGAAGGGGCGCCGGGCCCGACTTCATCGAGGCTCTCGCTCGGGGCCTCGACGTCCTGCGCTCCTTCCGTCCCGCCAGCCCCTCGATGACCCTCAGCGAGATCGCCGCCGCCACCGGCCTGGCCCGCCCCACCGTCCGGCGCATCCTCATCACGCTCGAATCGCTGGGCTACGTCCGCGCGGCGGGCCGCGGCCACACCCTCACCCCGCGTGTCCTCGAACTGGGGATGGCGTACGTCAACGCGCTGAACATGTGGGACGTGGCCCGCCCGCACATGGAGAAGCTGGTCGCGCAGACCAACGAGTCGACCTCGATGGCCCAGCTCGACGGCAGTGACATCGTCTACGTCGCCCGGGTGGCCGTCCCCAAGATCGTGACGCTGGGCGTCACCATCGGCACCCGCTTTCCGGCGCCCGCGACGTCGATGGGCAAGGTGCTGCTCGCCGCGCTACCGCCGGACACACTGGCCGCCGTCCTCGCCGAGCCCAGCCGCTCCGGCATCACCCCGCGCTGGCAGCCCTCGCCCGGCGACCTCGACGCCGTGCTGCGCGAGGTCCGGGCGAAGGGCTGGGCGCTCGCCGACCAGGACCTGGCCCCGGGGATCCGATCCGTCGCCACCGGCGTCCGCGACGGCGACGGGCGGGTCGTCGCCGCCATCAACGTGACGGTGCACGCCGCCGAGACCTCGGTGGAGACCCTGCGCGAGGAGCACCTGCCGAGGTTGCTGCGCGCCGCCGCCGACATCGGGCACGACTGGGCGCTGACCGCCGCCGTGCCGGTGGTCACCGTCTAGGTTCCACCGATCACGAACTTCTTTGATTGTCCGGGGCGGCGCCGACACCAGATCGGATGCCATAGTGCCGCGATGAAGGCAGACCTGCACAGTTACCTGAAGGGCGGCCGTGACACGCTGCTGTGGAAGCTCGACGGGCTCAGCGAATACGATGTTCGGCGTCCGTTGACCCGGACCGCGACCAACCTGCTGGGTCTGGTGAAGCACGTGGCGGCCATGGAGGTCCTCTACTTCGGCGTCGTGTTCGGCCGGCCGTTCGAGGAGGAACTGCCGTACGTCGGCGACGGGGCGGAGCCCAACGCCGACATGTGGGCGAGCGCGGATGAGACCCGCGAGGAAATCATCGCACTGTACCGTCGCGCGATCGCCCACGCCGACACCACCATCGAAGCCCTCACCCTGGATGAGGTCGGCCGGGTGCCGTGGTGGGGCGATGCTGCTGTCACGCTGCACCACGTCCTGGTCCACGTCGTCGCGGAAACACAACGGCACGCAGGCCACGCCGACATCGTGCGCGAACTCATCGACGGCGCGGTCGGGCTGCTGTCGGAAAACGACAACCTGCCCCCGGGCGACGAGTCATGGTGGCGGGAACACCGTCAGCGAGTGGAGCAGGCTGCCCTCGACGCCAGCAAGCGCAGCAACTAGTGCCCGGACCACTAACGTTCACCTGCTTGGGACCGGTGGCTGCACGGGGCGCGAGTAGCCACGGCTCGTGGAGGATCGCGAACAGTACCTGCGATATCAGCGGGACCGGACCGTGCTGCTGGCGATCGGTGCTCGTCTCGGTTCCCAGGTCGGCCGGATCAGCGTGCGGTCGCCTCGGTCTCTGGCCGAGTCAGCCGTCGCCGCCTGGAATCGCGACGAGTTGGGCGGCATCGGCGAGGAGAGTCGCGAAGAGTACGAACTGCGTGACGATGCCGCCGAACTGGCCTTGATCGGTCTGGCGATCGGTGAGCGCGGCATGCGGGATGGTGAGGACGTCGTCGTCGACCTGGACGTGGTCCAGGTCGCGGCGGCGTTGCGGGCCGCGCGATAAATCAGGCGCCCGCCGCCGTGGCGCCGACCTGCTGCGAATCGATCACGGTGACTGAAAGTGTCGTACAGGTGTTCTAGATTCGGGTCATGTTCGAGGAGTTGGCGCAGGCAGACGCCGCGGTCGCCCGTTCAGCTACCGGGGATGAGGTCCTGCCGCGCAGGGACGGCGGGCCTGACGCGCGGCTTTCCCGCCGTGACGCGTTCGACAGACCGGCAGATCACCAGGGCGGCTGTCCAGGCCGATCAGGAGACCACCCCGGTGACCACTGGATCGCGGTTCTGCCGGCCGATCGCCACCCCGACGTCCGGCCACAGTCGCACAGCCGTTCGGATAAGCAGCCGGGCGGTCACGAAAACCGGCGGCGAATCGTCACAACTGGCGGTTAGTCTGCCTCCGCGCGTCGCTGCCCCGGGCACCTCGCGCCCCGCGCCCGGTAGGCGCGGCATTGCCGCCACCGCCCACCATCGGCCGGCTCAATCGACTTCAGGAGAGTTAGTGACACAGCAATCCATCGCGACATCGGACAAACTCGACGGTGCGGTGCTCAAGGTGGCGGGCGTCGTCGTCCTTGGCGCGATCATGTCGATCCTCGACGTGACGGTGGTCAGTGTGGCGCTGCCCACATTCCAGAGCGAGTTCGACGCGTCCTACGCCCGCGTCGCCTGGACCATGACCGCCTACACGCTCGCGCTCGCCACCGTGATCCCGCTCAGCGGGTGGGCGGCGGACCGGTTCGGCACCAAACGGCTCTACATGGTGGCGTTGGCTCTGTTCACGATCGGGTCGGGGCTCTGCGCCATGGCCGACACGATCGGCGAGCTGATCGGCTACCGGGTCCTGCAGGGCCTCGGCGGCGGCATGCTCATGCCGCTGGGCATGACCATCATGACCCGGGCGGCCGGGCCGCACCGGATCGGCCGGTTGATGGCCGTCCTCGGCATCCCGATGCTGCTGGGCCCGATCGGCGGCCCGATCCTGGGTGGCTGGCTGATCGACACCGCGAGCTGGCACTGGATCTTCCTGATCAACCTGCCGATCGGCCTGATCGCCCTGATCTACGCGCAGTTCGCGCTGCCGAAGGACGCGCCCGAGCCGTCCGAGTCGTTCGACTTCGTCGGCATGCTCATGCTCTCCCCGGGTCTGGCCCTCTTCCTCTACGGCGTCTCGTCCCTGCCGGAGGTGGGCACCTTCGCCGAGGCCAAGGTGTGGGCCCCGATGCTGGTCGGCGGGGCGCTGGTGGTGGCGTTCGTGCTCTACTCGTTCAGGCCCCGGCACCCGCTGCTCGACCTGCGGCTGTTCCGTAACCGCAGCCTGACCATCGCGTCGGTGACGATGTTCGTGTTCATCATCGCGTTCATGGGCGCCGGGCTGCTGTTCCCGAGCTACTTCCTGCAGGTGCGCGGTGAGTCGACGCTGGCCGCCGGCCTGCTGATGGCCCCGCAGGGCATCGGCGCGATGATCACCATGCCGATCGCCGGCACGCTCGCCGACCGGGTGCCGATCGGGCGTACGGTCCCGTTCGCGTTGGGGCTCATCGTGATCGGGTTCTTCGGCTTCACCCAGGTCGACCCGCAGACCTCGTACTGGCTGCTCGGCGCGTCGCTGTTCGTGATGGGTCTGGGCATGGGCGGCACGATGATGCCGATCATGACGTCGGCGCTGCGGACGTTGCAGGCGCAGGAGGTGGCGCGCGGCTCGACGCTCGTCAACATCCTCCAGCAGATCGGCGGGTCGGTCGGTGCCGCCGTGATGTCGGTGATCCTCACCAACGAGCTGAACGGCTCCCGGCCGATTCCCGGCCTGGTGGACGAGAGCGGCAAGCCGGTCACCGAGGCGGGGCTGGCCATCGCCTCCCAGCAGCGGCCGGAGCTGCTTCAGCAGATGCCGGTCGACCCGTCGCTCATCGAGCGCGGGCTCGACTTCGCCGCCAAGTCGTTCGCCACCACGTTCTGGGTCGCGTTCGCGCTGGTCGTGCTCACCTTCATCCCGGCCGCCCTGCTGCCGCGCCGACGGCAGCCGGCGCAGCTCGACGACCCGCAGGGCGAGCAGATCAAGACGCCCGTCGTCATCCACTGACCGACCCCGCCGCGCCCGGCACCCGCTGAGGTGCCGGGCGCGGCGGGTACGTCGTCAGCGCAACGGACCGTCGCCGGGCCCGTCCGGGTCCTCGACCACGTGGATCGCCGCTTCCTCGGCGCTGGCGGCACCCGCGTCGATGCCGGCGTCCCACGCCACCGCCTCGGCCTCGTCGTCCTCGCGGACGCCGTCGTCGTACGCGACGAGGCGGCCGGCGCGCGCCTCCGCCTCGTACCCCCGGCGGGTCAGCTCGTCCTCGTCGTCGCCACCCTCGGCGTACGGGTCGACATCCGGCACCTCCTGGGCGAGGTGCTGCTCCAGCGACTCGCCCGCCCGCTCCTCGGCGGGCGTGGTGCCGAACCGGTTGGCCGCCGTCCAGTGGTCCTCGGCGACGATGCCGGTGTCGAGGGGGTCGCCGACCAGGTCGTCGTCGAGGGTGTCGGAGGCGTCCAGCACCCCGTCGTCCTCGGCCACGTTCCACTCGTCGACGGAATCCATCCGTTCGGTCTGGCTCACGGCGGTCTCCTCTGTGTCACGGTGCGGCAAAGTGCTCAGCCTATGACCGTGCAACGCGCCCGCACCCCGAGGCCTGCCCGCTGTGACGAACGGACCTCGGGTCGCGCCGTACCCGGGCGGGTCAGCGCTTCAGCAGCTCCGCCACGGCGTCGGTGAACTCGGCCGGCTGCTCGATGTGCGCGAAGTGTCCGCTTCGCGGCAGGGTCACCAGCCGCGAGTCCGGAAGCCCGGTGTGCAGCTGCTCGGCCCAGCGCGGGCCGCAGATGAAGTCGTACGCCCCGACGATCACCACGACGGGCACGGTGATCTCACCCAGGTTGTCCCGCACGTCGAAGGGCGTGGGGTCCTGCGCGCCGGCCGGCGTCGACCAGATCCGGACGGCCGCCTGAAACGGGGCGAACTCGTCCTGTCGACCCCAGAAGTCCGCGAAGTACACCGGCAGGGCGGCGCGCAGCGCGGCGCCCAACGACTCGTCGTCCGTCGCGCCGCCGATCTGCGCGAAGGCGGCCGGGACCGCCGCCGCCTCCGGCCGGTCCGGGTGCCGCTGCGGGTAGGCGGCGAGGCCTGCCATGGCCTCGGCCCAGAACTCGGCGCCGGTGACGGGTGACGTGTCGTACAGGGCGAGGCCGGCGATCCGGTCCGGGTGGGTGAGCGCGTACCGCTGGGCGACGAAACCGCCGTGTGAGTGTCCGAGCAGGTACACCCGGGGTTCGCCGAGGTGCTCGACGACGGCGTGCAGGAACCGGACATAGGTGTCCAGGCGGTAATCGGCGGGGTTCTCCAGCTGCCCGGACGCGCCGGTGCCCACCGGCTCGACGTAGACCATGGTGAAGTGCGTCTCAAGGCTGGGCGTCCGCAGGTACGCCCACTCGATGCCGGGGCCGCCGGAGTGCGCCACGCAGACCGGGCCGGTGCCGGCGACGTGGTAGACCTGCCGAACGCCGTCGACGGTGAACGTGTGGGCACCGGGTGCGAGGGCGCTGACGTCGTGGCTGGTGGAACCCATGAACTATCTCCCGATCCGAGAACCGTGCGGCGTCCGCCGACACGGCGACTGGTGCATGACGCGGACCAGATGCTCGGGTCGGGGGAAAAGTTCGCTCGGCCGGGAGGGTTTTTCAGACCAGCGCGGGGACGGGGTGGAAGAGGGTCAGTTGGCGTACCCGCCCCTCGCGCAGCACCTGCAACCACAGCGCCGCGGGTGGGCAGTGCTCCGGGTCGTCGGGCGGGCTGATCAGGTCGGTCTCCCAGATCAGCACGTCGCCGCTGGCGGCCACGTTGCGCAGCCGCTGACGTACCCCGGCGGTCAGGTCGCGGTTCATGCCGCTGATCGCCAGGTCACGACCGCCGCGCGGGCCGCCCGGCACGATCATTTCGGCGTTCGGCCACCAACTCTCGCGGACCACCCGCTCGAAGCCGCCGCCCATCGCGGTGGCGATCACGTCGCGGCCCTCGCGCCACCGGGCGTCGTTGGCGGCGGCGACGTCGGCGTGCGCCGTGGTCGCGGCCGCGCGCAGACCGCCGGCGAGCGCACGGCGGGCGTGGTTGAGGCGGCTGCGGACGGTGCCGACCGGCACCCCACACACGGCGGCGATCTGCTCGTACGAGGACGCGTCGCTGAAGTAGCGCAGCAGGGTGACCAGGCGGTCAGGCTCGGACAGTTGCTCGAGGGAATGCCACACCCAGTCGCGCATCACGGCCCGGTCCAGTGCCTCCTCGGGGGTGGGGCTGTCGGCCGGGCCGGTGAACCACTCCGGTTCGGCGACCGGGACGGCTCGGGGCTTGCGTAACGTCGTCCGGCTGGTGTTGCGGACGATGGCCCGCAACCAGGACCCGACGGCGTTCGGGTCGCGAACCTCGCCGATGCGACGCAGGGCGACGACCATGGTGTCCTGCACCGCGTCTTCGGCGTCCGGCCCGTAACCGAGGACGCTCAGCGCGACGGCACGCATCCCGGCCTCGTGCCGGGCCAGCAGCACACCGAGCGCGGCCGCGTCTCCCGCCTGCGCGAGCACGACCAGCTCCGCGTCGCTCTGCGTCACGTCCAGCTCCTCCCCAAAAGCCGGTTTTGCTGGCTTGTGCTCCGTCAAGCGTACGGCGGGCTGGCGTGTCGATGCCCCGAGCGGCCGGCCGTCCTACGCTGCGGGAGGGCTGGCGGCGCGGGTGGCACGGGTGCCGATCTGCCGCAGGTGTGCGATCAACTCCGGCGGCTCGTGCACCTCCAGCTCGCAACCGAGGGTGAGCAGGCGCCACGCCAGCCACTCCAGCGTGTCGGCGTTGCTGCGCAGCCGGCACGAGGTCGCGTCGATCGGGTCCAGCTCGACGCCGGCACCGCTGAGCGGGCCCGCCATCCGCTCGATCGGCGCGTGCAGCGTCACCACCGCTCGGTAGACGGGGGTCAGCTCAAGCAGCTTCTCCGTCATGAACGTGGCGGCGTCGGACGCCGGCAGTTGCCGGGCGGCGACCCGGTTCCGGGTGGGCCGCAGGTCGGTGATCCGATCGACCCGGAAGATCCGCCAGTCGTCGCGGTCGTTGTCGTAGCCCACCAGATACCAGCGTCGCCCGGCCGACACCAGCTTGTACGGCTCGACGAGCCGTTCGGCGTCCACGCCGTCGCGACGGCGGTAGGTGAACCGTAGCCGCTCCCGGTTGTTGACGGCGGCGGCCAGCGCGCTCAGGTGCTCCGGGTCGACAGTCGGTTGGTCCCAGGTGAGCATCGGTTCGGTGGCCGCCCCCAGCGCGCTGACCCGGTGCCGCAGCCTGGATGGCAGCACCTGTTCGAGCTTCGTCAGCGCCCGCACCGAGGCCTCCTCGATGCCGGCCACCGCGTGACCGGCGGCGGTGCGCAGACCGACAGCGATCGCCACCGCCTCGTCGTCATCGAGCAGCAGCGGGGGCATCGCCTTACCGGCGACGAGCCGGTATCCGCCGATCGCGCCCATCGTCGCCCGCACCGGGTAGCCGAGATCGCGCAGCCGCTCCACGTCGCGGCGGATGGTGCGCAGGCTGACCCCGAGCCGGGTGGCCAACTCGCTGCCGGGCCATTCGCGGGACGTCTGTAACAGCGACAGCAGGCTCAGCAGTCGGGCGGGGGTGTCGGACATGGCTCCCAGAATGCCAGCGATGTGTGCCAGAAGCTGTCCTATATGGGCCGTAGCGTTTTCGGCATGACACCCTTTCGCATCGACATCAGCCAGCCGGACCTCGACGACCTGCGTGACCGGCTCTCCCGCACCCGGTGGCCCCGCTCGTTGCCCGGCACCGGCTGGAGCCGCGGGGTGCCGGTGGACTACCTCCGTGAGCTGACCGGGTACTGGGCGAATGGCTACGACTGGCGGGCGCACGAGGCGCGTCTGAACGACTTTCCCCAACTCCTCACCGAGATCGACGGCTTGGACGTACACCTGCTGCACGTCCGCTCGCCGGAGCCGGACGCGCTGCCGTTGCTGCTCACGCACGGCTGGCCGAACTCCGTCGTCGAGTTCACCGAGCTGATCGGTCCACTGACCGACCCGCGCGCCCACGGCGGTGATCCCACCGACGCGTTTCACGTGGTGGTCCCGTCGGTGCCCGGCTACGGTTTCTCGCAGGCGCCGCCGGCCGGTTTCACGATCGACCGGCTCGCCCGGATGTGGGCCGAACTGATGGCCCGGCTCGGCTACCACCGCTACGGCACCCAGGGCGGCGACCTTGGCGCGTACGTCGCGCCGCGGGTGGCGGCGGTGGCGCCGCAGCGGGTGGTCGGTGTGCACATCGACGGCGGGTTCGGCTTCCCGACCGCCGCCGACGTGCCGGACATGAGCGTGGCAGAACGCGCCGAGTGGGAGCAGATGCAGCGGTGGATGAGCGGTGGCGTGGACCATCACGCGCTGCTGCGGGCGGCGCCGCAGACCTTCTCGTACGCCTGGAACGACTCGCCGGTCGGGCTGCTGGCCTGGATGATGCAGAAGTTCAAGGAGTTCACCATGACGGTGCCCACGCCGGAGCAGGCCATCGACCGGGATCACCTGCTCACCAACGTCAGCCTCTACTGGTTCACCGGCACGTCCGGAACGTCGTCGTGGCCCATGTACGAGCGGCTGACCGTTACCGAAGATGGCGGTTTCGCCTGGCCGACGGGCCAACGGCGGGTGCCGTCCGGTGTGTACGGCGGTGGGTCCGCGTTGATGCGCCGCCTCGCAGAACGGGACAACACCATCGTGCACTGGCCGCAGGGCAACCCGGGCAGCCACTTCGTGGCGATGGACGAGCCGCTGGCGCACGCCGCGGACATCCGCACGTTCTTCCGAGAGTTGCGATGACCGAGCTGAGCTGGGACCAGGTCTCCGCCCGACGTCTTCGGCGGCACGGGCTGCACACACCGGCGGCGGGCGCGGCATCGGACGCGGTACGCGTCGCCGACGTGGTGTCGACGATGTGCGGCGCGCACGCCCAGGTCGCGTCGGCCGCCGAGCTGTCCGTCGGGCTGCGGGTGCCGGGCGCGCCCCGCGCCCTGGTGCGCCGGGCACTGTGGACGGATCGCACGCTGGTCAAGACCCGGGGCCCACGCGGCACCGTGCATCTGCTCGCCGCCGCGGACCTGCCGATGTGGGTCGGCGCGCTGACCGCGTTGCCGGCCCCGTCGTGGGAACGCAGCGTGGTCCTGCTGACGCCCCAGCAGACCGAGCAGGTCCTCGCGGCCATCGCCGACGCGGTCGCCGAGGCCGACCTGACCACCGCCGAGCTGACCGAGGAGATCGTCGCCCGTACCGGCCCGTGGGCGGGCGACCTGGTCATGGAGGCCTTTCAGGACAGGTGGCCACGGTGGGTCGCCGCGATGACCGACGCCACCCGCAGCGGGGTGATCTGCTTCGGCCCGAACCGCGGTCGGGTCACCACGTACACCAGCCCGACCCGGTGGCTGCCCGACTTCGCGCCGATGCCCGGTCGCGCCGCCCTGGCCGCACTCGTGCGCAGCTACCTGTACGCGTACGGCCCGGCCACCCCGGCGCAGTTCGCCAGGTGGCTGGCGGTCCCACCGGCGTGGGGGAAATGGCTGTTCGACTCGCTCGATCTGACCGAGGTGACAGTGGAGGGCACCACGGCCTGGGTGGCCGCCGACGACTCCGACTTCCCCGACGACCGGCCGTCCGGGTTACGGCTGCTGCCCTACTTCGACGCGTACGCGGTCGGCTGCCACCCCCGGGAGCGGCTCTTCCCCGGTGCCGCCGCCACCCGGGCGCTCGCCGGTGGACAGGCCGGCAACTACCCGGTGCTGCTGGTGGACGGGGTGGTCGCCGGCGTGTGGCACCAGCGCCGCTCCGGCCGGTCGATCCGCGTCACCGTCGAGCCGCTGCGCCCGCTCGACGCGGCCCGGCAACGGGCGCTGGCGCAGGAGGTCGACCGGGTCGGCGAGATCCTGGAGGGCCGGGCGTCGCTGACCGTCGGCACCGTCAGTGTCGGCCCGCACGCCTGAGACCACGCCAGCCTGCCGACTGGGCGAGGATGAGAGGGTGCACCCCGAACCGGTCGACCACGCGCCCCGGCAGGCGTTCCCCTGGGCGGTGCTGCGGCAGCGCTGGGAGGACCTCACGTTCCTGCACTGGGCGGTCGACCCGGCGCTCGTCGCGCCGTTGCTTCCCGTCGGGACCCGGCCGGACACACTCCACGGGGTCAGCTACGTCGGCCTGATCGGTTTCCGGATGGTCGGGCTGGGCTTCGGCCGTGGCCCGGGGGTGCCCTACTTCGGCACCTTCTCAGAAACCAACGTCCGGCTCTACTCCGTCGACGACGACGGCCGACGAGCTGTGGTGTTCCGGTCGCTCGACGCGTCCCGCCTGGTGCCGGTGCTGGTGGCCCGGGCGACGCTGCGCCTGCCGTACCTCTGGTCGTCGATGCGGTTGGCACGCGACGGCGACCGCCGCACCTACCGGTGCCGGCGGCGCTGGCCGGGGCCGGCGGGCGCGACGAGCCGGATGGTGGTGCGGGTCGGGGAACGGATCGTCGAGCCGACCCCGCTCGACCATTTCCTCACCGCCCGTTGGGGGCTGCACACCCGGGCGTACGGACGCACGCTGCACCTGCCGAACTGGCATCCGAGCTGGCCGCTGCACCGGTGCGAGCTGCTGCACCTGGATGACGAGCTGGTCGCCGCCGCCGGGTTGCCGGCACCGGTCGGGCCGCCGGTCAGCGTGCTCTACTCGCCCGGTGTCGGAGTCCGGTTCGGCCCGCCGGTGGCGGCCCGGCTACGTGCCGCCGGGCCGCCGCGGGCTCAGTAGCGGCCACCCTCGGGCGCGGGCAGGGCGTCCAGGTCGGCCAGGTCCTCGGCGCTGAGCCGCACGTCAGCGGCCGCGCAGTTGTCCAGCAGGTATTTCGGGGTCTTGGTGCCGGGGATCGGGATGACCTGATCACCCTGGGCCACCACCCAGGCGAGGGCGACCTGCGCGGGGCTGACGCCCGCCCGGTCGGCGATCTCCCGGACCCGGGCGACGATGGCGAGGTTGGCGCGCAGCGCGTCCTGTTGGAAGCGCGGCAGGCCGCGCCGGAAGTCGTCGGCGGGAAGGTCGTCGAACGAGCTGAACCGGCCGGCGAGGAAACCGCGGCCGAGCGGGGAGAACGGCAGGAAGGCGATGCCCTGCTGGGCGCAGTACGGCAGCACCTCGGTCAACGGGTCGCGGGTCCACAGTGACAGCTCGGACTGCACCGACGCGACCGGGTGCACCGCCTGGGCGCGCACGATCTGGGCGACCGTCACCTCGGAGAGCCCGATCTGCCGGGCCTTGCCGGCCGCCACGACCTCCGCCATCGCGCCCCAGGACTCCTCGATGGGCACCTGCGGGTCGACCCGGTGCAGCTGGTAGAGGTCGACGTGGTCGGTGCCGAGTCGGCGCAGGCTCTCGTCGATCGCCGCGCGGATGTGCTCCGGGCGGCCGTTGTTGCCGATCCTCGGCGAGTTGCCGGGGCCGCCGGTGGGGGAGGTGGCCACCAGGCCGACCTTCGTGGCCAGCACGGCCCGCTCCCGCTCGCCGCCGGTGAGCGCCCGCCCGACCAGCTCCTCATTGGTGTACGGCCCGTACACGTCCGACGTGTCGATCAGTGTCGCGCCCAGGTCCAGTGCCTGTCGGATGACGGAGATCGACGTGTCGTCGTCGCGAGGGCCCGTGATGTCGTAGCCGTGGCTCATGCCCATGCAGCCGAGGCCGATGACGCCGACCTCGGGGCCGGTGCTGCCCAGCGTGGTGGTTCGCATGGCCCCAGGCTACGACCGACGCGGCCGGCGGGCACCTCGCGCGTCGGGCGGCCGGGTCGACCGCCCCGATGGTCGGGTGCCCGCGTCGCCCCTCGGGACTTCTCGCCGCTCAGGACGTCAACTGGGTGAAGCGGATGCTGTTGCCGAACGGATCGCGCAGGGCGCAGTCGATCCCGTAGAAGCGTTCGGTGGGTTCCTCGGTGAACTCGACGCCCCGGCCCAGCAGCGTCTCGTACGTCTTGCGGCAGTCGTCGGTGGAGAAGATCAGCGAGCCGCCCATCGCACCCTTGGTGACCAGGGCGCGGACCTGCTGGGCGGTCTCCTCGGACAGCGCCGGTGGGCCGGGCCTCTCCAACAGGATCTGGCGACCCGGCTCGCCGGGGACGTTGACGGTCAGCCAGCGCATGAAGCCCATGTCGACGTCGGCGTTGACCTCCAGGCCGAGCTTGCCGACGTAGAAGTCGAGGGCCTCGTCCTGGTCGAGGACGTAGATCTGTGAGTGCGTGATCGCGGTGAACATGCACGTCACGGTAGGGGTCCGCGCCGCCGGACGCTTATCCGAAACTGCGCGGTGACGACTCTCACCAGAAGCGGACTCGCGAGTCCGGCACGGTGGCCACGAAGCGGACCTGCGAGTCCGGATATGCCCACCGTCACCACGAGGAGCCCCCATGACCCCGGTACGGATCAGCGACGCCCTGCGCGCGGTGGTCTTCGAACCCACCCGCGACCTGACCGAGGCGCTCGACGAGTTCTACGCCCCGGACTACACCCACCGCAGCGACGGCGAGACCGTCGACCGGGCCGGATTCGTCGAGATGGTGACCCGGGTACGCGCCCAGATCGCCGGCGGCACCGTACGGGTTCTCGACGAGCTGCGCGACGGTCTCCGCTACGCCGAACGACACGTCTTCGAGATCACCATGGTCGACGGGTCGACCGCCAGGCGGGAGATCGCGATCTTCGGGTCGTACGCCGAGGACGGCCGGTTCCGCCACCTCAGCGAGACCGGCTTCGACCTGCCCGCCTGACCCACCTCGACAATCAGCACCGGAGAGAGAGCCATGCCCCGCCTTGCCGACCCCGACCCGAACGCCATTCCGGCCGACGTCCGCGACGTCCTGTCCGCCCTGCCGCCCGACCCGATGGTCAAGATGCTGACCCACTCGGTCGGCACGGTGGCCCTCTTCATCCAGCTCGCGAAGGCGCAGTTCACCTCGCTGGAGCTGCCCGCCCGCTCGCGGGAGCTGGTCATCCTGACGGTCGCCGAGTACGCCGGGTGCGAGTTCGTGGCGGCCCAGCACCGCCCGATGTCCGAGGCCGCCGGCGTCGACCAGCGCACCCGCGACATCATCAGCAGCCGGGACCTCGACAACCCGGGCCTTGCCGCGGACGACCGGACGCTCATCCGGTTCGCCGCCGAGGTGGTGCGCTCACCGCGCGTTCCCGACGACCTCTTCGACGAGGTCCGGGCCAATCTCAGCGAGCGCGAGGTCGTCGAGGTGCTCCAGGTGATCGGCTACTACTGGTCGTTCGGACGGGTGGCCACGGTGCTCAACGTCGAACTCACCACCGTGTACGGCGACGAGCCGTTGCTGACCGGCGGGACCGAACGGGCAGACTGACGCCATGACCCCACCGACGCCGAGCGACCCGGACGCACCCCGTCGGCGGCTGGACGCCCGTCGCAACCAGGAGCGGGTCATCGCCGCCGCCCGGGAGCTCTTCACCGAGCAGGGTCTGCAGGTGACGGTGCCGCAGGTGGCGGAGCGGGCCGGGGTGGGTCGCGCGACGGTGTACCGCAGCTACCCCAGCAAGGAGGACCTGATCGTCGCTGTGGTCCAGCGGCAGTTTGAGGAGCTGGAGCAGCGCATCCGCGCGGCGCTTGACGGCGCTGACGCGTACCAGGAGTGGTGTTCGTTCGTGCCCGACCTGTTCGGACGCCTGGCGCGCGACCGGGTCCTCGCCGACGCGTTCTTCGAGGGCCGGCTGGTGCCCGCCGCGCGCATCCTGAGCCTGATCGGGCAGCTGGTGGCGGCGGCCCGGCCGTCCGGCAAGATCCGCCAGGACGCCGGGGAGTTGGACATCCGGGTACTTCTCTGCGGGGCGGTTCGGCAGCTCATCGTGCTCGACGAGCGCGACCCGGCGGTGTGGCGCCGGTACGCCGACCTGGTGCTCAACGCGCTACGCCGCTGACCATCGGGCTGACACTTAGTGCTTGACCTCAGTGTCAGCCCGATGGAATAGTTAGGCGTATGGCTAAGCATGTGGGGGGCGACGCGCTCGACAGCGTGCTCCACGCGCTGTCCGATCCCACCCGCCGCCAGGTCGTGGAGCGCCTGTCCCAGGGTCCGGCCACGACCAGCGAGCTGGCCCGCCCGTTCGACATGGCGCTGCCGTCGTTCACCCAGCACCTGCACGTCCTTGAGCGCTGTGGCCTGGTGACGTCGCAGAAGCAGGGCCGGGTGCGCACCTACCGGCTCGCGCCTCAGTCGCTCGAGCGCATCGACACCTGGCTCGCCGCGCAACGCGCCCGGTGGACCCGACGCCTCGACCAACTCGACTCGGTTCTCTACGACCTGAAGGAGCAGCAGCGATGACCGCCTACCCGGTGAACCCCGACCTCGATCTCGTCCTGGAGCGCCGCGTCGACGTGGCCCCCGAACTGGTCTGGCGCGCCTGGACCACGCCCGAGCTGGTGATGCGGTGGTTCAGCCCGAAACCCTGGTCGACCGTCGCCTGCGAGATCGACCTGCGGCCCGGTGGCCGGTTCGACACCACCATGCGCTCGCCCGAGGGCCAGGAGTTTCCCAGCAGCGGCTGCATCCTGGTGGCCGACGAGGGCTCGACGCTGGTCTTCACCTCCGCCATGGGCGCCGGGTTCCGCCCGATCGTCACCGCCGACGGCTTCCCGTTCACCGCGGTGATCCAGATCGAGCCGGACGGCGCCGGCACGAAGTACACCGCCACCGCGATCCACGCCGACGCGTCGGCGAAGAAGTCGCACGAGGAGATGGGCTTCCACGAGGGCTGGGGTGCGGCGCTGGACCAGCTCGTCGAGCTCGCCAGGACCCTCTGAGCAGCGGCTCCGCTTGCCTGCATCGGCGTTGATCGATATTGTTCGCGGAGGCGCCGCCCCGCCTCAGGCCACCATCGTCGATCCGAAGCGGGTTCCGCATGCGCACACTGAGACTTGTCACGACCCTGGCTGTCGCCGGCCTGCTCGCCGGTGGGGCGGCGGCGGTCGCCGCCACACCGGCCAGCGCGGCGACCGCCGTGTTCTCGGTGACGAACAACTGGGGCAACGGCTACCAGGGGCAGGTCACCGTCACCAACGACACCTCCGCGCCGATCAGCAGTTGGCGGGTCGAGTTCGACCTGCCGTCCTCCTCGACCATCACCCAGTCGTGGAACGCGCAGCAGACCACCTCGGGCAGTCACTACACCTTCGCCAACGTGTCCTGGAATGGCAACCTCGCCGCTGGTGCCTCGACCTCGTTCGGCTTCCTCGTCAACGGCACCGGCACCCCGGTCAACTGCACGGTGAACGGCGCCGGCTGCGCCGGCGGCCCACCCCCGACCACGCCACCGACCACGCCACCCCCGACCACCCCGCCGCCCACCACCGGCACGCCCGTCGAGCGGCACGGGCAGCTGCGGGTCTGCGGCACCACGATGTGCGACAAGTCCGGCGCCCGGGTGCAGTTGCGCGGCATCAGCAGCATGTGGCTCAACTGGGAGACCGCCCCGTACGCCGAGAACCTCTCCGCGCTGCGCTGGATGCGCGACAACTGGAACCTCCAGGTGATCCGCGCGGCGATGGGGGTGGAGCCGGCGGGGGCGTACCTCAGCGACCCAGCCAAGGCGCGCGCACAGGTGGAGACCATCATCAACAACGCGGTCACCGCCGGGGTGTACGTGATCGTCGACTGGCACGCGCACGAGGCGCAGAACAACCAGTCCCAGGCGGTGGCGTTCTTCGGCGACCTGGCCCGCCGGTACGGCAACCTGCCCAACGTCATCTGGGAGCCCTACAACGAGCCGCTCCAGGTCAGCTGGACCACCGTCATCAAGCCGTACCACCAGGCGGTGGTGTCCGCGATCCGCGCCGCCGACCCGGACAACATCATCGTGCTCGGCACCCCGACCTGGTCACAGGACGTCGACGTCGCGGCGGCCAGCCCGGTCGCCGGCACCAACCTGATGTACACGCTGCACTTCTACTCCTGCACGCACGGGTCGTCGCTGCGGGCCAAGGGGGACGCCGCGATCCACGCGGGTCTGGCGCTGTTCGTCACGGAGTGGGGCGCCAGCAACGCCGACGGCGGCCTCGACGGCCGGGCCTGCCTGCCCGAGGCGCAGTCCTGGATCGACTGGATGAAGGCGAACGGCATCTCCTGGACGGCCTGGAAGCTCGACGTCGGCACCGACACCACCAACCTGCTCAGCCCGGGCGCGCCGGTGACCGGCGGGTGGACCAACTACCTGCACGGCCACGCGCCGTTCGTGGTGGCGAACATGAGGTGACCCCGGCCGCTCCCAGGCCATGATCGACACGAGTTCACTGATGTCGGGGTATCCGGATCGACGGGATACCCCGACATCGCCATGCCCGTGTCGATCAGGCAGCAGCGCGCGGATCGATCGCCGTGCCGGCGGATGGACAGAACGGCGGGTCACCTTAACGCGCCGGAAACGCCCCCGGTACCAACCCTGGGAACGCTCGTCGGACAGTCGACACCACCGACACGCGAACCGGGGTGACCATGGCCGACAACACCACGAACGCGCCGACGTACGACGGGCCGGTGGGCCGGTCCGGCAATGGCCGGACAGCGCCCACGCCGCGCACCAACCGGGCCCTGTCGCTCGACGACGGCGACCCGGCTGACCTGGCCACGATCGGGGTGGAGGAGGAGTTCCACGTCGTCGACCTGCACACCAGGGAGTTGGTGCCCCGCGCCGGCGAGCTGCTCGACCGGTTGCCGGCGGCCTCGTTCACCGCCGAGCTCCACCGCAGCGTGGTGGAGACCAACACCGCGGTCTGTCGCACCCTCGACGAGATCCGCGCCGAGCTGACCGGGCTGCGGCACAGCGCGGTCCAGGTCGCCGACCGGGTCGGGCTGGGCATCGTGGCGGCCGGTACGGTGCCGTTGCGGGCCGACGGTGACCCCAGCGTCACACCCACCTCCCGCTACCGGCGGATGCTCGACGAGTACCAGATGCTCGCCCGGGAGCAGCTGATCTGCGGCGCGCAGGTGCACGTCGGCGTCGCCGACCGGGACCTGGCGGTGGCGGTCACCCGCCGGGTCCAGCCGTGGCTGCCGGTGCTGCTCGCCCTCTCCACCAGCTCGCCGTACTGGATGGGTCAGGACAGCGGCTACGCCAGCGTCCGGTCGTTGGTCTGGCAACGCTGGCCCACCGCCGGTGACCCGGGCGAGGTGACCAGCGCCGCCGACCACGAGGCGCTGGTCGCCGAACTGATCGCCTCCGAGACCATCACCGACCCCGCCATGATCTATTTCGACGTCCGGCCGTCGGCGCACGTGCCCACAGTGGAACTGCGAATCACCGACGCCAACCCGGACGTGGAGACCATCGTCCTGCTCGCCGGCCTGTTCCGGGCGCTCGTCCGGCGGGAGGTCGCCGCCCTGCGCGCCGGGGTGGAGCGCACGGCCGTGCGACCACCGGTGCTGCGCGCCGCCGTGTGGCGGGCGGCCCGCTCCGGGCTGGAAGGCGACCTGCTCGACCTGCCCCGCTCGGCCCGGCCGGTGCCGGCCGCCCAGGCGGTCCGCCGGCTGGTGACCGACCTGCGCCCGCAGTTGGCGGCGACCGGTGACTGGGAGCAGGTCAGCGAGCTGACCCGGTACGCGCTGGAGCACGGCAGCTCCGCCGCACGGCAGCGGCGGGCGTACCAGCGGCGTGGCCGGTTGGCCGACGTGGTCGACCTGCTGCTCGACGAGACCCGGGGTCGGGTCCGAGGGCCGCTGCCGGGTGCGTCGACACCACCGGCGCTGCCCACGTACGCCGACGCCGGCGACGAGGTATTCGGACCGGCCGGACCGCAACCGGTGTACGCCCCGATGCTCGCGGCCCTGCGTCAGCTCGGTGCCGGCGTCCTGCGTCAACGCGAGCACGACCGGGACGAGGAGCAGCGGGCCCGGGGGGTGACGTTCAGCGTGGCCGGTGAGGCGAGCACCCGGCTCTTCCCGGTGGACCTGGTGCCCCGGGTGGTGCCCGCCGCCGACTGGCGGACCCTGCGTACCGGCCTGGTGCAACGCGCCCGCGCCCTCGACGCGTTCCTGCGCGACGTCTACGCCGACCGGGCCGTGGTGGCCGACGGCGTGGTGCCGGCGTGGGTGGTGGAGTCGTCACCCGGGCTGCGCCCGACCGGGGCGCTGATGGGCCGGCGGGGCACCCGCGCCCAGGTGTCCGGCACCGACCTGGTCCGCGACCCGGACGGCGGCTGGTACGTGCTGGAGGACAACCTGCGGGTGCCCTCCGGGCTCGGCTACGCGGTGCAGAACCGTCGGTTGACCCGGGCGGTGCTGCCGGAGTTGCCGGTGCCGGAGGACCTGCTGCCCGCCGACGAGACGCCGGCGATGCTGTACCGGGCGTTGGTCGCCGCCGCGCCCGCCACGACCGACGACCCCGCCGTGGTGGTGCTCAGCGGCGGCCCGGGTGACCCGGCGTGGTTCGAGCACCGGCTGCTCGCCGACGAGATGGGTGTGCCGCTGACCGAGACCAGCGACCTGCTGGTGGAGGAGGGCCGGGTCCGGCTGGTCCGCGAGGGCTGCCGCCGCGAGGTCGACGTGATCTACCTGCGGATGGACGAGGAGGCGCTGCTGCACGCGCCGGGCGCGGACGGGGTGCCGTTGGGGTGGCCGCTGCTCGCCGCGGTGCACGCCGGGCGGCTCACGCTGGCCAACGCGCTGGGCAACGGCGTCGCCGACGACAAGGCGTTGTACGCCTACGTTCCCCGGCTGATCGAGTACTACCTGGGCGAGAAGCCGCTGCTGGGAGACGTGCCCACGTACCTGTGCGGACTGCCCGAGCAGCGGGCCGAGGTGCTGGGCCGACTCGACCAGCTGGTGCTCAAGCCGGTCGACGGGTACGGCGGTGACCGGGTGGTGATCGGCCCCCGGGCCGAGGCGGAGGAGTTGGACGCGGTCCGGGAGCAGATCCTCGCGGCCCCGCACCGGTGGATCGCCCAGGAGGTGGTCGCGCTGACCACCCACCCGGTCTTCGACGGCGCGGCGCTGGCTCCCCGCCACGTCGACCTGCGGGCGTTCGTGTTCCTCGGTGACACCGCCGAGGTGGCGCCGGTGGCGCTGACCCGGGTGGCGCCGGCCGGCAGCATGATCGTCAACTCGTCGCGGGGTGGCGGGTCGAAGGACACCTGGCTGCTCGGTGGAGCCGACGAACCGCCGGTGTAACCCACGCTTGACTGACCCGTCATCGGGACGCAACCCGGCCCGCCAAGCCTGGACCGGTCAGCGGCCCAGCGGACCCAGCCGATGAGAGGTGCGTGCGAATGTGCGGTATCGGCGGCGAACTCCGCCTCGACGGGTCACCACCGGACCTGGCGGCCGTCGAGCGGATGCTCCCCGCGCTGGCCTCCCGGGGACCGGACGGCGAGGGGCGGTGGCAGCACGGACCGGTGGCCCTGGTGCATCGCCGGCTGCGCATCATCGACCTGTCCGACGCGGGGGCGCAGCCGATGGTCGACCCGGAGCTGGGTCTGGCGACCGT
The DNA here is from genome assembly GCF_018070385.1 of Micromonospora sp. C97. Classification (NCBI taxonomy): domain Bacteria; kingdom Bacillati; phylum Actinomycetota; class Actinomycetes; order Micromonosporales; family Micromonosporaceae; genus Micromonospora; species Micromonospora sp. C97. Next base: position 26,685 of record NZ_JAGPXU010000016.1, read on the forward strand.
CTTCAACGGCTGCATCTACAACTACCGGGAGTTGCGCGACGAGCTGACCGCCGCCGGTTACGCCTTCCGGTCCACCTCGGACACCGAGGTGATCCTCAAGGCGTACCACAGGTGGGGGACCGCCTGCGTCGAACGGTTCTACGGGATGTTCGCGTTCGCCCTGGTCGAGCTGGCCACGCACACGGTGGTGCTGGCCCGGGACCGGCTCGGCATCAAGCCGCTCTACCTGGCCGAGGGGCCGGGCCGGGTGCGCTTCGCCTCGACGCTGCCGGCGTTGCTCGCCGCCGGTGACGTCGACACCGACCTCGACCCGGTGGCGCTGCACCACTACATGAGCTTCCACTCGGTGGTGCCGCCGCCCCGCACGATCCTCACCGGGGTCCGCAAGCTGCCGCCGGCCACCGTGCGGGTGATCACCGCGGACGGTCGGAGCACCGACACCACCTACTGGCGGCCGGAGTTCAACCGGGCCGCCGCCCCCGCCATGTCCGCCGACGAGTGGCAGGAGCGGCTCATGGCCGCGCTGCGCACCGCCGTACGTCGGCGGATGGTCGCCGACGTGCCGGTCGGCGTGCTGCTCTCCGGCGGTCTCGACTCCAGCCTGATCGTCGCCCTGCTGGCCGAGCAGGGCCAGAGCGGCCTGGCCACCTTCAGCATCGGCTTCGAGGCGGCGGCGGGGGAGAGCGGCGACGAGTTCCACTACTCCGACCTGGTGGCCCGCCACTTCGACACCGACCACCAGCAGATCCGCATCGGCGCGCAGCGCTTCGTCCCCGCCGTGCACCAGGCCATCGCGGCGATGAGCGAGCCGATGGTCAGCCACGACTGCGTGGCGTTCCACCTGCTCTCCGAGGAGGTCTCGCAGCGGATCACCGTGGTGCAGTCCGGGCAGGGCGCCGACGAGATCCTCGCCGGCTACGACTGGTATCCCCCGATGGCGAACGTGGCCCGGGCGGACGCCGTCGAGGCGTACGCCCGGGTGTTCTTCGATCGTCGCCACGACGCGCTCGGCGGGCACCTGGCGCCCGAGTGGATGCTCGACCGCGACGCCAGCCTGGAGTTCGTCGCCGCGCACTTCGGCGCGCCCGGCGCGGACACCGCGCTGGACGCGGCGCTGCGGTTGGACAGCCTGGTGATGCTGGTCGACGACCCGGTGAAGCGGGTCGACAACATGACGATGGCGTGGGGGTTGGAGGCCCGGGTGCCGTTCCTCGACCACGAGGTGGTCGAGCTGGCCGCCGCCTGCCCACCGGCGATGAAGCTGGCGCAGGGCGGCAAGGGTGTGCTGAAGGCGGCGAGCCGGGGCATCGTCCCGGACGAGGTGATCGACCGGCCCAAGGGTTACTTCCCGGTGCCCGCCATCCGGCACCTCGCCGGCCCGCTGCTCGACGACGTGCGGGACGCGCTGACCGCCCGACCGGCGCGCGAGCGGGGCCTGTTCCGCAAGGACTACCTGGAGGAGTTGCTGGACGCGCCGAACGCCCGGCGGACCACGCTGGGCTCCAACGCGCTCTGGCAGCTCGGGCTGCTGGAGCTCTGGTTGCAGCGGATCGGGGTTTAGATGAGCGTACGGACCGAGGCGCCGCGCACCGCCCGGCGGGCCCGACCCGCGATCCCCCGTCCGGTGTCGCCGCCGGCGGGTGCGGACTTCGCCCCCGCGCCGTCGCCGGACGGCCGCCGGGTGGCGTTCCTCTCCGACCGGGCAGGCACGCCCGGCGTCTGGGTCTGCGAGGTGGACGCGGGCACGCCCGTCGCGCTGCCCGTCGGCGACGAGCCGGTGCTCGCGCTGAGCTGGTCCCCGGACGGGCAGTGGCTGGCCTGCGTCGTCGCCCCCGGCGGTGCCCCCCGCACCGAGCTGTGGGTGCTGCGCCCGGACGGCACGCGACGCCGCCAGGTCGCCGGGTTCGGCCGGCGTAGCGCCACACTGGCCGGCTGGTTGCCCGGCGGCGCGCTGATGGCGGTCACCGAGACCGACGCGCACGGGCGGGCCCTGCTGGTCGACGCGGCCACCGGACACCGGCGGGTGCTCGCCGAGGGTGAGCTGCTCACCCTCCTGGACGTCACGGCGGACGGCGGGGCGGCCCTGCTGCGTCGCGGCCCGCGCAACGCCCGCTGGCTGGAGCTGCTCGACGTGGCCACCGGGGTTCGCCGGCGGCTGCTGCCGGACAGCGGACGGGGCAGCACCGACCAGGGGTGGTTCGGCCCGGACGGCACGAGCGTGCTGGCCCGCACCGACGCGTACTCGGAGCTGGCCGCACTGGTGCGGGTCGACCTGACCCGACCGGAGCAACCGCCGACCCGGCTCGCCGGTCGGCCGGACGCCGAACTGGAACACGTCACGCCCAGCGCGGACGGGCAGCGCGGCGCGTTGTTGTGGAACACCTACGGCGGGCGCAGCGAGCTGAGCCTGCTCGACTTCACCAGCGGGGTGCAGCGGGCCGTCGCCGCCCCCGGCGAGGTGCTCGGCGACGCCGTCTTCGCCGCCGACGGCGGCCTGCTCTGCCTCACCGCGCAGGGGCCGGTGCGGCCCCGCGAGGTGTGGCTGGTCGACCCGTCGACCGGGGCGTCGCGCCCGCTGCGGTCGGACACCGCCGCGCGTACGGACGACGCCGGTGTCGCGCCGTACCTTGTCGACCTGCGGGCCCGCGCCGGGTTGCCGCTCTCCGGCTGGCTCTACCGCCCGGCCGGGCCAGGTCCCTGGCCCACCGCGATCAGCCTGCACGGTGGCCCGGAGGCGCAGGAGCGTCCCGGTTACCACCCGCTGTTCCAGGCCCTGGTGGCGCAGGGCGTCGCGGTGTTCGCACCCAACGTGCGCGGCTCGTCCGGGTTCGGCCGTTCCTTCGTCGCCGCCGACAACCTCGCCGGCCGCTACGGGGCGATCGCCGACGTGGCGGCCTGCGCCGAATTCCTCGTCGACGCCGGTGTCGCCCGGCCCGGTCAGCTGGGCTGCCTGGGCCGCTCCTACGGCGGTTATCTGGTCCTGGCGGCTCTGGTGAACTTCCCCGGGTTGTTCGCCACCGGGGTCGCCGAGTGCGGCATCTCCGACTTCCACACCTTCTTCGCCGGCACCGAGCCGTGGATCGCCGCTGCCGCCGTCAGCAAGTACGGCGACCCGCGGCGGGACGCGGACCTGCTGCGCGACCTGTCGCCGATGACCCACATCGACCGGCTCGACGTGCCGGTGCTGCTCATCCACGGCGCCAACGACACCAACGTGCCGGCGGGCGAGTCGGCGCAGGTCGCCGAGGCCCTCGCCGCCCGGGGTGTGCCGCACGGGCACCTGGTGCTCGCCGGTGAGGGGCACGACTTCCTGGGCCGTGCCAACGCCGAGGCGGCCCGGACGGCCACCGCCGCCTGGCTGACCCGGCACCTCGCCGCCACCGCGAGCGTGCTCGGCTGAGGCGTTATCCTGCGCCGGTGGAGGTCGCGGCGCAGGGCGAGCGGTTGGCCGCGGACCTGGGCCGCTGGCTGGCCGAGCTGACGTTCGTCGACCTGGACACCGACGAGGTCACCGCGCGGGTGATCGACGCGGTGGTGCGGTGGGCCGAGGCCCAGGGTTGGCGGGTCTACCGGCGCGCGCCCAGCGTGTTGCCGTTGCCACCGCCGCTTCAGCAGCGGCACTCGGTGCTCGACGTGGCGTGCGCCCGCCCGGACGGCCCGCCCGTGGTGGTGGAGGTCGACCACACCGACCGGGCCCGCACCGTGCAGAAGCTGCGCGCGGAGGCGTACGCCGGCCGGATCCCGATCTGGGTGCGGTGGGGCGTCGGGCGGTTCGCCGTGCCACCACCGCCGGTGCGGATGGTGACTGTCGAGGTGACCCGCCGCGCCGGGCCGGCCGGGCGTGGACGGCTGCACAGCCGCGTCGGCGACCGTCCCGCCCCGGCCCACTCGACCGGCGGCGGCGCGGTGACCCCGCAGGCGTTGCCGATCCCGCTGACCGACCCGCTTCCGGACCCGCCGTCGGGTCCGTGAAAGGACCCGCCGTCGGGCCCGCTGTCAGGCCCGCTTCCGGGCCCGCGAAAGGGCACCTGAAGCGAATCGTAAGCGGTCGCCGGCAGAGTTCTGGGTGTCACCGGAGAGCACGACCGACACCCAGGAGATTCCGATGCGCAAGCTCATCAACTCGACCTACATCACCCTCGACGGCGTCATCGAGAACCCGATGTGGACCGGGCCGTACTTCGACGAGGAGGCCATGAGCCTCGCCGGAGCGCAGACCGACGAGGCGGACGCGATGCTGATGGGCCGGGCCACCTACGACGGCATGTCCGTGGCCTGGCCGAACATGGACGAGAGCGACCCGACCACGGGCGCGGCGTACTTCAACAACGTCAAGAAGTACGTCGCCTCCACCACCCTGACCAACCCCACCTGGAACAACACGGAGGTGCTCCAGGGCGATCTGGTCGCGGCGGTCACCGCGCTCAAGGCCCAGGAGGGCAGGAACATCATCCAGTACGGCTTCGGCTCGGTCACCGCCCAGCTGATCCGGGCCGGTCTGGTGGACGAGGTCCGGTTCTGGATCCACCCCGTGCTGGAGGGCGCCGCCAGCGTGACGGTGCCGCTGACCGACTTCAAGGCGTCGTTCGACCTGGTCGACACCCGGGTGCACAAGAGCGGCGTGATCGTCGCCTCGTACCAGCCGAAGCGCTGAGCACCGGTCAGAGCTGAGCCCGGGCCTCGCCCGGGCTCAGCTTCGCGCCCTCGGCGACCAGCGCGTCGAAGCGTTCCCGACCGAGCGCGGCGCCCACCCGACCGGTCACCCGCTCGATCTCGTCGCGTTCGGCCGGGGCGGGCGGAGCCTGCGTGGCGAGCCGCGCCGCGGCGGCCGCGCCGAGCAACCGGGCGGCGGCCTCCGGGGCCCGCACCGCCGACGCCATCCCCTCCAGGGCGTAGCTCGCGTCGCGGGGCGCGGCCATCGCCTCGGCGACCTCGAACGCCTCGACGTGCAGGGCCAGCGCGGCGTCCGGGTCGCCACCCTGCTCGACCGCGTGGCCCAGCTCGACCAGGACGGGCGGCAGGTACAGCGCCGGCTGCGCCTCGGCCCGGCCCCGCTCGACGAGGTTGGTGAGGTGGGTGAGGGCCAGGTCGAGTTTGCCGTCTCGGCGGGCGGCCAGCCCGAGGCTCAGCTCCGCGAAGACCAGCGCGCTGGGGGAGTCGTGCTCCTGCGCCAGCCGGTACGCGCGTTCGGCCAACTCCCTGGCCTGCGGGTAGTCGCGGGTCTGCACCGCCAGCCACGCCAGCCAGGACAGCTCGGTGCCGACCTGCGGCCACAGCCCCAGCTGCTCGGCCCAGCGCAGCCCGTCGCGGTGCAGCGCGGCGGCGCGGTCGTGCTCGCCGCGCATCTCCGCCAACGCGCCCACCCACTCGGTCGCCTGAAGCTGCCCCCACCGGTCGCCGAGGTCGGCGAAGAGCGCGGCGCTGCGGGTCGCCGCCCGCTCCAGCGTCGCCTGGTCGCCCAGCACGTGCGCGATCTTGGCCTGGGTGGTGAGCACCGCGGCCTCGGTCCACGCGTCGGCGGGGGTGGGCAACAGCTCCGCCGCCAGGGCCAGGTCACTGTGGTCGGTCACCGCGTCGGCCGCGAACCAGGCGCCCCGGCCGTCCGGGTCGCCGGCGACCGCGGCGCGCACCTGCGCCGGCGCGACGGCGTCGCCCCGCAGCAGCGCGAAGCCCACCCGCCAGGCCGCCGCGCGGGCTTCCTGCGCCGGGTCGCCGCGCATCGACAGGGCACGCCGTGCCTCGGTGAGCCGGCCACGTAGAAACCAGTACCAGCTCAGTGCGACGGCCAGCCGCAGCCCGCCACCGTGGTCCAGCGCGGCACGCAGGTTCGCCGTCTCGGCGTCCAGCTGTGCCAGCCAGCGCCGCTGCTCGGCCCCGCGCAGCCCGGGGTCGGCGCGCTCGGCCAGCTCGGTGTAGTAGGCGGCGTGCCGGGCGCGGACCTCGTCGGCGTCGCGCAGGCGCTCCAGGCAGAACGCGGCCACGGATTCGAGCAGCCGGTAGCGCGGGGCCGCGCCGGAGTCGTCGAGCACCACCAGCGACCGGTCCACCAGCCGAGCCAGGGTGTCCAGGTCGGTGCGGCAGACGTGTTCGGCGGCCTGCGGGGTGCACCCGTCCGGAAACACCGCCAGTCGGGCCAGCACCGTCCGGTCGGGCTCGTCCAGCAGGTCCCAGCTCCAGGCGATCACGGCGGTGAGCGTCCGCTGCCGGGGTGGCACGTCCCGCTGCGCGGTGGTGAGCAGCCGGAACCGGTCGTCGAGCCGGTCCACCACGCCGCGCACGCCCAGCGCGCGTACCCGGGTCGCGGCCAGTTCCAGCGCCAGCGGGAGGCCGTCGAGGCGACGGCAGAGCTGGGCCACGGCCGCCGCGCTCTGCCCGTCGAGGCGGAAACCGCGCTGCTGCGCGGCGGCGCGGGCGACGAACAACCGGGCCGCCGCCGAGCGCCGGACCGTGTCCAGGTCACCGTCGTGCGGCACGGGCAGCGGGGGTACCTCCCAGAGCTGCTCACCGGTCAGCCCGAGTGGCTCCCTGCTGGTGGCCAGCACGCTCACCCCGGGCACGTCGCGCAGCAGCCGGGCGACCAGCTCGGCGACCGGCTCGATGACGTGTTCGCAGTTGTCCAGCACGAGCAGCAGCTGCCGGTGCCGCAGGGCGGTGACCACCCGGTCGGCGGGGGACAGGCTCGTGCCGGCGGTCTCATAGCCGCCCAGCGCGCCGAGCACCTGTTCGGCGACCCGGGCGTCACCGGCCGGCAGCGGCGCCAACTCGACCAGCTGGACGCCGTCCGGAAAGGACTGCGCGCGGGCCGTCTCGGTGGCCAGGCGGGTCTTGCCGACGCCACCCGGGCCGACCAGCGTGACCAGCCGCTGCCGGGACAGCAGCGCCCGCAGCTCGGCCAACGCCTCGGCCCGACCGACCAACTCGTCGAGCTGGGCCGGCAGGCTGTTCCGGATGATCGCCGCCTTCGGCGGGGCGCTGAGGCCGGCGTCCCGTTCGAGGATTCTGCGGTGCAGGGCGACCAGCTCCGGGCCGGGGTCGAGGCCCAACTCCTCCGCGAGGCGTTCGCGCAGGTCGGCGTAGCTGTCCAACGCCTCGGACTGGCGGCCCGCCGCGTACAGCGCGCGCAGCTGCACCGCCCGCAGCCCCTCGCGCAGCGGATGGCGGGCGACCAGCTCGGTCAGGTCCGCGGCCACCAGGTCGTGCTCGCCCCGGGCCAGCCGGGCCTGCGCCAACCGCTCGTGCACGACGAGGCGTTGCTCGGCGAGGCGGGCCGCCTCGGCACTGGCGAAAGCGGCGTCGGCCACGTCGGCGTACGCCTCGCCGCGCCACAGTGCCAGCGCCTCGGTCAGCCGCTCGACATCGGTGCTGCGGCTCAGGTCGACGAACCGGTCCGCGTCGACGGCGTCGGCCCGCAGCAGGTAGCCGGGTGGCCGGGACTCGACCAGCTCACGGGCGCCCGGCTCGGCGTCGTTGAGCGCCTTGCGCAGCTGCGACACCCGCACCTGGAGGGCACCGGCCGGGTTGGCGGGGGAGTCGTCACCCCACAGGTCGTCGATGAGGCGGTCCGCCGAGACCACCTGGTTGCGGTTGGCCAGCAGGTCGGCCAGCAACGCCCGTACCTTCGTGCCGGGCACCACCACCGGCTCGCCGGCGTCGGTGGTCACGGCGAGCGGCCCGAGCACCCCGAACTGCACGGCGGTCATCTTATGGCCTTGCCGGGGCGCCGTCCGGGCCCGCCGCCGGCCGGCCAGGGGCTTCGACACCGGTAAGGCGACCTGAAGTCGACCGTAAGCGCGCGGGCGCACGGTGTGGGCATGGACATCTACTCCGAAGCGCATGGCAATGGTGAGGGTCGCCCACTGGTGCTGATCCACGGCGCACTCTCCGGCATCGGTACGTCGTTCGGCACGATCCTGCCGTCGCTGGCGAAGACCCGGCGGGTGATCGCCGTCGAGTTGCAGGCCCACTGCCACACCCCCGACGTGGACCGTCCGCTGACCGTGGAGCACTTCGCCGCCGACGTCGTCGAGTTGCTCGACCGGTTGGGCATCGGGCGGGCGGACGTTTTCGGCTGGAGCATGGGCGCGGCGGTGGCGCTGCGCCTCGGCACCCACCACGCCGACCGGGTGGGCCGCCTCGTGCTCGCCTCGGTGAGCTTCGACGAGGACGGCCTGCACCCCGGGCTGCTCGACGGGATCCAGGACCTGCAACCGGAGCACCTGCACGGCTCGGAGTTCCACGAGGAGTACCTGCGGACCGCACCGGACCCGGCGGGCTGGGCCACCCTGGTCACGAAGATGAAGGTGCTGGACGCGAACCTGCCCCGGTGGACCCCCGAGCAGGTCCGCGCGCTGGCCGCACCCACCATGATCGTGCTGGGCGACGCGGACATCGTCCAACCCGAGCACGCGGTGCGCATGTTCCGGCTGCTCGGCGGCGCGGTGCCCGGCGACCTGACCGGCCTGCCGGCCTGCCGGCTGGCCATCCTGCCCGGCACCACCCACACCACGATCCCGCAGCGCGCCGACTGGCTGGCCCCGATGATCGACGAGTTCCTGGGGGAGGCGTAGGGGTGTTTCGCAATCGGTTGCTCGGGGCAATCACCTGTCGACGACATCCCTCTGGAAGGACGAATCCCCGTGGAAGTTTCCGGCTTTTTCGCCGCCATCATCATCGGTCTGATCATCGGCGCGCTGGGCCGGCTCGTGGTCCCCGGCAAGCAGAACATCCCGATCTGGCTGACGCTGCTCATCGGTGTGATCGCGGCGATCCTCGGCACGCTCGTTGCCGGTGTCTTCGGCGTCGACGACACCAGTGGGATCGACTGGATCGAGCTGGTCATCCAGGTCGCCTTCGCGGCTGTCGGCGTGGCTGTCGCAGCCGGTGCCTACGGCCGCCGTCGGGTGCGCTGACCTCTCGCACCATCGTGCCGGCCCGCCCTCCCCCGGAGGGCGGGCCTCGCCGTGTCCGGACCCTGAACTGGACCAGCTACGTGGACCGTGCGGTCGGGATCACGAACCCCTCTCGTCAGCGTACGGATCCCTGTTCGGATCGGCGGCGGACCGCCGCTAGCAGGCGGCGTACGCCGAACACGTGGCCGCCCGAGGTCAGCAGGATCTGCCGGTACAGGCCGCCGGCCAGGCCGGGGAAGACCGCGCGTGTCTCGGCGCGCAGCCGTGACCGGGTCGGACCGTCGGCGTCGAGGCGGAAGGTCAGCGCGTACGTCGAGAACCGGTGGCTGCCCCGCAGGGCCAGCTCCTGACCGGGGATCGCGGTGGCGACGTGGAATCCGGGCAGTGTCGAGCCCTCGCTGAGGGGTCGGGGCCCGGACGTGACGGGGTCGGCGGCATGCACCAGGCGGGCGTACCCGCTAGCGCCGAACCGCGAGAAGGACCTCTCCACGACGTCGATCAGGTGGGGCCAGACCCGGTCGGGCCCGGCGTTGATGATCGTGGCGTGTTCGTCCAGGTGGGGCAGTGGGCCGAGCGGCATCGGCACCTCCCAGGTCGTCCGTCATCCTCCTCCGCCCCGGCGCGAAGTTCGCCGGCCCGGTCATGGCGGCCGGCCGAATTAACGGGTAGAAACATGTCGACGCCTTCGGCGCGACCCATTCTCGGCCGCTGTGGTCAGAGAGCGCTCTCACGCCGCCCCAGCTGCGCCGGACGAGACGGTCCGGTCAGCGGAGAGGACGAACCACATGACAAGCCCGTCCCGACGTACCCTCACCCTTGCCCTGCTGGTGACCGCCGCCGTCACCATGTCCAGCACCGCCGCCGCCGCCGGCCGCCCGACGCACGGCGCACCCGACTTCGGCCCGAACGTGACGATCTTCGACCCGTCCATGCCGGTCGGCCAGATCCAGCAGACCCTCGACGCCGCGCACGCCCGGCAGGTCGACAACGAGATGGGCACCGAGCGGCACGCCTACCTGTTCAAGCCGGGCACGTACGGCACCGCCACGCAACCGCTGCAGGCCAAGGTCGGCTACTACACCGAGGTGTCCGGCCTGGGCGCCTCGCCCACCGACGTGGCCATCAACGGCAAACTCGAGGTCTACAACCGCTGCCTGGCCGACGGCGGCACCGGCAACTGCCTGGCGCTGGTCAACTTCTGGCGCACCCTGTCCAACCTCTCGCTCACCATCAACGCGGCCGGCCAGGACGACTGCCGGTCGTCGGCGAACTTCTGGGCGGTGTCCCAGGCGGTGTCGATGCGCCGGCTGAACATCGGCGGTGGTGGTCTGTCGCTGATGGACTACTGCACCGCCGGTCCGCAGTACGCCAGCGGCGGCTTCATCGCCGACTCGCGGCTGCCCGCCACCACCAACGGCTCACAGCAGCAGTGGCTGACCCGCAACAGCGAGGTCGCGGGCTGGTCCAACGCGGTGTGGAACCAGGTGTTCGCCGGGGTCGAGGGCGCGCCGGACGACGCCAGCTTCCCCGACCCGCCCTACACCACGCTGGAGACCACCCCGCTCAGCCGGGAGAAGCCCTACCTCTTCATCGACGGCAAGGGCCGCTACCAGGTGCGGGTGCCCGCCGCCCAGCGGGACAGCCGGGGCGTCTCCTGGGCCGACGGCATGACGCCGGGGCGGACCATCGGGATCGGCGACTTCTTCATCGCCAAGCCCTCCGACCCGGTGCGGGTCATCAACAGCCAGCTGGCCCGGGGCAAGCACCTGCTGCTCACCCCCGGCACGTACGACATCGCGCGCAGCATCGAGGTCCGGCGTCCGGACACCGTGGTGCTCGGGATCGGGCACGCCACGCTCACCGCCGTGAACGGCACGATCCCGCTGGACGTGGCCGGTGTGCCCGGGGTGATCGTCGCCGGTGTCACGATCGACGCCGGCACCGTCGAGTCGCCGGTCCTGCTGCGGGTCGGACGCCAGCACGGCCACAACGCGAGCAGCCCGCACAACCCGACCACGCTCTCCGACGTGTACTTCCGGGTCGGCGGTCCGCACATCGGACGGACGAACACCGCGCTGGAGGTCAACAGCGACAACGTGCTCATCGACCACACCTGGGTGTGGCGCGGCGATCACGGCGTCGAGGGCTTCACCGAGGGTGTCAACGGTGACACCGACCGCTGGCGTACCAACACCGGTCGCTACGGGGCCGTCATCAACGGCGACCGCGTGACCGCTACCGGGCTGTTCGTCGAGCACTTCCAGCGGTACAACACGGTCTGGAACGGCGAGCACGGCACCACGATCCTCTACCAGAACGAGCTGCCGTACGACCCGCCGACGCAGGCCGACTGGATGAACGGCCCGGTCGAGGGCTGGGCCGGGTACAAGGTCGGTGACCGGGTGCGTCACCACACCCTGTACGGCGGCGGGGTGTACGTCTTCAACCAGAACAACCCGTCGATCCACACCGAGAACGGCTTCGAGGTCCCGAACCGGCCGGGGGTGCGGCTGCACCACATCATGACCGTCAACCTCAGCGCCGGCACGATCGACCACGTGGTCAACGGCGTCGGCGACGCGGCCGACATGACCAAGGTCGGCGCCCCGGTCTACCTGACCGAGTACCCCACCCCATAGCGGGGATCGGGCGTAGAAGCGGTGCCGGAGCCGGTCGTCGGCTCCGGCACCGCCGTAGGTGGTGCGACGCGTGGAGAATCCGCGCCAACGGTCTTGAATTCCTATCGACCCGGTAGGAAAATAGGTGAATGCCGGTTGGTCCACTCCTCACCGCCGGATCGCGCGTCGACTCGTGACCCCCGCGCACCGGCTGGGCTCCGAACGCACGCCACCGCACGTCCGACCGATCCGGCAGCGCCGGATCGGTTCACCACCATGGAGGTACGCCATGACCACCGACCCGTCACCCCCCAACCCGGAGACCGCAGGGGAGTCCCGGCTCGCGTTCAACGAGGACTGGGTCGCGACAATCCTCGGGCTGGCACTGCTGGTCCTGGTCCTGCTCGGTGCCATCCCCGCCGGGCTGGTGCCCTGATGACCGCCGACGCGACCCGCACGGGCAGCGAGCCCGGCACGCCCGACGCCACCCGGGCCAGCGACGCACCCGCCGAAGACGTGGCCGAGCCGAGTACGTCGCCGACCACCGTCGACCCCGCCGGTCCGACCAGTGTGGTGCGTGACGGGGCGTTCTGGGCCTGGACGGCAGTCGGCCTGCTGATCGTGGTCGGTCTCGCCGCGCTGACCCGCTTTCTGGAGCAGAACGTCCCGGCCTGGGCCGAGGGCACCGCCGTCGAGGACATCGGAGCGGCGATCGAGTACCCGGTCTACGCGATCCTGCTCGGCCTGCTCGGCAACGTCGCCGTCACAGTGCTCGGGTGGCGCGACCGGATAGCCGCCGCGTTCCGCACCGAGTTCTTCATCAAGACCGGTCTGGTGCTGCTCGGGGCGTCGATCAACCTGGCGGTCATCGCCAGCGCCGCCGGCCCGGCGATCGCCCAGGCGATCCTGCTGATCAGCGGGGTCTTCCTCTTCACCTGGTGGTTGGCTGGCCGGTTCGGCCTCGACGACAAGCTGCGGGCGCTGCTCGCGTCGGCGGTGTCGATCTGTGGGGTCAGCGCGGCGATCGCCGCCGCCGGCGCGGTGCGGGCGCGCCGCGAGCAGTTGGCCTACACGGCGAGTCTGGTCATCGTCTTCGCGCTGCCGTCGATTTTCATCCTGCCCTGGTTGGCCGATGTGTTCGGGCTTTCCGACGCGGTGGCCGGTGCCTGGATCGGTGGCAACATCGACACCACGGCCGCGGTCACCGCCGCGGGAGCGCTCGCCGGGGAGGAGGCTCTCCAGATCGCCAGCATCGTCAAGGTCACCCAGAACGCCCTGATGGGTGTGGTCGCGGTCGCGCTCACCGCGTACTTCACACTGCGGGTGGAACGACGGCCCGGCGCGGCCCGACCAGGTCTCGGTGAGCTGTGGACGCGGTTCCCGAAGTTCGTCCTCGGCTTCATCGCGGCCTCGGTCATCGCCACCTGGTACCTCGACGCGACGGGTGCGGACGGGAAGGCCACCATCGCCATCGTGAACGACCTGCGCGTCTGGTTCCTGATCCTGGCCTTCGTCAGCATCGGTCTGGAGGTCCGGGTCGCGTCGCTGCGGGAGGCGGGTTGGCGACCGGTGGCGGTGTTCGCCAGCGCCACGGTGTTCAACCTCGCGTTGGCGCTCGGCCTGGCGTCCCTGCTGTTCCGCAATTTCTCAGCATGAGGCGGGCGGTCGCCGCGGGGTCGTCTCGACAGCCCGTGAGCAAACTACTAGCGACACCGGTGACGTGCAGCTGAATGGGTGAAAACTGACCTCTAGGGACCGAATCACGGGTATCCACGCAGGGCATTGGGCTAAGTGTCCGTTTGGTAGCTGTTGGGTGGGTTACGGTCGGCCGGTTGCAGCTGCGGGCCGACCGTTCCGTCGTTCCAAGGAGTTCCTCATGGACCTGCCCGTCACCGCCGTCGGTGTCGATCCGCCGACGGGCCTGGTGCCCCGACGCGTGCTGGTCACCGGCGGCGCCGGCTTCATCGGCAGCCACGTGGTCGCCCGGCTGATGCTGATGGGCAGCCAGGTCCGGGTGCTCGACAACTTCTCCACCGGCCGGATCGAGAACCTGGCCGACGCCGTGTGCGGCGGGCTGACCGAGGCGGACGTCATCTCCGGTGACATCCGCGCGTCGGAGGGTGTCGAGATCATCCACGAGTGGCAGCCGGACGTGGTGGTGCACCTCGCCGCGCAGCCGAGCCTTCCCACCGCCCGCCGTTCACCGCTGTACGACGCCGACGTGAACGTGTTCGGCACCGTCAACGTGCTGGACGCCTGCGCCCGCAGCGGCGTACGGCTGATCGTCAACGCGACCAGCAGCGACATCTTCGGCAGCGTCGCCGCGCACGAGTTGCCGGTGCGCGAGGACCACCCGATCGCGCCGGTGAGCCCGTACGGCGTCAGCAAGGCCGTCGGCGTGCACTACCTCGACTGGTACGGACGTCAGCACGGCCTGTCGTACACCTCGATGGTGTTGGGAAATGTCTACGGGCCCCGGCAGGAGGGCGGCGACTGCGGTGTGGTGTCCCTGATGGTCGACGCGCTGCTCGGGGGCCGGCAGGCGGTCATCCACGGCGACGGTACGCAGACCCGGGACTTCGTCTACGTCGGCGATGTCGCCGAGGCGATCGCGCTCGCCTGTCACCACAGCGGAGTGGGGACTGTCAACATCGCTTCGGGGCGGCAGACCAGCGTCAACGAGGTGTACGACACCGTCCGGGAGGCGTTCGGCGTCGACGAGGTGGCCCGTTACGAGCCGCTGCCCTGGTCGGGCGAGGTCCGCGACATGGCGCTGGACACCCGCCGGGCGCGCGAGCTGCTCGGCTGGCACCCCACTGTCGGCTTCACCGAGGGCGTCCGGATGACGGTGCGCGAAGCGCGCCGCCGCCAGACCGGCAGCCACATCCTGTCCCCGGCGTGGGCGCTCAGTCGCTGACATCCCAGCGCATATTTCCCGTCATCTGATCGGGAATTTCATCGAACAGTCTCACTCTTGCGGTGCGGCATCCACTGCTGCCACGATGACCGTCAATGCCTTCCGTCGAAGAAGGAGTGGTCGTCATGGCGGTGTCCCGCCGCAGGTTCGTCACATCGGTACTGGCCGGGTCCGCCCTCGCCACCGCCTCCACCACCGAGCTGCTCACCACGGTCGCCGGCCCCGCGCACGCCGCCAGTCCTCCCGGGGACGTGGTCGGCAAGGTGACGGTCGGCTACCAGGGCTGGTTCAGCGCCCCCGGCGACGGCGCGCCGATCGGCGGGTGGTGGCACTGGAGCCGCGACCGGTTCCAGCCGCCCTCGTCCGCCAACACCACCATCGTGTCCTGGCCGGACATGCGGGAGTACACCCGCAGTTACCCCACCGCGTACCCCAACCTGGGCAACGGCCAGCCGGCCACCCTTTTCTCCTCGTACGACCAGCAGACGGTGGACACCCACTTCCGCTGGATGCAGGAGTACGGCTGCGACACCGCCGCCCTGCAACGGTTCAACCCGATGGGCGACGAGGGCCCGACCCGCGACGCGATGGCGCAGAAGGTGCGCTCCGCGGCCGAGCGGTACAACCGCAAGTTCTACATCATGTACGACGTCACCGACTGGTTGAGTTTCCAGTCGGAGATCAAGACCGACTGGACGACGAAGATGGCGGCGCACACCGCGTCGTCCGCGTACGCCCGGCAGAACGGCAAGCCGGTCGTCTGCATCTGGGGTTTCGGGTTCAGCGAGCCCAGCCGCCCCTTCACCCCCGGGCCCTGCCTGGAGGTGATCAACTGGTTCAAGGCGCAGGGCTGCTACGTCATCGGCGGCGTGCCCACCTGGTGGCGGCAGGGCATCGAAGACTCCCGCCCCGGCTTCCTCGACGTCTACCACGCCTTCCACGCGATCTCGCCGTGGATGGTCTACCGGGCCAGGACCGTCGAGGAACTGGACTCGTACTACAACAACGTCAACGTCGGCGACATGGCCGACTGCGCGGCGCGCGGCATCGACTACCTGCCCTGCGTGATGCCCGGCGACCTGGCCGGGGGGCACCGCAAACACGGCGACTTCTACTGGCGGCACATCTACAACATGATCCGGCTCGGCTCCCAGGGCCTGTACGTGTCCATGTTCGACGAGTACAACGAGGGCAACCAGATCGCCAAGACGTCCGAAACCCAGGCCACCACCCCGGCCGGCGCGAACATCCGGGCCCTGGACGAGGACGGCGTCGCCTGCTCCGCCGACTACTACCTGCGAATCACCGCCGACGGCGGCCGGATGCTCAAGGGGCAACTCGGCCTCACCGCCGTCCGCCCCACCCCGCCGATCCTCGGCACCCCGCCCCCGACCGGCGGTGACCTCGCGGCCGGCCGGTCCACAGCGGCCAGCAGCCAGGGCAGCGGATTCCCCTCGGGCAACGCGGTGGACTCCAACGTCGGCAGCTACTGGGAGAGCGCCAACGGCGCGTTCCCGCACTGGTGGCAGGTCGACCTCGGCGCCAACCACCAGGTCAACAAGCTCGTCGTGCGGCTGCCCGCCGGCTGGGGCGCGCGTACCCAGACCATCACCGTGCAGGGCAGCGTCGACGGCAGCTCCTTCTCGACCATCGCCGCGGCCTCCGCGTTCACCTTCGATCCGGCCACCGGCAACGCCGTCACCCGCACGCTGCCGACCACCACGGCCCGCCACATCCGGCTGAGCATCGCCGGCAACACCGGCTGGCCGGCGGGCCAGCTTTCCCAGGTCGAGGTGTACGCCGCCGGCGGCACCACGGACAACCCGCCGACCGCCCCGAGTGGCCTCACGGTGACCGGCAAGACGTCGACGAGCGTGTCCCTGTCCTGGACGGCCGCCACCGACGACACCGGGGTGACCGGCTACCAGGTACGCCAGGGCGGCACTGTGGTCGCCACCGTCACCGGCACCACGGCGACGGTGAGCGGGCTCAGCCCGTCCACCGCGTACACGTTCACGGTCACCGCCCGCGACGGTGCCGGCAACACCTCGACGGCGTCCAACGCGGTCACCGTCACCACGGACGCCGTAGCCAACGCGGACCTCGCCCGGGGGCGACCCACGTCGGAGAGCAGCCATGTGCAGAGCTACGGCTCGGGCAACGTGGTCGACGGTGACGCGAACAGCTACTGGGAGAGCGCCAACAACGCGTTCCCGCAGTGGGTGCAGGTCGACCTGGGTGCGACGCGCACGGTCGGGCGGGTGGTGCTGAAGCTGCCGCCGTCATCGGCCTGGGGCGCTCGGACGCAGACCCTCTCCGTGCAGGGCAGCGTCGACGGGGGCAGCTTCGGCACGCTGGTCGGCTCGGCGGGGCGCACCTTCGACCCGGCCAGCGGTAACCAGGTGACGCTCACGTTCACCGCCGCCCAGACCCGCTACGTGCGGATCACCGTCACCGGCAACACCGGCTGGCCGGCCGGGCAGCTGTCGACACTGGAGGTCTACGCCAGCTGACCGGGCGGGGGGACGGCCGCCGGGCAGCGGCGGCCGTCCCCACCGCGTCGAGTGGGCACAGGCCGCATCCCGCCCCAGGTCGGTCAACGGCGCACCCGGTAGCGCACGTGAAGCACCCGGTTGCCCTGAACCACCACCTCAGGATCCGCCAACAGGTGCTGCGCGTGGACCGACCCGAAGTAACGCTTGCCGCAGCCGAACACGACGGGTACGACGTCCATCCGCACCTCGTCGATCAGGCCCGCGGCGAGTACCTGGCCGCCGACGTCACCGGCGGCGACCTCGACAATGCGGTCACCCGCAAGCTCCTGCGCCCTGGTCACGGCAGCCTCGACGCCGTCGACGAAGTGAAACGGCGCTTCAGGGTCCCAGCCCTCGGGCGGGGGCCGGTGGGTCACGACGACGACATTGTCGATCCCGCCCGGAGGCTTGCCGTCCCAACCGCCGGTCATGTCGAAGACGTGGCGGCCGACGATCGTCGTCCCGATCTGGTCCCAGTACGGCCGGGTGTAGTCGTAGGACGTCTGCGACACCTTCAGCGCACCGCTGTCGTCCAACGCGACGTCACCGCTGGTCAACCAGTCGAACAGTGGCCCGGGCTGGTCAAACTCGTCCGCGATGAACCCGTCCACCGACACCGAGCTGTACATGACCACCTTGCCCACGGGGCGCTCCTCTGCTTGGGGGTGCCCCCAAGTTAGCGTGCCGTGAGCTGTCGCTCTTGTACAAAATCAATCGGCCGGCAACGGCCAGCCGTCCAGCACGTGGCCGGGATGTTCGCGCAGGAACCGCCGCCGGACCTCGATGTACCGGGTCGGCGTGAGCCCGGTGAACGCCCGGAACTCGTGCCCGAAGTGGGCCTGGTCGAAGTAGCCCGCGGCACCGGCGAGGCCGCCCCAGTCGATCGGCCCGGCGGGGTCGATCGTGAGCACGGTCGCGGCGAAGCGGTAGCTGCGGGCCAGCCGCTTCGGTGTGACGCCGACGAGCTCCTTGAACCGCTGTGCCAGATGCGTGCCGCTGACACCGGCTGCCACGCTCAGGTCGCCGATCGCCACCGCACCGTTGGTCGCCGCGATCACGCCGCTCGTGTGGCGGACCAGCCCCAGACCGGCGGTCCCGCGCAGTCGTCGCATCAGCTCCTCCTCGAGCAGCGTCAGCATCTCGTGCGGTCCGTGCGCCGTGGCCAGCCGATCCCGCAGCTCGGCGATGGCGGGCCGGCCCCACACCTGCTCCACCGTCACCGGCCGGTCGCGCAGCTCGGCCGCGGGCATCGGCAGGAACGGCGCCAGCCCCCACGGCTTGAAGTGCACACCGACGGACCGGGTCTGACGTGGGTAGCCGAACTCCACAGCGCGGGTTGGGGTGGTGAGCACGCAGCCGTCGGCGTACGCGGCCGTCTCGATGTCGGTGCGGATGCGCATCGGCGCCCCGAGGTTGACGATGAGCAACGCCGCCGGCATCGGCGGCAACGTCAGCCGGGCGTACGGCGACGAGCCCTCCAGGTAGTAGAGGTCGTCGATCAGCCCGTCGAGCGGTGGTCGCGGCCCTCTGGACACGTACTCCACGCCCACAGCATCGCCGACCGCCCGCCGGCATCGCCGACGCCTCGCCGACAGGGGGCGTCGGAGGCGGCCGATTCCGGACGGATCACCCGCTGACGGATGAGCGCCGGCGCAGGTCGTCGGCCGGGTGGATGGTGCGCACCGGGTCGGGCACCGGCCCCCGGCGTTGCCACTCGCGCGGATAGCCGAGCGAGACCTCCTCGAAGCGCACCCCGTCGTGGAAGGTGGTGCGGGGGATGTGCAGGTGCCCGTACACGACGGTGGCAGCGTCGAAGCGCAGGTGCCAGTCGCTGGTGCGGACCGTGCCGCACCACTGGGCGAACAGCGGGTACCGCAGGACGTCGGTGGGTTCGCGCACCAGCGGGTAGTGGTTGACCAGCACCGTCGGCAGCGCCAGGTCGCGCTCGGCCAGCCGGCGTTCGGTCTCGACGATCCGGGCCGCGCACCACGCCTCCCGGCTGGGGTGCGGGTCGGGGTGCAGCAGCATCTCGTCGGTGCAGACCACCCCGGCCGCGTACGCCAGGGCCAGCGACTCCTGCTGGGTGCGGGCCTGCGGCACCCGGAACGTGTAGTCGTAGAGCACGAACAGCGGCGCGATGGTGGCCGGGCCGCCGTCGCCGTCCCACACCGGGTACGGGTCCTCCGGGGTGAGCACCCCCAGCCGCCGGCACATCCGGACCAGCTCGCGGTAACGCTCCTCGCCGCGCAGGGTGACCCTGTCGTTCGGCGGCGTCCACAGCTCGTGGTTGCCCGGTGCCCAGACGACGCGAGCGAACCGGCTGCTCAGCAGAGCGAGCGCCCACTCGATGTCGGCGAACCGGTCGGCGACGTCACCGGCGACCAGCAGCCAGTCGCCGTCGTTGTCGGGGCGTAGCTCCTGCACGAACGCCCGGTTCAGTGGGTGCCCGACGTGCAGGTCGCTGACAGCCCGCAGTCGGGGCGGAAGGCTCACCACCCGAGGCTAGGCCGTCGCTACCCGATCAGAACACCCCTGTTCGGGGCTGCTGGGCGTGTCCGGAGGTCCGCATATCCGTCGACCCGACGGGAAAGCGCGGGGCGTCCGACAGCCCACACCGGAGCAGGAGAAAAACATGCCTTTCATTACCGTGGGGACGGAAAACTCCGCACCCATCGACCTGTACTACGAGGACCACGGATCCGGTAAGCCCGTGGTGCTCATCCACGGCTTCCCGTTCAACGGGGCAACGTGGGAGAAGGAAACCAGCGTGCTGCAGAACGCCGGATACCGGACGATCACCTACGATCGGCGCGGTAACGGCAACTCGGCGCAGCCGGCCTTCGGGTACGACTACAACACGTTCGCCGCCGACCTGGACGTGCTGATGACCGAGTTGGACCTGAACGAGGTGACCTTGATCGGTCACTCGATGGGCACCGGCGAGGTCGTCCGCTACCTGGCCAACTACGGCTCCCAGCGGGTCAGCCGGGCCGTGCTGCTCAGCCCGCTGCAACCGATGTTGGCCAAGGCCGACGACAACCCCGAGGGCGTCGACCGCAAGCTCTTCAAGGGCTTCCAGGACGCCATCATCAAGGACCGCTTCGCCTATCTGACGTCCTTCTGCGACGCGTTCTTCAACCCGGACCAGAACATGGGCAAGCGGGTCAGCGAGGAGGCGTACCGGGCGCACTGGCAGATCGGCGCGATGGCCTCCGGTAAGGCCACCCACGACAGTGTGGACGCCTGGCAGGAAGATTTCCGCCCCGACCTGCCGAAGATCAACATTCCGGTGTTGATCATTCAGGGTGACCAGGACCGGGTGCTGCCCTACCCGGTGACCGGCCAGCGGCTCGGGCCGATGATGCCGACCGGCCAGCTCATCACGCTCAAGGGCGCACCGCACGGCATCCCGTGGACCCACGCCGACGAGATCAACAAGGCGGTCCTGGACTTCATGAAGCAGCCGGCCAAGGCGCGCGCCTGACCCGTACCGGTAGCCGATCGGACGCCAGCGCCGTGAGGCGCCGCGACACCCGGCCCACGGTTCGCACCGGGGCCGGGTGTCGTCGTCGGTCAGGCCCGGCGGGCCACCACCGCGCCGTTCGCCCCGGGGGCATCGAACGGCACCGTCCGCACGTCGACGAAACCGGCGTCGGTGAGCCAGGCCGCGTACTCGGCACCCGAATAGTTGCGCCCACCCTCGGTCTCGACAAGCATGTTCATCCCCATCAGCGCCGCCTCGGGCGGCCCGGTGCGTTCGTCGTTGAGCAGCAGTTCGCAGACGACGATCGCCCCGCCGGGCGGCAACGCCGCGTGGCACCGGGCCAGCAACGCCCGGTTCGTCGGCTCGTCCCAGTCGTGCAGGATCATGCTGAGCAGGATGACGTCGTGGCCCGTCGGCAGCGCCGGGTCGGCGAGGAAGTCACCCGCCACCGCGTCGATCCGCCCGGTCAGGCCGGCCTCCGCGATCCGCTCCCGGGCCCGCACGCAGACGTGCGGCAGATCCAGGACCGTCGCCCGCAGCTCGGGCAGGCGGCGGCAGAACTCGATCGGGAACGCGCCGGCCCCGCCGCCGACGTCGAGCAGGCGGCGGTGCGCCGAGAAGTCGTACGCGTCGGCCAACGCGCTGGCGGTGAAGCTGGACGTGGAGAACATCGCGTCCCAGAACTGCGCCAGCATCTCCGGGTCGGCGGTGTCGAACATCGACTGTTGGGCCTCTGGGTCCCAGGTCAACGGGCGATCCGTGCGCAGTGCCTCGCCGATGCGGTGCCACGGCAGGTAGGTGCGCAGGTCGGAGTAGCGGATCTGCGCGCCGAAGTAGTACGGGCGACCCTCGACCAGGAACTGCTCGGCCAACTCGGAGTTGCGGTACGCGTCGCCGGCCTTCTCCAACAGCCCGAGTGAGGCACTGGCGGCCAGTAACAGGTCCGCCGGCCGATCGGGCAACCCGAACTCGGCGGCGGCCTCCTCGACGGTCATCGTCCGCCCACCGGCCAACCTGGTGAACAGGCCGAGCTCGACGCCGGCCGCGAGGGTCTTGAACCCCCACACACCGGCCACCAGACGCATGAGGGGAGTGGGAGTGATCATGCCGACATGAGATCACAGATCGGCGCTTTCCACGATGGACGGTCACGCCCGTAGCAACGTCACCAACCCCGCGGCCACCAGCACCCCGGCCCAGAGCCGGTCCACGTTGAACCAGGCCCGACGCAGCACACCCACCCCGAACACCTGGTAGACCAGCACCGCCACGGCCAGGGCGACGCCGAGCATCGCCACGGTGTGCACCCCGGCCGCCGCGAGGCCGGACAGCGCACCGACCGGCGCGGCGGCCAGGTGCCCGGAGTGACCCCCGGGCACCGGCTCGGCCACCAGCACCGGCACCAGCATCAGGCCCGCGCCGTGCGCCGACGACATCAGGAACGACCAACCTGCGAGCTGCCCCGCCGACAACCGCATCCCCGCCCAGCGGAAGTGCCGCTCGGAGAGCAGTCGCCACAGCCCGAACGCGACCAGCAGCACGCCGCCGAGCACCGCGAGGGCGCTGCTCGCCGTCACCGACCGGGTCGCGGCGACCAGCGCGGCGACGATCGCCACCGAGGCGAGATGCCCCGCCGCGATCGGCGGCAGGGCCCGCAGCAACGCCATCCGGCTGCGCTCCTGAAGGCCCCGGGCCACCGCGAACAGCCACCCCATCGCCGGGTTCAGACCATGGAACGCGCCGAGCGCGGCGAGCGTCGCCAGGGCGGTGAGGGTCACGGAAAGCAGTACGAGTCGGAGGAGGCGTCCCCGCCCTGCAACCGGGTCTGGTGCACCCGCAGGCCCCGGAACTCGTCCCCGTGCGGGAAGAACCGCTCATCAGGGGTGAGCCCACCGGCGTCCACGTCGACGTCGAGCTTGGCCAACCAGGCGCCCACCCCGTCGGGGTAGAACTGGTCGTCCCACGCGCCGTAGAGCGAGTTGCTGACGTACACCCGCCGACCGTCCCGGCTGACCTCGACCATCTGCGGGCCACCGGCCAACGGCTCGTCCGGCGCGGACGGGTGCGCGCTGCGGCGGACGATCCCGCCGAGGTGCACCGAGCCCGTCTGTACCGGGTGCAGCGGGTCGCTGACGTCGTACTGGCGCAGCTCGCCGGTGCCCCAGCAGGAGACGTAGAGGAACCGGTCGTCCACCGACAGGTCGATGTCGGTCACCAGCGGCGGCACCGCGCCGAACGGCTTGAGCAGGTCGGGCAGGTCCGCCGGGTCGGCCGGCTCGGCCGGGATGTCGATCACCTTGGTGACCGCCCAGCCGTCCCCGTCGCGGTGCCACAACCAGATCGAGGCGGACAGGTCCTCGACGCTGATCACCACACCGACGAACCCGTACGACTTCGTCGGGTCGTGCGCCGGCCGCAGCTCCAGCGGCATCTGATACGCATCGCCCAGGTCGACCCGCTGCACGTGCCGGCGTTTCGCCAGATCCCAGAAGTGGATGGCGTGCCCGTAGCGTCGGCCCAGCAGCAACTCACCGATGATGCCGTCCTCGATCATCGACGGAGTGCCCCACTCGCTGGTGACCAGCACGTCCTGGGTCAGGTGCCACCACACGTCGTACGCCAGGAACTGCGGACCCCGGTCGGCCTCCCACGCCCCGCGTACCTCGAACGTGGTGTGATCCAGGATGGCGATGCCACCGGGACCCTCCTCGCCGTCCGCGCCACCGAGAGCCGAGAGGTAGATGCCGTCCGGCCCACAGTGCACTGTGTGCGGCCGCGAGTAGCCAGCCCGCTTCGCCAACTCCTCGGCCCCGATCACCTTGACGATCTGCGGCTGGCGTGGATCAGGCTGGGTGTCGAGCACGTGGATGCGCGACGACCGCAGGCCGGGCACGATCAGGTAGCGCCGCTCGACGTGCGGGTGCGGGGCGGTCGGGCAGAGCGCGCTGCTGCACGCGTTCCAGCCGAAGTGGTGCAGCTCGTCACCGACGTACGGCAGGTCGGTCCAGCCAACGACCCGGCCGTATTCGGGGGAGTCGGGGTCGGTGTCCAGCACCACTATGGCGTCCGGACGGCTGGCCGCCCGGTCGAAGGCCGCCACGTAGGCGAGTTTCTCCGTCGGTGCGGTCACCGCCTCGCGCGGCGAGGGGTAGAACGTGGGATCGGGAGTCCAGCGGGTCATCACAGCTCCGCTCATCAGGTGGTGGGGACGCCAAGTCGGTCGAGCAGGTGGCGGCGCAGCGCGCCGAAGGCCGGGTCGTCCGGGGTACGGGTTGCACCGAGGTCGACGGGCAGGTCCGCGGCGATGCGACCCTCGTCGAGGAGCAGGATCCGGTCGGCGAGCAGCAACGCCTCCTCCACGTCGTGGGTGACCAGCAGGGCGGCGAAACCGTGCTCGGCGCGCAGCCGGCGCAGCAGGATCTGCATCCGCAGCCGGGTCAGCGCGTCCAGCGCGCCGAACGGCTCGTCGAGCAGCAGCAGGTCCGGTTCGCGGACCAGGGCCCGCGCCACGGCCACCCGCTGCGCCTGCCCGCCGGACAACTCGGCCGGCCAGGCGCGGTGCCGCTCGGCGAGACCGACCTCGGCCAGCGCCCGCCGGACACGCCCTGGAGCGTCCACACCGGACAGCCCGAGCCGCACGTTGTCCGCCACCCGTTTCCACGGCAGCAACCGGTGTTCCTGGAAGACCACGGCGGCGGTGCCGTGCACGACGATCGTCCCGCTGGCGTCGCCGTCCAACCCGGCGAGAATCCGCAGGAGTGTGCTCTTGCCGGAACCGCTGCCGCCGAGCAGGGCGACGACCTCACCGCGGGCGATGCTCAGGTCGACCCCGGTCAGCACGACGGTCGGGCCGAACGCCCGGCGCACCGCGTGGGCGGTCAGCACCGGCTCGGCGCCGTTCAGGTGGCCCGCAGTCCGCGACGCCATGTCAACATCCTCCTCTCCAGGACCCGCAACGCACTGTCGGATATCAGCCCGAGCAGGGCGTAGACGAGCAGGCCGAGCACCACCACGTCGGTCTGGCTGAACTCCCGCGCCTCCATCATCAGAAAGCCGATCCCGGTCTGGGCGTTGACCTGCTCGCCGACGACCAGGCTGAGCCAGGCCGCCCCGATCGCCAGCCGCAGGCCGAGGAAGAGCGACGGCAGCGCGCCGGGCAGCACCACGTGGCGCAGGCGGGCGGCCTGGCCCAGCCCGCAGGTGCGGGCGACCTCGACCAGTCGTTCGTCGATGTCGCGGATGCCGGCGTAGGTGTTGAAGTAGATGGGGAAGAACGCGCCCAGCGCCACCAGGCTGATCTTCAGCGACTCGCCGATGCCGACCCAGATGATCAGCAACGGCACCAGCCCGAGGTGTGGCAACATCCGGGCCATCTGCACCGGCGGATCGACCAGGTCGTCGCCGAGTCGCAGTAGCCCGGCCACGGTGCCCAGGACCAGCGCCAGAACGCCGCCGATGAACAGCCCCGCTGCGGCCCGGGTGAGGGAGTCCACGAGGTGGACGGCGAGCGTCCCGTCCCGGCTCAGTCGCCAGCCGGTGGCGAGGACGGCGCTGGGCGCGGGCAGCTTCTCCGGTGCGAGCACCCCGGTCCGGGCGGCCAGTTCCCAGCCCAGCACCAGCACGACCGGGCTGACCAGCCGCCGCCACCGCCGCGTCGAGCGGGGGCGCCGGGGGTCGGCCGGCGCGACGGCCACGGCTTCGGTCGGCGTTTCCAACAGCTGTGTACGGCTCACTGGAACACCGCGCTGAAGCGGTCGTCCACCCGGCTCCTGATGTCGACGGGCCCCGGAATGAGGTCCAGCGCGATGAAGCTGTCGGTGATCGCCTGGAGTTCGTCGCCGATGGCCGGGGTGACCGGGGCGAGTGGCTTGGCGCTGCGGTCGAGAGCGCGGCTGGTGACGTCCTCCGGGATCTTCAGCTCCGGCGCCAGCGTGCGGGCCCGCTCCTGCGGGTTCGCGATGCCCCAGTCGGTCACCTCGCGGTAGCGCTGCAGGAACGCCCGGATGTCGTCCGAGCGCTTGTCGAGCGCCTGGGGCGCGGCCAGGACGTACTCGCGGTTGCTGGCCAGGCCTGTCGCGTCGGCGAGCACCCGGACGCCCGGCTGCTCGGCCAGCGCGAAGTACGGGTCCCAGATGACCCAGGCGTCGACCTGTCCGCTGTCGAACGCGGGTCGTCCCTCGGCCGGCTTGAGGTACTTGACCTTGATGTCCTTCAACGTCATCTTGTTGGCCTCCAGCAGCCGGACCAGCAGCCAGTGCACGTTGGAGCCCTTGTTGAGGGCGATCGTCCGGCCCTTGAGGTCGGCGAAGCTGCGGTAGCCGCTGTCGGCCTTGACCAGCACCGCCTCGCCCTGCGGGATCGGAGCCGAGGTGCCGATGATGGAGAACGGGATCTTGCCGGCGGCGGCGAAGACGGGTGGGGCCTCGCCGACCTGTCCGATGTCGATCGACCCGGCCTTGAGCGCCTCGGTGAGGGCCGGCCCGCTCTCGAACAGCGACCACTCGACGCCCGGGGTCTCGCCGCGCGCCTTGACCAGGCTCAGCCCTCCGAAGCGCTGGTAGCCGATTCGCAGCTTGCCCGCCTCGTCTCCGGCGTCGGCCGACCCGCCGCAGGCGCTCACGGCGGCCGTGGCGAGCAGGACCAGCGCGGTGAACGCGGCTGTCAGCAGGCGGTGACGCGGGGGATGAGGCGTCGAGGGGGTGCGCATGGCGGCTCCTTGGGTCGGGCAGGTGCGCCGGGCCGCATCGACCGGCGTGGGGGATCGTGGGCGGTAGCCTACTAACCCGATAGGTTTTATGGGTAGGCTGTCGGCGGGATCGTCCCACCCCTCAGGAGGTGCTCGCGTCACCGCGTGCGCCGACCGCCCCCGCTCACGGAAAGAGCCGCGATGACCCTCACCTTCCACTGGTTCCTGCCCACCAACGGCGACAGCCGCGACATCGTCGGCGGCGGGCACGGCGTACCGACCGGTGCCGCCGGAGGCGCCCGCCCGGCCAGCGTGGCGTACCTCGGACAGATCGCCCGCAGCGCCGAGCAACTCGGCTTCGTCGGCGCGCTCACCCCCACCGGCGCATGGTGCGAGGACGCCTGGCTGTCCACGGCGATGCTCACCGAGGTCACCGAACGCCTCAGGTTCCTGGTGGCCTTCCGGCCCGGCCTGACCTCACCCACCCTCGCCGCCCAGATGGCCTCCACGTTCCAGCGGCTGTCCCGGGGCCGCCTGCTGCTCAACGTGGTCACCGGCGGCGAGTCATCGGAGCAGCGGGCCTACGGCGACTTCCTGGACAAGGACGCCCGGTACGCGCGGGCCGACGAGTTCCTGCACGTCGTCCGCGCGCTGTGGCGGGGGGAGACGGTGGACCACGCGGGCAGCCACCTGCGCGTCGAGCAGGCGCGGCTGCACCGGTTGCCCGACCCGGCCCCGCCGGTCTACTTCGGCGGCTCGTCGGCCGCAGCCCTCCCGGTGGCGGTACGGCACAGCGACGTCTACCTCACCTGGGGCGAGCCGCCGGCCCAGGTCGCCGAGAAGCTGCACCGGGTCCGGTCGCTGGCCGCCGCCGTCGGGCGGGAACTGCGCTTCGGCATCCGGCTGCACGTCATCGCCCGCGACACCGCCGACGAGGCGTGGGCGCAGGCCCGTCGCCTGCTCGACGGCATCGCCGAGGCCGACATCCGGGCGGTCCAGGACGGGCTGCGCCGCAGCGAGTCCGAGGGGCAGCGCCGGATGCTCGACCTGCACGGTGGCTCCCGCGACGGGCTGGAGGTCGCCCCCAATCTGTGGGCGGGGGTCGGGCTGGTCCGTGGCGGGGCCGGTACCGCGCTGGTGGGCAGCCATGCCGAAGTCGCTGATCGGATCGCCGAGTACCACGCGCTCGGCATCGACGAGTTCATCCTCTCCGGCTATCCCCACCTGGAGGAGGCGTACTGGTTCGGCGAGGGGGTGCTGCCGATCCTGCGCGACCGCGGGCTGTGGCGGCACCCCGACGGCGCGCGGAGCGCGGCGAGCCACGTCGACATCCCGTTCGCCGGCTCGCCCGCGCCGGAACCCGTCGGGGCTCGCTGACCCGGCCGACGGCACCGCCGCCGCGGCTAGGCGGGTCGGCGGGCCATCCGTCGGCCGATCCGCCGCCCGGCGAGGCTCACCAGCGTGCTGCCGACCGCCATCCCGACCAGCACCAGAATTCCGCCTACCACCCACAGCCCGCTGTCGTCGGTCCCGGCGGCCCGCCACGACCAGACCGCTGTGAACGCCACGGTCATCACCGGCGCCACCAGCCACGGGCTGAGCCGCGTCCCGGCAAGCCCGGCCAGCAGGACGAGCGTCAACACACAGCCGATCACCTGCCACGGCTCGTACGGGCCGCTGCTCGCGCCGGTCTGCGCGTCGACCGTGTACCGGGTGTCCCAGCCCAGCCACAGGATCCACGCCCCGATCGTGGCCGCCGCCAGGAACAGAACACCGAGCAGTGCCCGCGTACCCCTCGTCGCCGTCATCCGGCGATCATGCCCTGCCGACCCCTTCACGGGAATACGCGTCGGCGTCCGGTGTGATCCGGTGGGCTGTTGCCCCGGTCGGTGGCGATCCTCTACGGTCGGCTCAGCGGTGGGCGGTGCGGTCCGCATCCGACCCGACACCGCCGGTTGCCCGTCGTGCGGGCCGGGATGGTGGAGTCCCGGGTCGCCCCGGCGGCGGTGCCCCGGCGGTCGTGTGACTCCCAGCTCGTCCCCGGGTCCACCCGGGGTGGCTCCGCGTGGAGCCGACGGCGAGCCGGGGCACGCCGACCCACCGGGAGAGCCCCGTGTTCCTCAGCCCGCACGAGCAGGACCGCCTGCTCGTCCACGTCGCGGCCGATGTCGCCCGCGCCCGCCGCGAACGCGGCCTGCGCCTCAACTATCCCGAAGCCGTCGCGGTGATCACCGCGTTCCTCCTCGAAGGGGCCCGCGACGGGCGGTCGGTGGTCGACCTGATGTCGGCCGGCCGGGCGGTGCTCGGCCGCGACGACGTCCAGGACGGCATCCCCGAGTTGCTGAGGGAGGTGCAGGTGGAAGCGACGTTCCCGGACGGCACCAAGTTGGTGACGGTGCACCACCCGATCCCGTGATCCCCGGGGAGATCCTGCCGGCGACCGACCCGGTCGAGATCAACGTGGGTCGCCCGGTGACCACACTGCTCGTGGTCAACACCGCCGACCGCCCGGTGCAGGTCGGCTCGCACTACCACTTCGCCGAGGCCAACCCGGCGCTGTCGTTCGACAGGGGCGCGGCGTGGGGGCAGCGCCTCGCCGTGCCGGCCGGCACCTCGGTCCGGTTCGAACCGGGCATCAGCCGCAGCGTCGACCTCGTCCCGCTGGGAGGCGCGCGCGTCGTGCCCGGCCTGCGGGGCGAGTGCGCCGGACCGCTCGACACCCCGACGGCCGACGGGTCGCCGCAGTGAGCGCCGTGCGGCGGGAGCGCTACATCGACCTGTACGGGCCGACGACCGGTGACCGGATCCGGCTGGCCGACACGAACCTGCTGATCGAGGTGGAGACCGACCACTGCGTGGGCGGCGACGAGGCGGTGTTCGGCGGCGGGAAGGTGATCCGCGAGTCGATGGGGCAGTCCCGGGCCACCCGCGCCGAGGGGGCCCTGGACACCGTCATCACCGGCGCTGTGGTGCTCGACCACTGGGGCGTGGTCAAGGCCGACGTGGGGCTGCGCGACGGGCGCATCGTGGCGCTCGGTCGGGCCGGCAACCCGGACACCATGCCCGGCGTGCACCCCGACCTGGTCATCGGCCCGTCGACAGAGGTGATCGCGGGCAACGGGCGGATCCTCACCGCCGGCGCTGTCGACACCCACGTGCACTTCATCTGCCCGCAGATCGTCACCGAGGCGCTGGCCAGCGGCGTCACCACGCTGGTCGGCGGCGGCACCGGGCCGGCCGAGGGGACCCGCGCGACAACTGTCACCCCGAACGCCTGGCACCTGGCCCGGATGCACGAGGCGCTGGACACGATGCCGGTCAACGTGCTGCTGCTCGGCAAGGGCAACACCGTCTCCGACGAGGCGCTGTGGGAACAGTTGCGGGCCGGTGCGGGTGGTTTCAAGCTGCACGAGGACTGGGGCACCACACCGGCGGCGATCGACGCGTGCCTGCGGGTGGCGGACGCGTCCGGGGTGCAGGTGTCGATCCACACCGACACGCTCAACGAGGCCGGGTTCGTCGCCGACACCCTGCGGGCGATCGGTGGACGGGCGATCCACTCGTACCACACCGAGGGCGCCGGTGGCGGGCACGCGCCGGACATCATCACCGTGGCCAGCGAGCCGAACGTGTTGCCGTCGTCGACCAACCCGACCCGGCCGTACACCGCGAACACCCTGGCCGAGCACCTGGACATGTTGATGGTCTGCCACCATCTCAACCCGTCCGTGCCGGAGGACCTGGCCTTCGCCGAGAGCCGGATCCGACCATCCACGATGGCCGCCGAGGACCTGCTGCACGACCTCGGCGCGATCTCGATCATCGGTTCCGACGCGCAGGCGATGGGCCGGGTCGGCGAAGTGATCACGCGGACCTGGCAGAGCGCCCACGTGATGAAGGACCGGGTCGGCGCGCTGCCGGGTGACGGGGCCGCCGACAATCACCGAGCCCGACGGTACGTGGCGAAGTACACGATCTGCGCGGCGATGGCCAACGGGCTGGAACGGGAGATCGGCTCGGTCGAGCCGGGCAAGCTCGCCGACCTGGTGCTCTGGGACCCGGCGTTCTTCGGCGTCCGACCGCACCTGGTGCTCAAGGGCGGCATGATCGCGTACGCCCAGATGGGTGACGCGAACGCCTCGATCCCGACACCCCAGCCGATGCTGCCCCGGCCGATGTTCGGGGCGTACGGCGCGGCGGCGGCCGCTACCAGCCTGGCCTTCGTGGCTCCGGCGGCAGTGGACGCCGGGCTCCGCCTGGACGTACGCCGCCGGGTGGTGCCGGTGAGCGACGTGCGGTCGCGGGGCAAGGCCGACCTGCCGGAGAACAACGCGATGCCGCGCATCGAGGTGGACCCGGACACCTTCACCGTGCGGATCGACGGGCAGGTGGTGGAGCCGGACCCGGTGACCCGGCTGCCGATGGCCCAGCGGTACTTCCTGTTCTGATGGCGACGCCGAGCCTGCTGTTGCTGTTGGCCGACGGGCGGTTCCCGGCGGGGGCGCACGCGCACTCCGGTGGTCTGGAGGCGGCCGTCGCCGCCGGCCGGGTCACCGACCTGGTCACGTTGGAGGCGTTCCTGGCCGGACGGTTGGCCACCGCCGGTCTGGTCGGCGCCGCGTTCGCGGCCGCCGCGCACCGGACGGCGGTGCCCGAGACCGTCGGCTCGGCGCACCCAACCCGCTCGGGTGTCCTGACTGGACCCGCCGTCAGGTCGCAGGCGCTGGCCCGGCTCGACGCGGAGCTGGACGCGCGTACCGCAGCACCGGCGCTGCGGGCGGTCTCGCGCCGACAGGGCCGGGCTCTGCTGCGGGCCGGCCGGGCCATCTGGCCGGACGCCCCGTTCGCGGATCTGCCCGCGACGCCCGGTGGCGCACACCAACCGCTGGTGCTGGGTCTGCTCTGCGCCGCGGCCGGGCTGTCCCGCGTCGAGACCGCCACGATCGCCGCGTACGGGACGGTCACCGGGGCGGCCAGTGCCGGCGTACGTCTGCTCGGCCTCGACCCGTACCGGGTCCAGGCCCTGCTGGTCGGTCTGGCCGACGCCTGCGACGGCACCGCTGCCGACGCGGCACGGGCCGCCGACGGCCCACCGGAGCGGCTGCCGGCCGCCGCCGCTCCACTCGCCGACATCCATGCCGAAATCCATGCCACCTGGGAGGTGCGTCTCTTTGCGTCCTGACACCGTTGTGCCGAACGCTGTGCCCGCCGTCGACCCGACCACGCCGCCGGCCGCCCCACCCCACGACGAGACCGTTCCGCACACCCACCCGGAGCCGGGGGTGGACCCCCACCCGCCGTTGGCGCGCGCCGGCCGTGCCCTGCGGGTCGGCATCGGCGGCCCGGTCGGTTCCGGCAAGACGGCCCTGGTGGCCGCCCTCTGCCGGGCCTTCGCCGACGAGTTGCGGCTCGGCGTGGTGACAAACGACATCTACACGACCGAGGACGCCGATTTCCTCCGGCGGGCCGGGGTGCTGGACCCCGCCCGGATCCGGGCGGTGGAGACCGGCTGCTGCCCGCACACGGCGATCCGCGACGACATCGGCGCCAACCTGGACGCCGTCGACGAACTGGCCGAGACGGTCGGCCCGTTGGACCTGGTCCTCGTGGAGAGCGGTGGGGACAACCTGACCGCGACCTTCAGTCGAGGGCTCGTCGACCGGCAGATCTTCGTGGTCGACGTGGCGGGCGGGGACAAGGTGCCCCGCAAGGGTGGGCCGGGGGTCACCGCCGCCGACCTCCTCGTGATCAACAAGACCGACCTGGCACCGCTGGTGGGTGCCGACCTCGCGGTCATGGACCGTGACGCGCGAGCCCGGCGCGGCGACCTCCCGACCCTCTTCCTGTCCATCGTGGGAGATCCCACGGCGTCAGCGGTTGCGGAGTGGATCCGGCACGAGCTGGCCCACCACGCCGACCTGCACCCGCTCACCGCGCCGGTCGGCCCGGCCTGATGCGAGCACTCGCCCGGCTCGTCGCCCGGGCCGACGATCGGGGCGGCACAGCAGTGGTCGAGCTGCGCGGCGAAACGCCGTTGCTGCTGCGCCAGACCCCGACCGACGGTGGTGTCGCCACTGTGCACCTCGTCGGCGGGGCGGCCGGACCGCTCGCGGGCGACGATCTGCGCCTGGAGATCGAGGTGGGCCCGGGAGCGGCGGTCCGGGTGCACAGCGTCGCCGCGTCCATCGCCCTGCCGGGCCGCTCGGGTGCCGTGTCCCGGATGGCGGTGCGGGCGGTGGTACACGCCGGTGCCACGCTGCACTGGCTTCCGGAACAGCTGGTCGCGGCGGCCGGCTGCGCGCATCTCGCCGAGTCCCGAGTCGAGCTGGCAGCCGGTGCGAGCCTGCGCTGGCGCGACGAGCTGATCTGCGGCCGGTACGGCGAGACGCCCGGCGGCGCCGTGGTGCACACCCACGTGGACTACGCGGGTCGACCACTGCTGCGCCAGTCCCTCGCGGTGGGACCGCACGCGCCGGGCTGGGCCGGCCCGGCGGTGCTCGGCGGCGCCCCGGCCACCGGGTCGCTGCTGGTGGTCGACCCGTCGCGACCCGTCGACCCGCCGACGGTCGAGAGCGGTGTCGCCCGGCTGCCGTTGGCCGGCGGACCGGCGACGCTCTGGACCGCCACCGCCCCCGACGCGCACACCCTGCGCGCCCAGCTCACTGGCTAGGAAGCCCTGTCGGTCCTCCTGGCGCCCCGGCCGTTTCGGAAGCGGACACTGCGGAGAGCGTGATGTCTGTGAGTCATCGTGATGACTCACAGACATCACGCTCGCGGCGGGGTGGCGTTCGCGTCGGGAGCAGGGCGAGACGGGCGGCTCGCCCAGGGTTGGTCGGTGCGCCGGCCAGAGGTCAGCGGTGGCGGCCGGACGCGTGAACGTGCTCCCGCTGTGGAGCCGGGGCGAGACGGCCGATCAGGTCGTCGAGCTGGCTCGCCAGGTCGGCGGCGTGCGGCACTCCCAACTCGGCGAGGCTCGCGCGGACCCGCTCGTCCAGGCGGGCGTGCTCGCGGCGGCCTCGATCGCTCAGGTACGCCCGGATCCGACGGCGGTCGACCGGATCGATCCGGCGGAAGACGAGATTGCGGTCGACGAGCTGGTCGACCAGCTTGGTGAGGGTGCCCGGCGGCAGCGACGCCTCGGCGGACACCTCGCTCATCGGGTGACCCTGGCCGTCGGAGAGCAGGCAGAGCACCCGCCAGGCCTCGATGCTCAGCCCGTCGTCGGCCAGCACAGCGCCCAACCGGCGGGAGAGCAGCCGTTCGGCGCGGGTGAGCGAGCGCAGCAGGTCGGCTGGCGCCCCGGGCACGTCTGACATGAAACTCCCTGGTCCGGTGGCAGTGTCATGGTAGCGAGTCGTCCCGGCCAGTGGTGAGCGCTGGTCTTCCGTCGGGGGCCGGGCAATCATGTGCTCATGTCCGCGCCGGCACCGCCGTGGCTGACCGTCGACCGTGCCGTGGTCAGCATCGCGCTGGTCTACCCGATGCGCGGGCCGGCCGGCATGTTCGGCCCCACCTGCGAGCTCTGCGCGCAACTCGCGGTGGAGGAGATCAACCGGTGTGGTGGCGTGCTGGGCCGGGAGGTGCGGCTGGTGCCGGTCGACGGTGGCGCACCGCCGGCCGAGGTGGCTGCCGAGGTCGAGGCGTTGGTGTCGGTGGGGGCCGTGCAGGGGGTGACCGGGTGGCACATCTCCTCGGTGCGCCAGGCGTTGGCGCCCCGCGTGGCGCACCGGGTGCCGTACGTCTACACCGCACTCTACGAGGGCGGTGAGCGTACCGAAGGGGTCTTCCTGACCAGCGAGACACCGGATGCCCAACTGTGGCCCGCGATGCGGCTGCTCGCCGGGGAGCAGGGGGTGCGTCGCTGGTTCGTGGTGGGCAACGACTACGTCTGGCCGCGTCGTACCTCGCGGGCGGCCCAGCGGTACGCGCTGCGCGGCGGAGGGCAGGTGGTGGGCCGGCACTTCCTGCCGTTGGACGCGCACGACTTCACCGAGGTGTTGCGCCGCATCGAGCACAGTGACGCGGACGCGGTGTTGATGCTGCTGGTCGGTGCCGACGCGGTGCGGTTCAACCGCGCGTTCGCCCGATCCGGCCTGGATCAGCGCTGCCTGCGGCTGAGCACCCTGATGGACGAGAACATGCTGCTGGCCAGCGGTGCCGGCGCGACCCGGAGGTTGTACAGCACGGCCGGCTTCTTCGCCGGGCTGGTGACCCCGGAGAACCTCGACTTCCACGGCGAGTTCGCCAGGCGTTTCGGGGTGGAGGCGCCACCGCTGGGCAGCCTGGGGGAGTCCTGTTACGAGGGTGTCATGCTGCTCGCCGCGCTGATCGGTCAGGCCCGCACCCTCGACGTGCGGGCCATCGAGACGGCCGCCGACACGGTCGCCTACCACGGGCCGCGTGGACGGCTGCGGCTGCGTCAGCGGCATGTGCGTCAGCGCATCTACCTGGCCGAGGCGGACGGGTTGGACTTCACAGTGCTCGCCCAACTCTGAACCGGGCGCCGGGAATCGGCCGACCAGGCCCTTGACAGCGCCACCCGATCCCGTCCTAAGATGCTTCCTGCGTGAAGTATCTGGCCGGGCGGTCAGCTGTCACCATTGTGCGCCCACCGTCGGCTGATTCTTCTGCCCACCATTGTGGTGGCACTTATCTCGCGTCTTTCCCAACGGCCGACACCGTTTCCTCCCCACGGTGTCGGCCGTTTTTCGTGCGCGCCTGACGGGCCCCTCGGAAACAGTCAATTAAGGACCGGGAAACACCCGCGCAATCATGCCGGTCGACGCTTTCCCTGCCCATATCCGATCCGGTGCCCCGCACGGCGTCCACCCGTCGACCTCGGCATCGCCCACGTCAGCTCCATCGGACCGCACCGACCGTCCTTAACGTCACCTGAGTGCACCGCAGGGAGAGTAGATGTCATTATTCCGGGGCCGCCGCATCCTGGCGGGTGCCATGACAGTGGTCGCCGCGGCCGCGATGACCGCGTGCGGCAGCAAGACCACCGACGAGGGCGGCGCCACCGGCGTCAGCGCCGACGTCTCCGGCGACACCGTCAAGGTGGGCCTGCTCAACTCGCTCTCCGGCACCATGGCGATCAGCGAGGTCACCGTTCGCGACGCCATCATGCTCGCCGTCGAGGAGATCAACGCGGCCGGCGGTGTCCTCGGCAAGAAGATCCAGCCGGTCGGTGAGGACGGCGCCTCCGACTGGCCCACCTTCGCCGAGAAGGCCGAGAAGCTCATCTCCGAGGACCGGGTGGCCGCCGTCTTCGGCTGTTGGACCTCGGCCAGCCGCAAGGCCGTCAAACCGGTGTTCGAGAAGAACAAGGCGTTGCTGTTCTACCCCGTGCAGTACGAGGGTCTGGAGCAGTCGCCCTACATCTTCTACACCGGAGCGACGACCAATCAGCAGATCGTTCCGGGGCTCGACTACCTCAAGGCGCAGGGCGCGAAGTCGGTCTATCTGGTCGGCAGCGACTACGTGTTTCCCCGTACCGCGAACAAAATCATCAAGGCGTACGCGACCGCGAACGGGATGGCCGTGCTGGGCGAGGATTACGCGCCGCTGGGCTCCACCGAGTTCGGCACCATCGTCAACAAGGTCAAATCGTCCGGCGCGGACGCGGTGTTCAACACGCTCAACGGTGACAGCAATGTGGCCTTCTTCAAGGAATACAAGTCCGCGGGGCTGACCGCCGCCGCCATGCCGGTGGTGTCGGTGTCGATCGCCGAGGAAGAGGTCAAGAGCATCGGCACCCAGTACCTGGAGGGCCAACTGACGGCCTGGAACTACTACCAGACCACCCCGGGCGCGGCGAACTCGAAGTTCGTGGCCGCGTACAAGGCGAAGTACGGCGCGGACAAACCGACCAGTGACCCGATGGAGGCCGCGTACGTCGGGGTCCACCTGTGGAAGGCGATGGTCGAGAAGGCCGGCGCCTTCGACGTGGAGAAGGTCCGTTCCGCCTCGGACGGCATCACCTTCGACGCGCCGGAGGGTCTGGTCACCGTCGACGGCAAGACGCAGCACATCGCCAAGACCGCCCGGATCGGCAAGATCGGCGCGGACGGTCTGATCACCGAGGTGTGGAACTCCGGCAAGCCGGTCGCGCCGGATCCGTACCTCAAGACCTACCCGTGGGCGAGCGGCCTGAGCTGACGACGCCGGCCCGGGCGGGCCGCGCGGCGCCCCGCCCGGGCCACCCGACCAGCAGTACGGAGTACCCACCGTGACAGTCCTCTTCGGTCAACTCTTCACCGGCATCAGCATCGGCGCGGTGCTGCTGCTCATCGCGCTCGGCCTCGCGCTGACCTTCGGCCAGATGAACGTGATCAACATGGCGCACGGTGAGTTCATCATGGCCGGCGCGTACACCACCTACGTCCTGCAGCAGAGCATCACCGGCGCCGGCCTGTCGCTGGTGGTCGCGCTGCCGGTGGCGTTCGTGGTCGCCGGCGCCATGGGTGTCCTGCTGGAGGTGCTGCTCATCCGCCGGCTCTACGCCCGACCGCTGGACACCCTGCTGGTCACCTGGGGGGTGTCACTGATGCTGCAGCAGCTGGCCCGCGACGTCTTCGGCAGCCCGAACGTGCAGACCCGCGCGCCCGAACTGCTCACCGGCAACGTGGCGCTGCCCGGCGGGCTGACCATCGCCAACAACCGGCTGTTCATCCTGGCCCTGGCGTTGGCCGCCGTCGCGGCGCTCACACTGGCGCTGCGACTCACCCCGCTCGGGCGTCGGATCCGCGCGGTGGTGCAGAACCGCGACCTCGCCGCCGTGTCCGGCATCGCCACCTCCCGGGTCGACCGGACCACCTTCTTCCTCGGCTCCGGCCTGGCCGGGGTGGCCGGGGTGGCGCTCACCCTGCTCGGCCCGATCGGCCCGACCATGGGCACCAACCTGATCATCGACGCCTTCCTGGTCGTCGTGGTCGGCGGGATCGGCCAGCTCAAGGGCAGTGTGATGGTCGCCTTCGCCCTCGGTGTGCTCCAGGCCACCGGGGAGTACCTGACCACCCTCAGCGTCGCCAAGGTGATCGTGTTCGTGGCGATCGTCGCGTTCCTCCAGTGGCGACCACAGGGCCTGTTCACGCTGCGGACCAGGAGCCTCGCATGACCGCCGTCACCCCCGCGCCGCCCAGCACCGCCGTCGCACCGGCCCCCGCCGGCGCCGCACCACCGAACCCGCCGGGACGGCGCTCGCGGCTGCGGACGGCGGCCGGATTCGCCTTCGGCGCGGCGCTGCTCTTCGCCGTCGCCCCGCTGGTGCTGTCGGACTTCCGGCTGGCGCTGCTCGCCAAGTACCTCTGCGTCGCCATGGTCGCGGTCGGCATCGGGATCGCCTGGGGCCGGGGTGGGATGCTCACCCTGGGCCAGGGCGTCTTCTTCGGCCTGGGCGGCTACGCGATGGCCATGCACCTCAAGCTCGCCGACGCGGGCCCGGGTGGGATGCCCGACTTCATGCAGCTGTACGGGCAGCTCGACGAGCTGCCGCTGTGGTGGCGGCCGTTCGCCAGCCCGTGGTTCGCGCTGCCCGCCACGGTGCTGCTGCCGATGGCTGTCGCCTTCGGGCTCGGCTCACTGGTGTTCCGCCGCCGGGTGCGCGGCGCGTACTTCGCCATCCTCAGCCAGGCGCTCGCCGCCGCGATGGTGATCCTGCTGATCGGTCAGCAGGGCACCACCGGCGGCACCAACGGGCTCACCGACATCAAGGGCTTCTTCGGCTACGACCTGGACGACCCGGTCAACCAGCGGATGGTGTACTTCATCATCGCCGGCACGCTGCTGGCGTTGCTCGCGCTGACCCGGCAGCTCATCCACAGCCGCTACGGCGAGCTGCTGGTGGCGGTCCGCGACGGTGAGGAACGGGTCCGCTTCCTGGGCTACGACCCGGCGTCGGTCAAGCTGGTGGCGTACGTGGTCGCGGCCGGCATGGCCGGGCTGGCCGGTGCGCTGTTCGTGCCGGCGGTGGGCATCATCTCGCCCGCGCTGATCGGCATCGTCCCGTCGATCGAGTTCGTCATCGGCGTCGCTGTGGGTGGCCGGGCCACACTGCTCGGGCCGGTGCTCGGCGCGGTGGCGGTGGCCTGGGCGCGGACCGCCCTCTCCGAGCGGTTCCCGGGCACCTGGACGTACCTGCAGGGGTTGCTCTTCGTGGTGGTGGTGGCGTTCCTTCCCGGCGGCCTGGCGTCGCTGTGGGCGCTGGCTCGCCGCCGTGACGTCGGCGCGCGGCCGGTGCGGCGCGGGTGGTTGCCGGCGGCCCGACGACGCGCCGAACGGACGGAGGTGCCTGCGGCATGAGTGAACGCACCGAGCGCAGCGAGGGCCGTGAGCGCATGCCCGACCGGCACGGCATGAGTGAACGCACCGAGCGCAGCGAGGGCCGTGAGCGCATGCCCGACCGGCACGGCATGAGTGAACGCACCGAGCGCAGCGAGGGCCGTGAGCGCATGCCCGGCCTGCACGGCACGAGCGGGGAACGGTTGGACGGGTTGTCCGTCCGCGACGTGCGGGTCAGCTTCGACGGTTTCACCGCCGTCGACGGGGTCAGCCTGGAGGTGCCCGCCGGGGACATCAGGTTCCTGATCGGGCCGAACGGGGCCGGCAAGACCACACTGGTCGACGCGATCACCGGCCTGGTCCGGGCCACCGGCTCGGTCCGCTTCGGTGCCGAGGAGCTGCTGGGTCGCCCGGTGCACCGGATCAGCCGGCTCGGCATCGGGCGGACGTTCCAGACCTCGACGGTCTTCGAGGAGCTGTCGGTGTTGCAGAACCTCGACATCGCCGCCGGGGCCCGGCGCAGCTGGGCGACGCTGGCCCGGCGTCGCCGTGGTGTCCCCGACGAGGTGGCCGCGGCGCTGGAGACCATCGGGCTGGCCGGGCGCGCCGGGCATCTCGCCGGGACCCTCGCGCACGGCCAGAAGCAGTGGCTGGAGATCGGCATGCTGCTGGTGCAGGACGCCCGGCTGTTGCTGCTGGACGAACCGGTCGCCGGCATGAGCCACGAGGAACGCGACGCCACCGGCGCCCTGTTGGAGACGGTGAGCCGGGACCGCACTGTCGTCGTGATCGAGCACGACATGGACTTCCTGCGCCGGTTCGCGCGCAGCGTCACGGTGCTGCACGCCGGGCGGGTGCTCAGCGAGGGCACCGTGGCGCAGGTCCAGGCGGACCCGCGCGTGCAGGAGGTCTACCTTGGCCACCCGGTCGACGCCGGGTCGGCCCGCACCGGCCGGGAGGCATGATGCTGACGCTGCGCGGGGTGCACGCCGGGTACGGGCGTTCTCGGGTGCTGCACGGGGTCGACCTGGCCGTCCCGCCCGACGGGGTGGCCGCGGTGCTCGGGCACAACGGCGCCGGCAAGAGCACACTGCTGCGGGTCGCGGCCGGCCTGCTGCGTCCGAGCGCCGGCACCGTCGAGTTGGACGGTGCGGACGTCACCCGCGCCGGGCCGCACGAGCGGGTGGCGCGGGGGATGGCGTACGTCCCGCAGGGCCAGCAGTGCTTCCCGCACCTGACCGCCGCGGAGAACCTGCGGTTGGTCGCCGACGGCCGGCGCGACGGGGCGGTGGCCACGGCGGAGGTGCTGGATCTGTTCCCGGCGCTGCGCCCGCTGCTGCGGCGTCGGGCCGGGCTGCTCTCCGGCGGTCAGCGTCAGCAGTTGGCCATCGCCCGTGCCCTGATCACCCGGCCCCGGCTGTTGATGCTCGACGAGCCGACCGAGGGCATCCAGCCGTCGGTGGTCGCGGAGATCCAGGAGCGGATCGTCGAGTTGACCCGGCAGGCCGGGTTCAGTGTGCTCCTCGTCGAGCAGCACCTGGGTTTCGCGTTGCGGGTGGCGGACCGTTACCACGTGCTGGAGTCCGGCCGGGTCACCTCGCACGGCGACGGGGGTGTCACGGCGGAGCGGGAGGTCCGGGCCGCCCTGGCGGTCTGATCGGCGGGGCGTCTGTCACGGCTGGAGCCGGTTGAGGAAGTCGCGGACCAGCCGGACGACCTCGTCGAGGTGCGTCTCGAGCAGCCAGTGGCCGCCGTCGAGCAGGTGCAGGTCCGCGTCGGGCAGGTCCCGCAGGTAGGCGCGGGCCGCGCCTTCGGGCATGTAGCCGTCGTGCGGCCCCCACACGATCAGTGTGGGCGGCCGGTGGGTCCGCAGGTACTCCTGCTGGCGCGGGAACCAGGCGACGGTGCTGCCCTGGTCGGCGAGGAGTCGCAGCCAGGCGTCGCGCCGCCGCGGATCGGTGACCAGCGCGCCGGAGAGCCGCCACAGGTCCGGGCTCACCCGGTCGGTCAGCCGGTCCGGCAGTTCGCCCAGGAACTCGCCGCGAAAGCCGTCCTCGCTGATCGCCGTGGCCAACTCCGCTCGGCCCTCGTCGGTCGGGTCGCGCCAGAACCGCTTCAGCGGCTCGTACTTGGGCCCGTGCTGGTCGGGGTAGATGTCGCCGTTCTGGATGACCAGGCCGGCGACCCGCTGCGGGGCGGCCATCGCCAGGCGCAGCCCGAACTGGCTGCCGTAGTCCTGCAGGTAGATCACGTAGCGGGTCAGCCCCAGCGTGTCGACGAAGCGCTGGAGCAGGTGAGCGTGGGCGTCGAAGGTGTACGCGAACCGGTCGGGGTCGGGCAGCGCGCTGTAACCGAAGCCCGGGTAGTCGGGCGCGATGACGTGCCACCGGTCGGCCAGCGCGGGCAGCAGGTGGCGGAACTGGAACGATGACGACGGGTACCCGTGCGGCAGCAGCACGACCGGCGCGTCGACGGGACCGGCCTCGCGGTAGAAGATCGCGATGCCGTCGACGTCGACGGTCCGGTGGCGTACGGCGTTCTCGGCCATTGACTCTCCTGATCCGGTCACGGGGTGGACCCCTCGACCGTGCCAGACGTCCGGCCGTCGCGGTGCGGCATTGCGGTCAGCTCGTCGGTGCGGGCCCGGTCGAGTCGCGGACGACCAGCAGGTGCCCGGTGGGGCGGCGGCGGGGGCGGGTCGTGCGGGGCTTGAGCGCGAGGGTCAGTGCCGTGCGGCCCATCTCGGTCATCGGCAGCCGGATGGTGGTGAGGCTGGGTGCGAGGTCGGCGGCCACGGAGACGTCGTCGAAGCCGACCACTGACATCCGCGCGGGCACCGGCACCCGGCGGGACCGCAGTGTGGACAGCACGCCCATGGCCATCACGTCGTTGAGCGCGATGATCGCCGTCGTCTCCGGATGCTCGTTGAGGATCCGCTCGGCGGCGGCGCGCCCACCGTCGCGGGTGAAGGCGCTGTGCACGACGGCGAGGTCGACGGGGGACCGGCCGCGCTGGCGCACTGCCGCCGAGACCCCGGCCAGCCGGTCGGCGACGGTGGTGAGGCCGGCGCTGCCCGCGGCGACCGCGATCCGTCGGTGGCCGAGATCCATCAGGTGCTGGGCGAGGGCGTGGCCACCGGCCTCGTTGTCCGGCAGGACGGCGTCGACGCCGAGCGCGTGTCGGCCGATGGCCGCGGCCCGGCCGCCGTGGTCCTGGAACGCGGCCAGCTCGGCGCGGGCCGCGCTCTCCATCCGTGGGTCGTCGTAGCCGGAACCGCTGATCAGGACGATGCCGACCCGTTGGGCGATCAGGTGGCGCAGCTGGTGCAGCTCGTAGTCGGGGTCGCGGCCGGACTGGCAGATCTGCACCAGCAGCCCCTGCTCGGCGGCGAGCTGGATGACCCCGGCGGCGATCTCGGCGAAGTACGGGTCGTCGACCTGGTGGACGATCAGACCCACGGTGGAGGTGGCTCCTCCGGCCAGGGTGCGGGCGTACGGGTTGGCCACGTAGCCCAGCTCGCGGGCGATCTGGCGGATCCGGTCGGCCACCTCGGCGCTGACCCCCGCGCGGCCGGCGAGGGCCCGGGAGGCGGTCGCCAGCGAGACAGCTGCGTGTTCGGCGACGTCCACGAGGCGCGGCCGCCGGCTGGCCCTGGACATCCGCAACCCTCCGGAAACATTCATGTCACCCGATCTATTGCGAGTGACATTGATCGAAGCCTAGGGTACGTAAGCGCTTACGTAAGCGCTTACGTGACCGGCATCCTCCCTGCCGCGAAACGAGGTGACAGCCATGTCCACTGCCCGACGAGCGGCCGTCTCCCTGCTGGCGATCGGCGTCCTGGCCGGTGTGGGCACGCCACCGGCACAGGCGGACCGGCACACCTCGCCCGACGTCCACCCGGCGCTGCGCACGCATCTGGTCGCCGCGTACGACTTCGACCACCCTGTGCCCGGCGACCCGGCCCTGGAACGCGACCAGGGCCGTTCCGGCACCGAGATCGAGCTGGTCAACGGCGGCGCGGCGATGCGGGTGCCGGACCACGCCTACCGGGGCAGCCGCAACGCGGTGCAGACCCGCCAGGTCGACCCCACTGGTGCCGGCAACGACGACTGGAAGGCCGGCACCTGGTCGGCCAGCGGGGTGCGGACGCTGCGCGCCTTCAGCGCCACCGCCGGCACCACGGTGATGGGCTGGTTCAAGCTGAACATGGACAGCCCGCTGCCCAACTCCACCACCGCCGACCCGGACGACAGGTACAACGCCATCGGCCTGGCCGGGGTGCTGACCGGCGACTCCGACGGTCACGGCGTCCGCGCCCTGCTGGAGCTGATCGACGTCGACGGGCAGGTGCGCCTCGTCGCGCTCGGCCGGCGGCTCGACGGCGGCAACTCGCAGACCTTCGCCGCCACCCAGGACTGGCGCGAGCTGCTGCCGGTGGGGCAGTGGGTGCACCTGGCCGCCACTTTCGACTTCGACACCGGCGCGCTCGCCCTCTACCGCAACGGTGAACCGGTGGACGGCTTCTACACCCGCACCGACGACCCGTGGCTGGTGTCCGGACCCGGCCCGCACCTGACCAGCGCGTCCGACCCCCGGGGCATCAAGATCGGCGGCAGCTTCCCGCAGGACACGGTGGAACGCAACCCGTGCGACTGCCGGATGGACGGCCTGATGTTCCTCGACAGTGTGGTCTCCGCGAACGACGTACGGAGGCAGTACCGCCACCTTGCCCGCTGACCACCCTCGGCACCGTCCCACCGAGAAGGAGACACGCGTGCGCACAGTGCACCGCCGGGCCGGCACCACCCGCCGGCTAACAGTGAGGGCCTGCCTCACCGCCCTCGTGCTGATCCTGTCCACACTGGTCGCCACGCCCGCACGGGCCGCCGACGCGGTCTACGACCCGATCCCCGAGATGCCGACCCAGTCCCGACTCGGGCTGGTGCTCAGCGAGTACGCCAGCTTCCCGCAGTCGTACCCCACGCCGGCGCCGACCGACGCGCGGCTCATGCGTACCGCGCGGATCAACACCATCATGGAGGTGCCCGACGGCTCCGGCCGACGGGCGGTGCCCGACCTCAACGGCAGCCTCTACCTCGTCGAGAATGGTGTGCCGCACGTCTACCTGGACGTGGCCGCGACGTTCGCGCCGCGGTTCTTCTCCGGTCGTGGGCTCGGCCAGGGCTTCGGGTATGTCGCGTTCCATCCGGAGTTCGGGGTGAACGGCCGGTTCTACACCATCCACACCGAGTTGGCGTCGACGACGACCGCCGTACCGGACTACGCCCAGCCCAACACGCTCTTCCACGGCGTCATCATCGAGTGGACGGCGACCGACCCGGGCGCCGCCACCTTCGCCGGTACGCACCGCGAGGTGCTGCGCATCGGCTTCGGCGGCCAGGTGCACGGCATCCAGGAAATCAACTTCGACCCCACTGCCAAGCGCCACGACCGCGACTACGGCCTGCTGTACCTCGCCGTCGGCGACGGCGGGCAGGGCGCGCGCAACACCGACCCGCAGAACCTGGCGGTGCCGCACGGCAAGCTGCTGCGGATCGACCCCCGGGGCACCAACGCCGCGAACGGGCGCTACGGCATCCCACCGACGAACCCGTTCGTGGGGCGGGCGGGCGCGCTCGGCGAGCTCTACGCGGTGGGTTTCCGGGACCCGCACCGGTTCAGCTGGGACCGGGCGACCGGTCGGATGTACCTCGGGCACATCGGTGAACACGCCGTCGAGGCGATCTACGAGGTCCGTGCCGGGGACAACTTCGGCTGGAGCGAGCGGGAAGGCTCATTCGTCTTCGACAAGACGGCCACCAACCCCTGCGACCGGCTGCTCCCGCTGCCCGCCGACGACGCCAGCTACGGCTACACCTACCCGGTCGCCGCGTACGACCACGACCCCGCCGCCGGCTGGAACTGCACCGACGACGTCGGTGTCGCGGTGGCCGGTGGTTTCGTCTACCGGGGGCGGACGCTGCCCGCGCTGCGCGGCAAGTACGTCTTCGGTGACCTGGTCGACGGCCGGGTGTTCTACACCGAGGCCAACGAGATGCGCCGGGGCCGGGGTCTGGCCACCATCCACCAGCTCGCCCTCTTCGACCCGGCGGGCACCCCGGTCCGGATGCGCGACCTGTCCGCGCCGGGTGCGCCCGGCGACCCCAACCGGGTCGACCTGCGCTTCGGCACCGACGCCGCCGGTGAGCTCTACGTCGTCGCGAAGGCCAACGGGAAGGTCTGGAAGGTGACCGGCACCACCGGGTACGCCAGCGGCGACGTCGGGGACGTCACGCTGCGCCGCACCGCCGGGGCGGCCAACTGGGCGCCGGTGACGCCGGCGAAGTGGCGGTTCGCAGGCGACCAGGTCATCCTGGCCGAGGCCGGGGAGAGCCGGCCGGGTCCGCGCCGACCCTTCGAGTACGCCGTGCTGACCGCCGGACCGGCGTGGTCGTCGGTGCGGGTGGACGCTCAGGTACGGCTCGACACACCGGTGGAGGTCAGCAACCGGGACGTGATCATCGTCTTCGGCTGGCGCTCGGACACCGAGTTCTACTACGCCCA
This sequence comes from Micromonospora sp. C97, assembly GCF_018070385.1. Classification (NCBI taxonomy): domain Bacteria; kingdom Bacillati; phylum Actinomycetota; class Actinomycetes; order Micromonosporales; family Micromonosporaceae; genus Micromonospora; species Micromonospora sp. C97. The sequence goes on from NZ_JAGPXU010000016.1 coordinate 71,682, forward strand.
CCTCTCCACCGACAACACGATCTATCCGCACAACGGCATCTTCAAGGTGGACAACGCCGACCGGGAACGCATCGACCACCAGTGGAACGGCCGGTCCCGGGGCGCGAACCCGGCGATCACCGATGCCCGGTGGCACCGGGTGCGGGTGGTGCACCTGCCGGCCACCGGCGAGATCGCCGTCTACGTCGACGGAGACCGGGACCCGCTGTTGACCGCGAAGGACACCACGTTCGGCGCGGGGCGGGTCGGCTTCGGGTCGTTCGACAACGTGGGCCGAGTGCGCGACCTGACCGTCACCGGCACACCAGCCGGCACCGGGTCAATGGCGGGCTAGACCGCGCCGTAGTGCAGGGACAGCCCGGTGGCGGCCCGGTCGGCGGTGATCTGCATCATGCTGCCCACCATCGTCGCCCGGTCCGTCACCAGGGCCGTCCCGTCGGGCGCGTAGGTGATCCGGTCGCTGACCAGCACCGGCGCTCCCTCGGCCTCGTCCAGATGCCGGGCCACGTCGACGCTCAACACCTCCGGCCGGATCGTCTCCGAGGCCCGGGCCACCGTCACGCCGAGGTCGGCCAGGGCCGCGTACAGCGACGTGCCGGTGAAGTCCACGTCGTGCAACCGGCTCGCGTGCGGCTCGCGTACCCAGGAAATCTGGTGAATGGCGCGGCGGCCGGCGAACGCGCGGACCCGCTCGAGGCGCAGACCCGTCTCGGCCTCGCGGACCCGCAGCCGGGCCGCGACGCGTGCGGGCAGCCGGCGCTGCGCGCGGGAGAGCACCGTCGTGTGGACCTCGTGGCCCTGCTCACGCAGGTCGTCGCCGAAGCTCCGCAAGGATCCCAGCTGGTACGCCGCGGGCGACGGCGCGACGTAGGTGCCCTTGCCGGGCCGCTGGACGATCAGCCCTTCGGCGCTCAGTTCGCGCAGGGCCTGCCGCAGTGTCATCACCGTGACGCCGTACGCCGCGCTCAGCTCGCGTTGCGCGGGCAGCGCGTCGCCCGGCCGGTAGTGGCCGTCGCGGATCTTGGCGGCGAGGTCGGCGGCGATGGCCCGATAGCGTGCCACTGGTCTGCCTCCCGATGCGTCGACTGTCCGCCCCCCGTCGTCGACGGCCACCGCCGATCATCGCACGGGGGCCACCGGCGACAGCGCGGCCCGCAGCGACGCCACGAAGGCCCCGACCTCGGCGGGGTTCGCGCCGTCGAGGATGCGCCGCATGACGGCCGCGCCGACGATGACGCCGTCGGCTGCCGCCGCCGCCTCGGCCGCCTGCTGCGGGGTCGAGATGCCGAAGCCCACCAGCACGGGCAGGTCGGTGACCTGCTTGAGCCGGGCGGCCAGCAGGACGGCCGAGGGCGCGAGCCGGTCACGTTCGCCGGTCGTGCCCATGACCGACACGGCGTACACGAAACCCTGACTGCGCCGGCCGATCTCGGCGAGCCGGTCGTCCGGCGTGGCGGGTGAGGCGAGCAGACTCACCTGGACGCCCGGCACGTGCAACCCGGCCAGCTCGTCGAGGGGCAGGTCGGGCACGATCAGCCCGGTCACCCCGGCCGCCGCGAGCGCGTCGCCGAACCCGGGCCGCAGCGCGATGTTGGCGTACGTGCTGGCGACCAGGGGGATGCCCACCCGCGTTCCGGCGAGGTCCGCCAGGACCGAGGCGGGCGTGGTGCCCCGGGCCAGCGCCGCGTCCGAGGCTTCCTGGATGGTGGGGCCGTCCACAGTGGGATCGGAGAACGGCAGCCCGACCTCGATCATGTCGGCCCCGGCGTGCGCGAAGGCGCTCAGGAAGGCCGTCCAACCGGGCACGATCCCGCCGGTGATGTAGGGCATCAACAGCTTCATCCGAGGTCCGCCTCCGCGATCAGGGTGGTCACGTCCTTGTCGCCGCGCCCCGAGAGGGTGACGAGCACTGTCGACCCGCTGGGCAGCTCCGGTGTGCCGGCGGCGCGAACGACCCAGGCGAGCGCGTGGGCCGACTCGATGGCGGGCAGCACGCCCTCGGCCCGCGCGAGCCGGACGGCGGCCGCGATCGCCTCCCCGTCGGATGCGGTGACGTACCGGGCGCGCCCCAGATCGCGCAGGTACGCGTGCTCGGGGCCGACGCCCGGGTAGTCCAGCCCGGCCGCGATCGAGTGCGCCTCCCTGATCTGCCCGTGCTCGTCCTGCAGGAACAGCGACCGGAAGCCGTGCAGAACGCCGACCTCCCCGTTCGCCGCGCCGGAGCCGCCTTCGGCCTCCACCCCGACGAGCTTCGCCGACGTCTCGACGAACCCGGCGAACGTGCCGGCCGCGTTGCTGCCGCCGCCGACGCAGGCGACCACGTAGTCGGGGGTGGCAGCGGGCAGTTCGGCCGCGCACTGCTGTCGGGCCTCGTCACCGATGACGCGCTGGAATTCGCGGACCATCATCGGATAGGGGTGCGGACCGATGACCGAGCCCACGCAGTAGTACGCCTCGTCGGCGTCGGTCACCCAGTGGCGCATGGCCTCGCTGGTGGCGTCCTTGAGCGTGCGGCTGCCGGTGGTCACCGTAACGACCTCGGCGCCCAGCAGCCGCATCCGGAAGACGTTGTGCGCCTGGCGTTCCACGTCGCGTTCGCCCATGAACACCGTCACCGGTAGACCGAGCAGGGCGCCGGCCGTCGCCGTCGCGACGCCGTGCATGCCCGCTCCGGTCTCGGCGATCAGACGGGTACGCCCCATGCGCCGGGCCAGCAGCGCCTGCCCGAGCACGTTGTTGATTTTGTGGGATCCGGTGTGCGTCAGGTCTTCCCGCTTGAGCAGCACCGTCACGCCAAGTTCGGCCGACAGTCGCACGGCCGGCGTCAGCGGCGTCGGTCGTCCCACGTGCGCCGACAGCAGCGCGGTGAGGCTGCCACGGAACCGGGGATCGGCCCACGCCTCAGAGAAGGCCTCGGCGACCGCCTCGCAGGCGGGGATCAGGGATTCCGGCACGTACCGCCCGCCATAGCTTCCGTACCGCCCAGGGGGAACCGTCGCGCGTACTGTTATAGAACTCATGCAACAGTTATAGAACAGTCTGCCGTGCCCTGGCAACAGCCGACCCGCCTCGTCATCCGTCGACCTGCGCCGCGGCACCCCGTGCGCTTCGTAGACTTCCTGTCATGCCGGAGATCGTCGAGTTGCTGGCCTCGCCCGTGCACCGCTTCCTGGGCCGGCCCGCCGACGGGCCGGCACCCGCCCCACCCGGCGAGCTGGTCGACGCCGTCCGGATCCGGGCCGGCCTCGGCATCGTCGGCGACCGCTACTTCGGTCAGCAGGCACACCGCGACGCCAGCGTCACCGTCATCGCCCGGGAATCGCTGCCGGACGGCATCGGCCTGGCCGAGGTGCGGCGCAACATCCTCACCACCGGGATCGCCGTCGACGAGCTGATCGGCAGAGTGCTGGTGCTGGACTCCGGCGACGGCCCGGTCAGCCTGCGGGTCAACCGGGCGGCCCGACCGTGCGCCTGGATGGACGTCACCGTCGGCCCGGGGGCCTGGAAGGCGCTGCGCACCACCGGCGGCGTCCGCTGCACCCCCCTCAACGACGGCACCCTGCGCGTCGGGCCGATCGACGCCGTCGTGACCTGAGGAAAGGGCTCGACGGCAGCACACCGGGACCGGATCGTGGGCAGTTCCCGTTCCCGTTGGTTAGGCGGAATCGGCGAGGTGACGCCGCGACGAGCCGATGCGTGGTAGAACCAAACCGCGCATCGGCTCGTGGGTCTCCGGGCAGCCGGAGCCTTGCCGGACGAGGCCTCATCCGAACAGAGGTGGTGCGGTGAACGCCGAGCTGCGGCAGCTCATCGAGGAGCTGCGGGCCGACCTGGCCGATCTGCCGGAGAGCCTGGCGTACGCCGAGTTCGGCGAGGGGGCGGCCATCGACGCCGTGCCGGCGGGGCTCCCGGCCGACCTGCGGGATCTCCTGCTGGTGACCGACGGGATACGGGCGGGTCGGGTCGAGCTGGCGTCCACGTCGACCCTGCCCGGGATCCAGTACCACCTGGACTACGCGCCCGACTTCTCGGCCATTCCCCAGAACCGGGCCGGCTGGCTGGTGATCGGCACCCGCAGCGACGAACCGGTCTTCATGGACCGTGGCACCGGAGCGATCTGGTACTTCCCACCGACCGGCACCGAGTGGTTCATGTCCGACGCGTTCGAGGAGCTCGCCCCCGACGTGGAATCCTTCGTGGACTACTACCTGCTCGGGCCGGGTTACGCCGATCTGACCCCCGCCGACGACCGGTGGTTCGCGTTCCTCGACGAGCAGGGCCTGCTCGACGAGGACGACGAGGACGACGAGGACCCGAGCTGAGTCAGACCGGGCTGATGTGCGCGGCCAGGACCCGCCAGCCGTGTGGGTCGTCGTGGACCCAGGTCCGGGTGTAGCGCAGCCGCGCCGCGAACGGCACCCCGTCGAGGGTTCCGGACACCCGACCCAGGAAGAACGTGACCCCCGTTCTACCGACGACGAGCAGGTCCAGTTCCTCCTCCACCAACTCCTCGACGACCGAGCGGCGGTCCCGGTGGGCGGTCAGGTCGTCCTGCTTGGTGAGCGCACGCCCGTCCGGGCCGATGGCGATCAGCTGGTCGACCAGCAGTTGGTCCAGGGCGGCGACGTCGCCGGCTCGCTGGGCGGCCTGCAGGGTGCGCTCGGCGTCGAGCAGCTCCGCCTCGCGTGCGCTGTCCGGCATCGTGGCGTCCTCCTGTTCGGGGCTGACCCAGGGCCACCGTCGGCCCGGGCTGTCCGCATTGTGACAGCCGTCGTGGCCCGCGTGGGCGGGGATCGCCGCCGACGTTCACAGACTCAGGCGAATCCGTACGACGGTCTCTCCGGGGCCGGTGAGCACCGCCACCTCGTCACAGATCTGCTCGACGATGGCCAGCCCGCGACCGCGTACCGAGTCGGCGGCCGGCATGCTCCGCCCGAACGCCCGCGCCGGCCCGTGGTCGACCACGTCGCAGAACAGCTGACCCGACTCCGCCCAGAGCCGGACCCAGCCGCCGCCGGTGGTGTGCTGCAACGTGTTGGTGGCCAGCTCGCTGACCGCCAGCGTCAACAGCTCCACCCGCTCGGCCGACAGGCCGCGGGCCAGCGCCCCGGCGCTGACGAACGCGCGCAGCGCTCGCACGTCGGTCGCGACCTGGTACGCCATGGTGTCTGTGGCGTGGGTCGGGACATTCTGCTCGGCCACGGCCTCCCGTCGCTCTCCCGGCATCAGCCCGCCCGACGCGGCTGCCCGGCCGGCGGCACCGCGATCCACGCGGGTGTCGTCGGCGTGCGAGCCTCGAAGTGCGCCATCGGGCAGCCGGAACCCTTCTCGTAGCGACAGCTGTTCTTCACATCATGTCATCCACTGACCCGTTGGCCGTCTCGTCCGTTCGGCGGTTGATCACCTGCGGGCCGGACCGCCCGGCTGGGCTCGCTGGCCGGACACGGTCACCGCGCGGCCGGGGCGGACTTCGCGGCACGGTGCTGCCGTCGGGCCGGTGGACGGGTTCGCCGTCACTGACGGATGTCCAGGGCGCCGATCAGCCCGTCGCGCAGCGTGAACCGGTACCGCAGCTCGACCGGGCTGCCGGGGAAGTCGCCGGACACCCGGGTGAGGGCCAGGTACGAATCGCCCGCCTGCGGGGTGAGGCGGACCGGCTCGGCGGTGTACGAGTACGCGTCCATGGTCTTCTGCCGCCAGGAGCGGATCGAGGCCCGCCCGTCGTACAGCCGGTCCTCGTCGGCGACGCTGGCGGTGTCGGCGAAGCAGGCGACGAAGGCGTCCAGGTCCCGGTCGTTGACGGCCCGGAAGTACCGGTCGATCACGTCGGGCAGGTCGAGGGCCATCTGCTCCTCCTGCGACACGGGCCGCCGTCGGGCAGCCGTCGGGTTCCCGGTCCGACCTCACCGTACGAGAAGCCGACGGCGTCGCGCGGGGCAACCAGCAGAACCATCGCGCCGGCCGCCGGGTTTGCTGCCGCGTGGCCCGGGTAGCCACGCGTCTCCGAGGCGAAGGGCGGGGACATGGCCGAGCTGGCGTTCGTCGACAAGGTTGCGGCACGCGCGAATGTTTCGCCGGAACAGGCGCGCCCCCTCACCGAGGCGGTCCTGCGGACCCTCACCGAGCGGCTCAGCGGCGGGGAGGCGGGCGCGTTGGCCCCCCACCTGGCCGACGAACTGAGCCCGCTGCTGGTCAAGGCGGCCGAGCCAGCCGAAACGTTCGACTACGACGAGTTCCTGCGCCGGGTGGCCGACCGCGCCGGGATCGACCGCCCGGCCGCCGAGCGGGGCACCCGCGCGGTGCTGCAGACGATGCACCGGGTGGTCGGGCACCGGGAGTTCGAGGACGCGCTGGCCCAGTTGCCGGCGAACCTGCGGGCGCTGGCGCAGCCGCTGCCGCACGGCCCCTGACCGACGCCTCGGAGCGCCTCCCACAGGATCCCGGGGCGGGGGTCTTCTCCGCGCGGGGCCGACCGGGGGATGATGCCGGTGCGACAGCGGTCAACCGTGGAGGTCAGGCGATGGTGATGCGTACCCCGGATGGTGTGGACGCCGCGCGGGCCCGGCGGCGTGGCGGTCTGCTGGTCGTCGCCTTCGGCCTGCTGGCGTACGCCGGGACGACAGCTGTCGACGCGCCGACCCGCGCTCTGGGGCTGTCCTGGTCGATCATCGGAGCGGCCGGCGCGCTCGGCGTGCTGACCATCATGGTCGCGGCCCGCCGCCGGGCGGTGCGCCTCGCGGACGCCGCCCGCCTGATGATGGCGGTGGCGGCGCTCGCCGCGCTGGCCGTCGGGGTCGCGTTGGCGCCCCGCGGCGCCGAGCGCGGATTCGTCATCGCGGTGACCGGGGTGCTGGCCGCGGCGCTGGCGGCGTCCGCGTTGCTCGCCGGTGACCTGCGGCCAAAGGGCCGGGGCGCGGCCTGACCCGCCGATCAGGCCACGCCCCCACGTCCGACTGTCAGCCGGTCACCCCGCTGCTGACCACCCACTTCTGGTGTGCGCCGCCCGCATAGGTGCCGAGCTGGATCTGGGTGCCCTCGGCGGTGTTGCCGCCGGCGGCCTCCATGATCTTCCCGGACTGCGGGTTGCGGATCGACCCGTCGCTCTGCGGTTGCCAGACCTGCGCGCCGGTGCCGTTGCAGGTCCAGAGCTGGATCTTCGTGCCGTTCGCGGTGCCCGCATTGTCCACGTCCAGGCACTTGCCGAGCGCGCGGTAGGTGTCGCCGACCCGGGTCCACGACTGCGCGGCGGTGTTGTTGCAGGTCCAGAGCTGGATCTTCGTACCGTCGGCGGTGCCCGAGTTGTCGACGTCCAGGCACCTGCCGCCGACGCCGGTGATGGTGCCGCCGCTCGGCGGTGGCGGACTGCCCGGGATGGAGTTGAGCGTGTACCACGCCTCGGTGCTCCACAGTGACTGGCCGGTGGTGGAGGTGAACGGGCGCGGCGAGCGCAGGTGCACCACCCGACCGGCCTTGCGACCGGGCACCACCAGGGTGACCTTCTTTCCGTCCGAGGAGAGGGTGGCCGAGGTGACGGTCAGCGTCTCCTCGTCGATCTTCGGCCCGCCGTAGGCCGACGTCGCCACGTACCGCCATTGCTTGATCTTGTAGCGCGCGGCCAGTTCGGCGGCGGTCCCCGCCGAGACGGGCTGGGTGTACTCCACCTCGAAGCCGGTGGTGGTGGCGCGCATCGCGAGCATCTCGAACGTGGTGGAACTGTTCGGGGTGAGCTTCTGCAGGCCGTACGACAGTTTGCCGCTCTGGCCCCAGTTGCCGCCCGCGCCGAGCCCGCCGACGTAGATCGCGCCGTCCGGGCCGATGTTGACCTCGGAGACACCCGCCTCCAGGCCCTGGGTGAGCCGGAACAGGGCGCCCTGGTACTCGCCGTTGACCTTCTCCACGTTCGCCCGTTGCAGGCCACCGTAGGTCACGTCGCCGATCACGAACTGGCCGGCGTACCGGCCGCTGGTCAGGTAGAGCGGCGTGCTGGGCGAGTTGGCGATCTCGTTCTGCGGCATCCAGAGCACCGGCTGCGTGACCGGGGCGGTGTCGAACGGCCCCGCCGGGTTCGTGTAGTGGTTGAAGAACCGGCCCTGCTTGACGTGCACCAGCTTCGACGAGGGCAGCCAGCCGCCCTGGTTGTCGGTGACGAAGAGGCCGCCCTCCGGACCCCAGCCGATGCCGTGCGGCGTACGCAGGCCGCCGGCGACGTAACTGACCGCGCCGGTGTCCTTGTTGACCTTGATGGTGGTGCCCCGGTTGGTGGCGGGTTGCGGGTTGGTGGTGGCGCCGCCGGAGTTGATCGACACCGACAGGTTCAGGTAGAAGAACCCGTCGGCGTAGAGCAGGCCGAAGGCGAACTCGTGGAAGTTGCCGCCGTAGGGCCAGGTGGCAACGGTTTCCAGGCGCTCGGCCGCCTCGTCGCCGCCGGTGTTCACCAGCCGGGTCAACCGCTGTTTCTCGGTCACGTAGACCACCCCGTCGACGACCTTGAGCCCCATCGGTTCCTTCAGGCCGCCGGCGATCTTCTTGGTGGTGACGGTGCCGGGGCTGGTCGAGCCGCCGGTGTTGCCGAGGATCCAGACCTCGCCGTCCTGGGAGGTGCCGGACTGGTCGCTACCGCCCCAGGTGCTGATGACGAGCCGGCCGTCGGCCAGCCAGTCCATCCCGGTGACCTTCGGCTGGAAGCCGCTGGGCCGCAGGTTGGTCAGCGTGTAGCCGGGGTGCACGCCGGTCAGCGGCAGCCCGTCGCCGGGGGAGTCGAAGACCCCTTCGCACTCCTTGCGGCCGGGCGCGGTCACCCGGACCACGCCGGCGTCGGTGCTCAGCGCCGAGTTCGGTACGACCACGAAGGCCGACGAGCCGGGCGTCTTCCACTCCAGGGTGATCTGCTGTCCACCGCCGCGCTCGAAGTGGTCGATGCGCAGCGGGTGCAGGCCGGCGGTGAGGGTGACGGTTCCCTCCTTGGGCGGGGTGGCGCCGTGCAGCCCGTCGTGGTTGATCACCACGGCATTGTCGATGGACAGTTTGGATCCGTCGTCGCTGCTGAGCCGGAACGTGTAGCTGCCGGCCTGGGTGGTGGTGATGTTGCCGAGCACCTGCGAGACGAAGTTGTCCTCGAAGCCGAAGTCGGCCGCCGAGGTCCAGTTGATGGTGGACATCAGCTTGTCCACGTTCGGGGTCTGGGCGGGCTTGAGGGTGCACAGCTCGGACAGCGGCACCTGCACGTCGAAGACGCGCAGTGTGACGCCCGGTTCCTGCGCGGGGGCGGCGGTGGCGGGGACGGCCCAGAGGCCGGCGGCGAGGACGAGCGCCAGCGCACCGAGGACGGGATGGTGGAGTCGGCGTAGCAGGGGTGTGCCCATCGTTCCTCCAGGAGGCAGTGGAGTGCCCGACGGCCGGCGTGGATCAGCGGTGAGGATGACCGTCGGCCCCGGCTCCGTAACGTCCTCGACGCCGACGAGTGACAGTGCGGAAACACCGGGTTGATGGGTCGAGACATTAAGGTGTTTCGATTGCACTGTCCATGGCTTCGCCTCGATACATCAAAAGTTTCCTATGTCCGTGCGAAAGTTCGAGGCGGTACGCGAAGAATGCCGGTTGCTGCGGTGGTCTACCGCCGTCCGCGCCGCGCGGGACCACCCGTCCGGGCACCGGTCTTCCGAGTCGGAGCCGCAGCCTTGCGGGCGCCTGCGCCCCGACCCGCCGGGCCGGCCGGCCGCCGGCCCGCCGGGGAGGCGCCCCGCGCCGCAGGTCGACGGCGGGCCGCCAGCAACACCACCGCCGAGACCACCACGACGATCAGGGCCGGGACCAGCCAGGCCGGAAAGCCGCCGCCACGCTGCTCCGGGGCGGCGCCGGCCGGGTCGTCCGCCGCCGCGTCGGTGAGGGCGACCGGGCTGCCGGTGGCTCCTGGGGTGGTCGAGCCCCCACCCTCGGCCTGGGCGATCAGCGCCGGATCCGGCCCCGCCGTGGGCGGCGACCAACCGGCCGGGGCAGGCGTGCCGGGGCCCTGGTAGTCGAAGCTCACCTCGCCCCGCACCGCCTCACCGTCGGAGGCCACGGAGAGATAGCTGGCGGTGTAACGGCCCTTCGCCGGCCAGTGGGCGACGGTCACCATGGCCGGGAAGCCGGTGTGGTACAGCCGTGGCTCGAACACGCCGTTGACCATGAAGTACTCGGTGACCGGCTTGTCCAGTCGCTTCGGCTCACCGTGCGACCAGCCACTGTCCACTCGCGACCCGTCCGGCCCGGTGACGGCGAAGTGCGCGTTCGAGGCCGGCTTCTCGGTGAAGTACAACGCCAGCTGCGTCAGCGGCTCGCGTACCACGGTGCCGGTCAGCGGGGTGGAGGTCGCCAGCTGGCCGTGCGCGTACGCCGGGGCGACCGGCAGCAGCAGCGACACCGCCAGGGCCGCTGCCAGCGCCGCCACGGTACGGCTCAGAACCTTACGCACAGTGATCAGCTTCGATCGCATTCGTTCATCATGGTCATTTCCCCGGCACCGAACAAGACGTAGAGTTCTCCTCCCCGACGATCAAACCGACACCCGTCCCCCTCGCGTCGTTCGGAGTCCACCCGTGTTCGTCCGCACCCCCGCCGCCCGCACCGCCGCGACCGTCACCGCCGTCGCCCTCGCCGCCCTGCTCCTCGCCGGTTGCGGGCAGGACGACGACCCCTCGGTGGGCACCCCCTCGACGGCGCCGACGTCCGCCGGCCCGTCGGGCGCCACCCCCACCGCACCCGCCCCGACGCCCACCGGCACCCCCAGCGCCGCCGCCAGCACCCCGGCGGTGGACCGACAGATCACCGTGACGATCGCGAAGCGGCGGGTCGATCCGCCGACCGGGCGGGTCACCGTCAGTAAGGGCGAGCTGGTCCGGATCACTGTCACCTCCGACGTGTCCGACGAGTTGCACGTGCACGGCTACGACCTGGGCGCCCGGCTGCCGGCCGGCACGCCCGGCTCGGTCGAGTTCCGCGCCGACCAGACCGGACTGTTCGAGGTGGAGACGCACGACTCCGAGCTGGTGCTCTTCCAGCTCGTCGTCCGCTGAGCGGCATGACGGCCGCTCCCACGCTGCTGGCCCACGGTGTCGGTGGCCGCCAGGACCTGCCGATCACGCTGCCGCAGCTCGTCGTCGCCGCCGCGCTGACCCTCGTCGTCACGTTCGTGGCACTGGGTGTGCTGTGGCGCGAACCCCGGCTCGACCGGGACGCCAGCGGCGGTCGTCCCGTGCCGCGCTGGCTCGCTCGACTCGTCGACGCGCAGGCCGTCCGGTGGGCGCTGCGCGGGCTCGGCCTGCTCGCCGCGGCCTGGTTCTGCCTCGGCCTGCTGGGCGGGCCGGACACCGCTGACAACCCGACGGCCGGCACGCTCTACGTCCTGCTCTGGGTCGGGCTGGCACCGCTGTCGCTGCTGCTCGGCCCGGTCTGGCGGGCGGTCAACCCGCTGCGCACCGTGCACCTGCTCGCCGCGCTGGCCGCGCGGCGAGACCCGCACCGTGGGCTGCGTGAACTGCCCGACGGGGTCGGATGGTGGCCCGCCGCCGCCACCCTGTTCGGGTTCGTCTGGCTGGAACTGGTCGCCCCCGACCGGGCCACCCTGCCGGTCATCACCGCCTGGCTGGCCGGGTACGCGGTGCTCCTGCTGGTCGGCGCGGTGGTGTTCGGCGCCGGCTGGTTCGACCACGCCGACCCGTTCGAGGCGTACAGCACCCTGATCGGTCAGCTCGCCCCGCTCGGCCGGGCCGCCGACGGCGTCCTGGTGTGGCGCAACCCGCTCGACGGGATCGCCGGTCTGCGTCCCCGCCCCGGGCTGGTCGCCGTGGTGATCGTGCTGCTCGGCTCGACCATGTACGACAGCCTCTCCAACGCGCCGGGCTGGTTGCGCTTCAGCCAGGAGAACGGCCTGCACCCGGCGGTCACCGGCAGCGCCGGCCTGAGCCTCGTCATCGCCGCCGTCGCGGTGGCGTACCTCGCCGCCACCGGCGCCGCGGCGCGCATCGGTCGCGCGGACCCGGCCGAGGCCCGTGCCGTGCCGGGCGAGATCGCCCACTCCATCGTGCCGATCGCGGTCGGGTACGTGGTGGCGCACTACTACTCACTGCTGATCCTGGAGGGCCAGCGCACCGTCGCGTTGCTCTCCGACCCGCTGGGCACCGGTGCCAACTGGCTCGGCACCGCCGACTGGGAGCCGCACACCGCGCTGGTCACGCCCTCCGGGGTGGCCACCCTGCAGATCACCGTCATCGTCCTCGGGCACCTGCTCGGCACCCTGCTCGCCCACGACCGCGCGCTGTACCTGTTCCCCCGGGCCCGGGCGGTGGCCGGCCAACTGCCCCTGCTGGCACTCATGGTCACCTACACCGTCGCCGGTCTGCTGCTGCTCTACGCGGGGTAGTGCCGCCCGGTTCCGAGCCGTGCGCCATGATGGCCCGTGCACTCCGATCTTCAGCGCTACCTCGACGACCTGGTCAGCACCGCCCGGGACGTGCTCGACACCGACCTGGTTGGGGCGTACGCCGCCGGCTCGGTCGGGCTCGGGGCGTACCAGCCCGGTCGCAGCGACGTGGACGTGGCGCTGCTCAGCGCCGGGCCGCTCAGCACCGACGCCAAGCAGGCGCTGGTCGCGCGGCTGCGGCACGAGGCGCTGCCCTGCCCGGCGCGCGGGCTGGAGTTGGTGGTCTACGACCGGGCGGTGGCCGCCTCCGGCACCCCCGAGCCCGGCTTCGAGGTCGAACTGAACACCGGGGCCGGCATGCCGTTCCGGCGCACCCTCGACCCCGCCGACCGCCCGGTCGCCGACGGCCGGTTCTGGTACGGCCTCGACCGCAGCATCCTGCACCAGAGCGGACTCGCGCTGCTCGGGCCGCCAGCGGGGGAGGTCTTCGCCGACCTCGCCCCGGCCGACCTGCGCCGGCTGCTCGTCGAGGCGCTGACCTGGTGGCTCGCCCTACCCACACCGCCCGCCGACCAACCCGCACCCGGCACCGAGGACGCCGTGCTCGGGGCCTGCCGATCGCTGGTGCGCCACCGCGACGGCATCTGGCTCGCCAAGACGGCGGCCGGTCAGCGGCTGATCGACGCGGGGGACCCGGCCGAGGTCATCCGGCAGGCGGTCGCCGCGCGGCACGGCGGGCCGCCGCCCACCGGGGCGCAGGCCCGCGCCTTCCAGCAACGGGTACGCGACGAGATCGCCGGGTAGCCGGTGCACGGTTGGTCGAGCGGCGCTCAGCGGACCGGGCGGGACTCCAGCGAGGCGAACAGCAGGTTGAGGCCCTCGGTCATGGTCGGGTGGGTGATGACCGCGTCCCGCAGGGCGGTCCACGGCATCGCGGCGAGCATGGCCAGCTGCACGGAGGTGATCACCTCGCCGGCCTCGGGGCCGAGCAGCGCCGCGCCGAGGATCCGGTCGGTGCCGGTGTCGATGACCGCCTTCCACATGCCCCGGGTCTGACGCAGGGTGCGGGCCCGGGGGATGGCGGCGACCGGCAGGTGGGCGACCTGGACGTCGTACCCGGCGTGGCGCGCCTCGATCTCGGTCAGCCCGACCCGGGCCAGCTCCGGGGTGGTGAAGACGGTGTACGGGATCAGCCGGTCGGCGGTGCTGCGCCGGCCTCCCGCGAGGTTCGCCCTGATGATCCGGTAGTCGTCCAACGAGACGTGGGTGAACTGGGGGCTGCCGGCGACGTCTCCGGCCGCCCAGGTGTGCTCGGCGCTGGTGCGCAGGTGTTCGTCGACCTCCACGAAGCCCCGTTCGCTGAGCCGTACGCCGGCGACGTCCAGGCCGAGCCCGTCAGTGACCGGTTCCCGGCCGGCCGCCACCAGCACGTCGTCCCCGATCACCACGCCGCCGTCGTCCAGCGTCACCCGCAACGCGCCGTCGGGGTCCCGCTCGATGCGCGCTACCGCCACACCCACCCGTACGTCGATGCCGTCGTCGAGGAAGACGCGCATCACCGCGTCGCTCACGTCGGGATCCTCCCGGGTGAGCAGCCGTGGACCGCCCTCGACCAGCGTCACCGCGCTGCCGAACGACGCGAACATCTGCGCGAACTCCACCCCGACGGTGCCGCCGCCGAGCACCACCAGCCGGGCCGGCAGCCGATCCAGGCGCAGCAGCTCGTCGCTGGTGAGCACCCCGGCCTCGGCCATCCCGGGCACCGACGGCAGATGGGGGCGGGTCCCCGTGTTGATCACGACGTCGGTGCCGCGCAGCAGCCGCTCGCCACCGTCGGCGAGGGCCACCCGGACGGTCCGTGGGCCGACGAACCGGGCCTCGCCGATCACCAGGTGCAGGCCGGAGTCGAGGAACTGCTGCCGGTTGGCGGCGACCATCCCCTCGACCACGTCCTGCTTGTGCGCGCGCAACAGGTCCACGTCGACCCGGCCGCCGTCGACAGTGAGGCCGAGCGCCGACGCGTCCCGCAGTTGGCGGGCGGCCCGCGCGCTGGTCACCAACGCCTTGGTCGGGATGCAGGCGACGTTGATGCAGCTGCCGCCGATCATGCCGCGCTCGACCATGGCGACCCGCTGCCCGGATCGGGCGACGTCCATGCTCAACGTCTTCCCGGCCTTGCCGCCACCGACGACGAGCAGGTCGAACTCCTCCGGTTGGTCGGTCACCCGGCGCTCCTCTCGGTCACCGGCCAGGCCGGCGGCCACCGCTGGTGCACGGCGGCCAGCCCAGCCTGCCAGCTCCGTCGGGCGCGGCGATCCGGTTCCGCGCAGAATCCACCCGGACCCTGACCAGGTGCCGAGGACCCACGCGGCGAGCCCGGTGAGGGATCATCGGTGGATGCCTGACATCCCGCCGCAGTTCCGTGCCCGGGTCCGCCATGAGCCGGATCGGTCGTACGCGGTGCTGGTCGAAGGACCTGACGGGGAGGCGCTGGCCGGCGCCACCGGCAGCCTGCGGGAGGTGCGCACGGTGGCACGCCAGGGTGCGGCCCGCCTGTTCGGCGTACCGCTGGATCAGATCGCCCGGTGAGCACCTCGACTTCGCCCCCGTCCTCACCGACGGGGAGGCCGCCGAGTTGCGGCGGTATCTCGCCCGGTCGGCTCAGCCTCCGTCGTGAGCCACGTCTGTGTCCTGCCAGCGGTAGAGGTCGCGCAGCAGGGAGATCTCGGCGCCGTGATGGATCAGCTCCCGGTTGACGTGCAGGACGATGCCCTCCATCGGAAACCGCTCGGTACCCACCGGCGGCGGATTCTCCAGGTCCGCGTCCGAGAGCTCGCGGACTCCGGCGTTCCATCTGCCGTACATCTCGTCGAGCTGGTGCAGCGCCTCGTCAGCGGTCCCCGCGTAGGCGAAGGTCTGCGAGTCGACGTCCTGGCCGCCGAAGTGCCATCCGACCCGATAACCCAGGCAGGAGACGATGATGTGCGCCAACCGCCAGGCAATGGTGGTCACCGGCGCCGGTACCGGGTCAGGGGACGCGTGGTCCACCGTCCATGCCCCCGAACCTGCTGACATCGGTGCGGCCGACGTGCCACGTGGGCGGATGCTCCAGCAGCCGGGCACCGGCTCCCAGAAGTACTCCTCATCCGTCAGATCGTCCAGCCGCGGTCGCAGGTTCTTGCGCCAGTGCCGGTCCAGTTGGTCGGCGAGTCGCTCGCTTCTCGTCACCGCCGCACACTACGGACAACGGACCTGGCTGCCAACCCCGGGCGGTCGACCCGGGCCCGTGCGGAGGTGCTCCGGGCCCGGGTGCAACCGCTGCTGAGGTCAGTGCCGGGCGGCGCCGTTCTCACTGACCGGCTGCCCGAAGGCCAGGAACGGCACGGGCGTCGGCGCGTCGGTGCCGATGTGCCGGGGGAAGATCGGCTCGGCGTCGGCACTCACCTCACGGGCAGCAGTAGCGTCCGGCGCCACCGACTCGTCCGCCACCACCGCCGCGCCACCGTGCTCACCGTTCACCTGCTCGGCCGGGTCGCCGTTCACCTGCTCGGCCGGGGCCTGGTCGGCGGGGCCACTGTCGACAGGGGAGCGGTCGGACGTGGCGCGATCGGCGTCGGCGTCGGCCACCGGGGCTCGCTCCGTGGCGTGCCGGTCGACGCCGACGCGGTCGACGGTGAGCTGCTCGACACCGGTCCGCTCGGGGGCGGGTCGATCGGCGCTGGCGCGGGAACCCACCATCGGGTACTCCGCGGTCTCCGTACCGCCGGCTGCCGCGGCCATGACCGCGGCGGCGGCGAGGTCGGCCACCCGCTTGGCCTCCCGCTGCACGCGGGCGCGGACCTCCTTGGCGTGCCGCTCGGCGGAGTCCCCGGCCCGGCGGGCCTCGTCCAGGCGGGCGTTCTCGGCGGTGAGGTCCCGGCGGACCTCACTGAGCCGCTGCTGCATCCGGGACAGCTCGTTCTCCAGCGCCTCGCCCTCCTGGCGGATCTCGGCGAGCTGCTGGCGGCCGGTGTCCAGCTCGGCGTGCAGCTCCGCGGCCTCCTGCCGGCGCTCGTCAAGCTCCTTCTGCAGGGCGGCGAGCTGCTGCTGCTGGCTGGCGGCCTGCTCGTCGGCGCGGTTGCGCAGCTCGGTCACGTGCTGCTGCGCCTCGGCCAGCAGCGCGGCGATCTGCTGCTCGGTCGCGCTGCGCTGCTCGGCCAGCTCCTGCTCAGCGGCGGCCTGCTGTTCGGCGATGTCCTGCTCGGCGGCGGTGCGCCGTTCGTTGACCTCTCGCTCCACGTTGGCCTGCCACTGGGCCATCTCCTGCTGGTTCTTGGCGCGGGCCGACTGGAGTTCCTGCTGGATCTGGGTACGGGCCGACTTCATCAGCGCGTCGGCGGCCACCCGGGTCTGGTTGAGCTGCTGCGCGCTCTGCTCGGTGATCCGCTTGGCCTCGTGCTGGGCGCGCTCGTGCGCGGCCTCACCGTCGGCCCGCAACTGTTCGGCGTGCTCGCGGATCGCCGTCAACTCGGCCTCGGCCAGGGTGCGCCGCTCCTCGTACGCCTGCTCCTGCTCGGCGCGCCGGGCGGCCAGTTCCTCGGCCAGGTCCTGACGTGCCTGCGCGGACCGCTCACGGGTGTCGGCGAGGATCCGCTCAGCTTCGCTGCGCAGTTCGTTCGCCCGGTCGGTGGCCGACTCGGTGATGATCCCGGCCTGCTTCTCGGCGAGGGCCATGATCTCGCCGACCATCGGGCCGAGGTCGTGGAACGAGGCGCGGTCCACCTGCACGGGCTGCTCCTGAAGCTCGGCCAGTTCGGCACGCAGCCGCTGCACCTCGGCGGTCAACTCACGGACTCGGACGGCGGAACGCCCGTGCTCCCCGCTCAGCATCGCGATCTGACCGTCGAGCTGCTCCAGGTGCCGGTCCACCTGGCGTTTGTCGTATCCGCGCAGGGCGAGCTCGAAGCTCGGCCGGGAGGCCGCATCGTCGCGTGCTGCGTGCGGCTCAGCGCCGATGGACATGCACCATCCTCCGTACGATCGGGGCGTCAGGGTCGGCGGTCGCCTGCCCCACGGGCCGTCAGTGTGGCGCAACGCTACCGCCGAGCGGACCTCATGCGAAGTCCTGCCCCACCCCCTCTCACGTTGTCGCCCCGCGTTCCCCCGTTCCCGCGCCGATCACGGACTCGTGGTGCCGGAAAGGTGCTGCTCCACCACCTTTGTCATCCGGGGAAAGTCCATGATCGACGCAGGTCGACGTGCGGACGCGGGGCGACGGGCCGGTGCGGGTCAGCGTCGGCGGGCGACCAGGACCGCGTCGTGGTGGGTGACGTCCTCGCCGTCGGGGTTGGTGGCGAGGCGGGCGCGTTCCTCCGCCGTCAGCACCTCCCAGTGGATCGGGTCCAGATCGGCGGCCACCTCCTGCGCGGTGTACATCGCGTCCGGCATGTGCATCCGGTGCGCCGCCCCCCACAGGTCAGACGGGTGGTGGCCGACGATCAGCAGGACGCCGCCCGGTGCCACCGCCGCGGCCAACCGGGCGAACAACTCCTGCCGCTGCTGCCGAGGCAGGTGCATGAACTGCGCGGACACCAGGTCGTACGCCTGCTCGGCGGGCGGCTTGTCCCGCAGGTCGACGTGGGTGAACTCGATCCGGTCACCGACGCCGGCGGCCTCGGCGTTCGCGGCCGCCCGGCTCAGCGCCGTGCTGGAGATGTCCACCGCCGTCACCTGCCAGCCACGCGTGGCCAGCCACACCGCGTCGGCGCCCTCGCCGCTGCCCACGTCCAGCGCGCGCCCCGGGGTCAGGTCGGTGACCTCGGCGACCAACTGCGGGTTCGGACGCCCACTCCACACCGAGGGCCGGGACTGGTAGCGCTCCTCCCACGCCGGCTCCTCGAACGTCGTGGCCACCAACTGCCGGTACGCGGCCACCGCGTCGCGGGTCTCCTCGGCGATGAGATCGGCGTTGATCGCCGCCGCGGCGGTCAACCCGGCCCCGGCGGACGTGATCACCTGTCCCCGGAGGTCGGCCACGTTGCCCGCCACCCAGACACCGGGGACGGCGGTCGCGCCGGTGGGGTCGGCCGGGATCTGGGCCCCGATGACATGCTCACCCATCGTCACCTCTTCGGGGGCCAGGCCCAGCCCCACCAGCAGGTCGGCGCGGGGGGTCAGTCGCGTCGCCACCACGATCGCGTCGAGCGCCACCACACGACCGTCGGCGAGCCGTACCCCGGTCAGCGCGTCGTCGGTCACCTCCACCGCGGCGACCGGGCCCGGCACCACCGTGATGCTGCGGGCGGCGAGCCGTTCGGCGGTCTCCGCGTCCGGTGCCGGGGTGTCGTGCAGCAGGAGCAGCACGGAGGAGCTCCACTGTCGCCACATTTCCGCCTGGTGCACGGCCAGTGGCCCGGTCGCCAGGATGCCGATGCGACGGTCCCGAACCTCCCAGCCGTGGCAGTACGGGCAGTGCAGCACGTCGCGACCCCACCGCTGTGCCAGGCCGGGCACGTCGGGCAGTTCGTCGGTCAGCCCGGTGGTCACCAGCAGCCGCCGGGCGCGCACCGGCTCGCCGTCGTCGAGGCTGAGCTGGAACCCGTCGTCGTCCCGGGTGGCGCTGCGCACCCGCCCGGTGCGGAACTGCCCGCCGTACCCGGCCACCTCGGCCCGTCCGACCGCGAGCAGCTCACCGGGCGGCGTTCCCTCCCGGCCCAGGTAGTTGTGTATCCGGTCGGCGGGCGCGTTCCGCGGCTCACCGGAGTCGATCACCAGCACCGACCGTCGGGCCCGGCTCAGCGCCAGGGCGCCGCTGAGCCCGGCAGCGCCGCCGCCCACCACCACCACGTCGTATGTCTCGTCCACCGGTTCGTCCCCCTCGTGTTCTGTCGGCTGTCACCACCATCCGCCGCCGCCAGCCCGGCGGCAACTATCCTTGCCGTTATGGCAAACGAGGACAGTGCCGCGCTGGCGGCCGTCGGCCCCCGGCTGCGTGCCCTACGTCACCAACGCGGGACCACGCTCACCCAGCTCGCCGACCTGACCGGCATCTCGGTGAGCACCCTGTCCCGGCTGGAGTCCGGGAGCCGTCGACCGACGCTTGAGCTGCTACTCCCGCTGGCCAGGGCCTATCAGGTGGCGCTGGACGAACTCGTCGACGCCCCGGCCACCGGCGACCCCCGGGTGCGCCCCAAACCGATCGTCCGGCACGGCGTGACGTACCTGCCGCTGACCCGCCGGCCGGGCGGTGTGCAGGCGTTCAAGCAGATCTTCCCGCCGGACCCGTCCGCCGGAGGCCGGATCCCGCAGGCCCACGAGGGGTACGAGTGGCTCTACGTGCTCTCCGGCCGGATCCGCCTGCTGCTCGGTGACCGTGATCTGACGCTCACCCCCGGCGAGGTGGCCGAGTTCGACACCCGCATCCCGCACCTCTTCTACAACCCCGGCCCGGGCACCGCCGAAGCCCTCAGCCTGTTCGGGCCGCAGGGGGAGCGGCTGCACGTCCGCGCCCGTCCCGCCAGCCCGGACAAACAGCAGTGACCAACACGGACCGTCGGTGCGAAGATGGCGCGATGACCGACGCGGCATCCCGGCCCCGGAGCGACCGGATCGAGCACCGTGACATCGTCGTCAACGAGGTCCCGGGCTTCCGCCCGCTCACGTTGGACCTGGTCGTGCCCGTGGCGGCCCGCCAACCGGTCCCGGTCCTGGTGTGGATCCACGGTGGCGCGTGGCTGTTCGGCTCGCCCAAGCAGCCACCGGAGTGGCTCATGGAGGTGGATCCCTTCACCGCCGCCATCCGGGCCGGTTTCGCGGTCGCCTCCGCGCAGTACCGGCTCAGCGGCGAGGCACATTTCCCCGCCCAACTCGACGACGTCACGGCGGCGGTTCGCTGGCTGCGCCGACACGGCGACACGGCGGGCGTGGACCGCGAACGGATCGGGGTTTGGGGCGAGTCGGCCGGCGGACATCTCGCCTCGATGCTCGCGCTGACCGGGGACGACCAGGACGACACCCGCGTCCAGGCGGCGGTCTGCTGGTACGCGCCGTCCAACCTGCTGACCATTCAGTCGCAGGCCCACCCGGCCGGGACGATCGACCACGACGCTGCCGACTCGCCCGAGTCGCTGCTGATCGGCGCCCCGTTGGCCGGCAACCCCGAGCTGGGCCGGGCAGCCAGTCCGATCGCCTACGTCACCGGCCACGCCCCGCCCATGCTGCTGGTGCACGGCGAGGAGGACCTGGTCGTACCGGTGGGGCAGAGCGAGGAACTCGCCGCGGCGTTGACCGCGGCGGGTGCCGAGGTCGAGTTGTCGGTGGTGCGGGGCGCCGACCACTGTTTCGTCGGGGTGCCGCTGGAGCCGCTGATCCGCGACACCCTGGTGTTCTTCACCCGAGTCCTTGCCCCCGACACCGGGGTGCTGCCGCCTCCGTAGGGTGACCCGGTGACCGCCTACGACGTCGCCGCCAAACTCCCCGACATCGACCGGCTGCGCCAGCGCTGCAAGGCCTTGGCCGTACTCGAGCGCATCATCGACGGCGGGGACCCCTACTACGCCTACACCTCGACCTGGGGCACGGACGAGGCGGCGCTGATGAGCAATGGCAGCGGCGACGAGTGGGCCGTCGTGTTCACCCCCGACGGCGCCTTCATCCGGCTCTTCGACCATGAATCGGCGATGTCGCCGTACCGTCATCCGGACCACGAGCTGTGGCCCGGTCTGGTCGACGGCGTCCCGGAGGTGCTGCGTTCTCAGCTGACGGAACCCGCCTTCTGCGACGAGGACGGCCGACTCGTGGCGACCACCGTGCTGTGGCGGCTGGTGGAGGACGACCGCTGGCACGCCGGTGACGGCATCACCTTCCCACCACTGCACCGACCGTACGACGACAGCGGCCCGGATGGGTCGGGCATGCTCGACATCCTGCTCGACGACATCGTCGACCGCTTCGTCGAATTCGCCGTCGACTACTACGAGATGACGGTGGACCGGGCGGCGGTCGAGCACATCGTTGCCCATCGGCCGCTCACCGACCGTGTGACGAGGGCCCTGAATCCGCAGCTCAGCGTCGCCGATCTGCGTTCCGACATCGCCGCGATCGGCTATCCGATCGCCGGGGACGGCACGCGCGACGGCGCCACGGTCCAGGTCAAACCTCATGGCGCGTTCTCCGTGAACAGCGTGGGACTGGACGGTGCGCCCTTCCCGTTGAGCTTCAGTGTTCGCGAGACAGGCGGCTCCTGGATGGTGAATGCGACTGCGGCGCAGGCCGCCGAGCTGGCCGATGTGCTGATGCTCGCCGGGAACGACACCATCATGGTTGTCGGCGTGGAGACCAACAGCTTCCTGGACGAGGAGTATCAGCAGTGGCGGCCGTCACGGATCGCTGCCGAACAGGGCGTCAGCTTCGAGGTGCATGAGGTCCGCGCGCTGGCGGCTGGCGTCGTCGGCCTCAGCGAAGAGGCCCTGCTGATACCCCGGGAGCAGCTGCCCCGGTTCCTGGCCGGTTGGTACCCCTACGAGCTGACCTTTGTCGACGTGCCGGGTACGCCTTCCGCCGAGCGCGTCGACGAAATGATCGTCACCATTGGAACGGCCACGTTCGACGAGCCGGTCCTACCCGCTCTGGCCGGCTCACGCCTGTTGTTCTCCGGGCATGACGACTGCTACGTGTCTGTCGAAACGACGGACCCCGCGGTGCCTGCGGCGGTCCTGGGCCGGCTCCTGGTCTTGCTGGTCGGCTCGGCGCTTGTCGACACCACAGTGGTGGAGGTGACGGCGCCCGACGTCGAGACCGTGGAGCGGCTGATCGAAGAGAACCGGCACTGGGTCGGCGAGCTGGGCCCCGCGACGCGGGGCTCGGTGACCGTCGAGCTGCACGCCACCCCCGGGTCGTGGCGGCTCGGCCAGTCGCTTCCGAAGCAGGTCGACCGCACGATGGTCTACGACATCGCGGACAGGGTCTGGCGGTGACCGAGACGGTTGCGGCACCCCGAGGTGGTGAACCATGGGTACGCCAGGGAGCCTCCGGCGCGATGCCGGAGGCTCCCTGATGTGTCGGTCAGTTGAGGGCGTAGATCTCCGCGGCGGTGGTCCACGGGTTGCCGTTGACCTCGCTCAGGGCGCGCAGTCGCAGATACTGGCCCGTTTTCGCGGTGAACCGGACCTCCTTCTGGCTGGCGTTGTTGGCGAACGTGCCGGTGGCCACGGCCGTACCCCAGTTGGTGCCGTCAGTGCTGACGTAGACCTCGTACTGGCCGATGCGTCCGTTGGCAGCGCCGGAGCCTGCGTCCTGCCGGGGCAGGTAGCGGATTCCGGAGACGGAGTAGCTCGCGCCCAGGTTGATCTGGATCTCGTGGGGCATCGGGGCGTTGCCGCCGGTGTACTTCGTGTGCCAGATGGTGCTGAGGTTGCCGTCGAAGGCGTTGGTCGCGGCCCCGTTCTCGGCGGCCGTCTCCTGGCTGTCCACGTACTTCAGCGACCATCCGGTGCGGGGGATGACGCCGGCGCTGGGCACGCAGACGGTGCTGAGCTGGTGTGCGCCCCGGTCCGGACGGCAACCCGGGGTGACGGTGCTGCCGAAGTAGTCGCGGCTGCCCGGGCTGGTCATGACCTGGCCACTGGCCAGCGCCGGGGAGCCGGCGCGGAGCCGGTAGCCACCGGCGTTGCTGATCGAGGTGGCGGTGCCCGGCGCGACGAACAGCGGATCGGTAGTGATCTTGTTCGAGTCGGCGGGCTCGCCGGCGGGGTGCTGGCCGTAGAACACGTTAGAGTCGAACAGCAGCGCGCCGGCGTTGTAGCTGGCCTGGGTCGAGGTCACGTAGAAGATGTTGTTGTAGAACTCGACATTGGCGCCGGCCGAGCCGTTGCCGTTGTTGATGATCTGGGCTGCCTCGCCCACGTAGAAGACATTGTTGTAGATCTTCGTGTTGGTGAGTTTCCCGCAGACCAGGTCGAAGATCTGGCCGCGGTCGTTCTGGCTGATGTTGTAGCGCACGATGTTGTCTTTGGTGGTCGAGCCCCCACCGTTGCAGAGCAGGATGAAGCCGCCCTCGTTGTCGTGGCTGTAGTTGTACTGGTAGATGGTGCGGATGTTGCCCTCGTCCAGGTCGAAGCCCTGCCCGTCGCAGGTGCTCCGGCCGCCGCTGACCTCGTTGAACTGGAACAGGGCGTCGTTGATGTTCCAGCCCCAGATGCCGGCGGCGCACTGCGCGGGCTCGCGGACCCGGAAGCCGTCCACCCGGTTGTTCTCGACCAGGGCGCTCTGGGTGTGGTGCACGTCGATGGCGTCGCCGCCGATGTCGGTGACCGTGTTGCCGCGCACGACGACCCGGGTCTGCGGAAGCCAGGTGCCGCAGGTGGAACCGCAGTTGGGGTTGGCCAGCTCGGGCCGGACCATCCAGCGGGTCCAGAAGTGGATGCCGTAGCGGTCGACGGTGCCGATCGTGTTGTTGTTGATCAGCACGTCGTCGAACTTCGTCTGCGTGGTGTAGCCCAGAACCTCGAAGAAGATGCCGGCGCTGGCGTCGTCGTCCTTCTTGGTCTGGTTGCCGTTGACGTCGTGGACGCTGAGCCCGGTCACCCGGTAGTAGGTGCCGGTGCCGGAGTTCTCGCGGATGATGTGCACGCCGCGGCGGGTGGCGATCGCCGATCCCTTGTTGGAGATGTCCAGGTTGCGGATCTCCCAGTACTGCTGGTTGTAGAGCTTCACGACGTCGACGACAGCACCGTTGCCGGCCAGCGCCGGCTTGGCGCCGCTGCCGTACGCGTCGATGATGATCGGTGCGCCGGCCGCGCCGGAACCCTTGGGAAAGAGCTGCTGGTTGGCGCAGGTCGTGCCCCGCCGGATCAGGATCTGATCTCCGGCGGCGAACGTCTTGGCGTTCACCGGTGTGAAACTGTTCCAGGGGCTGGCCTGGGTGCCGCTGCCCGACGTGCTCGCGGAGCAGTCGACGTAGTAGTTCGTGGCGGCTGCCGCGGCGGGGGGCGCGGCGACCAGTACTGCGGTGGCTAGCGTGGTCAAAGCCACCAACGAGGACCTGAACAGGCGCATCGAGAGTCCTAACCGTGGGGGTGGTCGGGGTGGGGGAGTCTGTCAATTCCTTGCGCTGTCTCGTTCGTACGCCGGGAGGGAACGCCCCCGGCGGAGCTCGGGCCCGCCGCACGCCGCGGCTCACCGGAACTTCTGTTGTAGTCCGCGAGAAGACCGATCAGGACGGCGAGCGCCACAAGCATGATCGCGAGGTGGCCCCAGCCGACAGTGGGTCGGACGACCACCACGGCGACGACACAGGCGAGCGCGATCAGCAGCCGGGCGACGATGAGCAGTACGGCACGCGTCGGTTCCTTCATGACATCCCTTTCTCGGGCCTCAGCCCTTGACGCCGCCGGCGGCCATGCCCTGGATCAGTCGGCGCTGGATCAGCGCGTACAGGAGCAGCACCGGCACGATGACGATGACCATGCCGGCGTAGAGCCGCCCCGGGTCCGCGGCCGCCTTCTGCGCGGCCATCAGGTTGAGCAGGCCGACCTGCAACGTCTTGCCCTCACCGGGCAGCAGCGTCAGCGCGATGATGAAGTCGTTCCAGTAGGCCAGGAAGTTGAACAGGATCACCGTGGTGACCGCCGGGCGGGCCATCGGCAGCATCACCCGCGTCATGATCCGGAATCGGGATGCCCCGTCCAGCAGCGCGGCCTCCTCGAAGTCTCCCGGAATCGACCGGAAGTACGCAGTCAGCAGGTAGATCGTGAATGGGATCGAGGTCGCCGCGTAGACCACCGAGAGCATCGCCGGGTTGTCGAGGAAGAACCCGTCGGGGAACACGTCGACCAGCGCGCGGTCCCAGTCGACGAGCATCAGGAAGATCGGCACCACGATGTAGTTGACGTTGACGAACAGCCCGGCCAGCAGCGCCACCTCGACGATGCCCTTGCCGCGGAACTCGTACCGGGCGACGACGTACGCCGCCGGCACCGAGACCGCCAGCACGAAGACCAGGCCGAGGAGCGTGACCAGTACCGACGTGGCGAAGTAGCGGCCCATCTGCGCGCCGCCGAACGCGTCGACGTAGTTCTGCAGGTGAAGGCCCTCGGGCAGGGTCCACGGGCTGCCGAAGAACTCGCTCTTGCGCTTCAGCGAGGCCACCAGCACCCAGCCGACCGGGATGACGATGAGCAGGGTGATCGCACCGACGAGCAGGTGGGTGAGGCCACGGCCAGGCCGCGGGCCGGATTTGTTGATCGTGGTCATGGGAGTGTCCTCTAGAACTGGAGGGGCTCACGCCGGGTCGCGCGGCTCACCAGGAGCGACACGAGGAACGAGAAAGCGAAGATCACCACGCCGATGGCCATTCCGTAGCCGTAGGCCGAGTTCGTGTACGCCTGCTTGTACATGTAGCTGAGCAGCACCTCGGAGGCACCGTCCGGGCCGCCGCCGGTCATCGCCCGAACCAGCACGAAGCTGAGGTTGACCGCGCTGAGGATGAAGAAGGTCAGCGTGGTGCGCAGGTTCTGCCAGATCAGCGGCAGCGTGACGGCGAAGAACTGCCGACCTGCCGAGGCGCCGTCGAGCGCCGAGGCCTCGTACAACTCCTCCGGGATGCTCGCCATGCTCGACATGTAGATGACCATGTAATAGCCGAGCGACTGCCACAGCATCGCTATCGCGACCGAGTAGAGCACCAGCTTCTGGTCGCCCAGCCAGACCTGTTGCAGGCCGTCCAGCGAGAGCAGCCGGAGGGTGCCGTTGAGCAGGCCGTTCTCCTGGTCGTAGACGGCCGAGAAGATGGCCGCGATGACCACGACCGAGAGCACGTTGGGGATGTAGAGCACGAACCGGTAGAGGGTGTGGCCGCGCAGCTTCTGCCGGGTCATGACGGCGGCGAGGAACAGACCCATCCCCATCGTCACCACGGTCACGACCACGAGCAGCGCGACGGTGTTCTGGAACGCGCGGAGGAACTGCTCGTCGTCGACGAGCTTGGTGAAGTTGTCCAGGCCGACGAACCGCATCTGCGCCGAGAAACCGCTCCAGCTGTAGAGCGACATCCGGAACACGCTGACGGTCGGCCAGATCATGAACAGCGCGAACAGTGCCAGTGCCGGAAGCAGGCAGGCGGCGACGAATCGGCCGTCGCCGGGCCGGCCGCGTGCGGCGCTGCCACGCGCTGACACCGGGGGTCGGCTGGGCGCGCGCTTGCTGGCGCCTCTGGGTGGTGGAGTGAGGGTCGTCGTCACCGTGACCAGTCCTTGGTTCTCGCGGGGGGAGGGGTCGGCGGCAGCCCTGTTCCGGGCTGCCGCCGGGGCGTCACTTGCCCGCTTGCCGCAGCTTCTCGCTGGCGTCGTTCAGCGCGGTCTGCCACTGGTCGACGGTCTTGTCGCCGCTGATGATGCTGTTCGCGGTGTCGAAGAGCGTGCCCTTGATGTTCACGCCCTCGACCGGCGCGGTGCTTCCGAAGCCACCCACCAGGGCGGAGATGCTCGGGTCCTCGTAGAGCTGGTAGAACGGGGCGATCTCGGCGGGCAGCGTCGAGGCGATGCCCTTGATCGGCTGGATCGCGTTGGCCTTGGCGAAGATGCCGGCGGCCTCGTCGGAGTAGAGGTACGCGACGAAGTCCTTCGCGGCGTCCTTGTTCTGCGCGCCGCTGGGAACCCAGGCGGACTCGACGATCGTGGTCAGGTAGCGCTTACCACCGGCGTTGACCGCCGGCAGCGGGGCCATCGCCCACTCGAAGCCCTGGGCGCGCGGAGCGTCCTTCATCTCGCCGACGACCCACGTGCCGTTCGGCATGAACAGGGTCTTGTTGTCGAGCAGGGACTGCTGGTTCTTGGTGAAGTCCTGCTCGTTCGCGTACCCCACGGTGGTCTTCGCCGCGTAGCTCAGCAGCCGGGCGGTGATGTCCAGGACCTGGCGCCCCTGGGCGGTCTTCCAGACACCCTCGGAATACGTCATGACGTCCTTGTAGAACTGCTCACCGCCGACGTCGGCGAGCAGCGCGAAGAAGAACGAGTCCAGGTAGCCCGCGGTCGGGTACGTGAACAGCGCGATGCCCTCGGCCTTGGCGGCGTCGCCGAGCTTGAACATGTCGTCCCAGGTGGTCGGGACCTGCCAACCCTTCTGCGCGAAGAGGCCCTTGTTGTAGACCAGCCCGGTCGGCGCGTAGTACATCGGCATCAGGTAGGTCTTGTCGTCGTTGTACGGGTTGGTGCTGAGGTTGCCCACGATCCCGTCGGCGAGCTTGGACCGCACGGTGACCTGTTCACCAGGCACCGTCATGTCCAGGACTCCGGTGAGGTCCTCCAGTGCCTTGTCCTTGACCAGCGTCTCGGCGAGCGCTGCCTTGCGGCCCTGGGGCAGCACCACGACGTCCGGGAACTTGCCGGCCTTCATGTTGGGGCTGATCTCGTCCTCAAGGGTCTTCGAGAGCTGCAGCTGAACGTCCACATCGGGGTGCTTCGCCTTGTAGGCCTCGATGACCTGCAGGTACATGTCCCGGCCGTAGCCGCCCTCGAAGGCCGCGACCTTCAGGCTCTTCTTGCCGTCGGCGTTGTCGCCGCCTCCGGAACAACCTGTGAGCAGGCTGAGCGCCGTCGCCGCGGCGACGGCTAGGACGATGGGTTTTCTGAACATGGGGGTGGTCCTCCGTGGCGGTACGCACAACGGTGCGGGAGTGAGAGGCGAGCACGAGACACGGTCCGCCTAGATCGCTGGGCGGGCCGCGCGTTGTTACTGTGGCACCCGTAACATGACCCGTCAAGAATGATCTGCCCGCAGCAGGACGGTCAGCGTGGCCGCGGCGCCGCGGTGGACTCCCGGACGATGAGGGTGGCTGGCGTGAGCGATTCGCCCTCCGACTCGGTGTCGAGCAGGAGTGCGACAGCAGCCGCCCCGGAGCGGTAGAAGTCCTGCCGAACGGTGGTGAGCGGCGGGTGGCAGTAGGCGGCCAGCTCGATGTCGTCGACGCTCACGATCGAGACGTCCTGCGGCACCGAGCGCCCGCGCTCCCGCAGCGCCTTGATCAGCCCGAAGGCCATCTCGTCGCTGGCCACGAAGACGGCGGTGACCTCGGGAATCATCGCGAGGATCTGCCCCAGCCGGTAGCCCGACTCGGGCGACCAGTCGCCCTCCAGGGCTGGAGGCGCGTCGATCCCGGCAGCGGCCAGGCACTCCTGCCAGCCCTGCCGACGCTGCCGCGCCTCGATCCACTCGTCCGGCCCGGCTACGTGCCACACCTGGCGGTGCCCCAGGTCCAGCAGGTGTTGGGTGGCCGCGCGCCCCGCCTCGTGCTGGTCGATGCCCAGCACCCGCGCCCCGGTCGTGCGCGAGCCGTCCACCGTGACGGTGGGGATGTCCCGGGTGATGTCCTCCATCCGCTGGGTCACGGAGATCAACGGGACCGCGATGATGATGCCGTCGACGCCCTGGTCAGAGAGCTTGAGCAGGGACTTCTCCATCAGTGCGGTGTCCAGCTCGGCGATGGTCGCGATGCTCACCGAGTAACCCGCCTGACCGGCCGCCGCCTCCACCCCGGCGGTGACCCCCGAGCGCGAGTAGTAGCCGCCGGCCTGTAGCAGGACCAGGCCGAGGGTGAAGCTTCGTCCCGAGGACAGCAGCCGGGGAGCGCCGTTGTACCGGTATTTGAGCTGCTCGACCGCGTCGAGTACGCGACGTCGGGTTTCCGCGTTGACGTTCGGCGAGTTGCGCAGCGTCCGCGAGACCGTCTGTGCCGACACGCCAGCGGCACGTGCCACGTCGGTCATGCTCGGTTGCTTGTCGCGCATTGTCGCCTCGGTCATCCGCCCCGCCCTCCTGAGAACCCGGTACGGCGGCATCCTAGCGCCATTGTTATAAATGGCACGGGTAACATAGGCTTCTGCCATGATCGAGACGACCCGGCCGAGCAGCACGCTGACACCGTCGCCCAGGCCATCACCCGCGCTCGGCTGGAGCGGCAGTCAGCTTCACCGGCACGGCGTCCCCCACCGCGTCCTCTCCGGCGCCCTGCACTACTTCCGGGTCCACCCACAGCTGTGGCGCGACCGGATCCGGCGACTGGCCGACCTCGGTCTCAACACCCTCGACACGTACGTGCCGTGGAACTTCCACCAGCCGCACGCCGAGCGCGCGCCCCGCTTCGACGGCTGGCGTGACCTCGAGGCGTTCATCGCGCTCGCCGGCGAAGAAGGCCTCGACGTCGTCCTGCGGCCCGGCCCGTACATCTGCGCGGAGTGGTCCAACGGCGGCCTGCCAGCCTGGCTGACCGCGCGTGACGTGGTCCTGCGCAGCTCCGACCCGGCGTTCATCCGGCCGGTCGAGCGTTGGTTCGACGAGCTGATTCCCCGTATCGCACGGCAGCAGACGCATGCCGGCGGACCGGTGGTGGCGGTACAGGTCGAGAACGAGTACGGCAGCTACGGCGACGACGAGGCGTACCTGCACTGGATTCGCTCAGCCCTGCTCGAGCGCGGCATCACCGAGCTGCTGTTCACAGCGGACGGCCCGACCGAACTGATGCACGACGCGGGCACGGTGCCGGGCACCCTCGCCGCGGCCACCCTCGGCTCGAAGCCCGAGGCCGCCCGCGCCCTGTTCGCCACGCGCCGGCCCGACGAACCGTTCGTGGTCGCCGAGTACTGGAACGGCTGGTTCGACCACTGGGGCGAGCGGCACCACGTCCGCACGGTGGACAGCGCCGTGCGCACTCTCGACGCCATCCTCGGCGAGGGCGGAAGCGTCAGCCTCTACATGGCCCACGGCGGCACCAACTTCGGGTTGTGGGCCGGCGCCAACGCGGACCGGGGTCGGCTTCAGCCCACCATCACCAGCTACGACTCCGACGCGCCTATCGCCGAGGACGGAACGCTCACCGCCAAGTTCCACGCCATGCGTGCGGCGCTCGGCGTGACCGGGCAACTGCGGGTGCCCGAGCGGATGCCGGTGCTGCCGCCGACGCGGGTGCCGCTGACCCACCGCGCCGACCTGATCGCCGGCCTGCGCGCCGTGCCCGCACCGGAGTCGACCGGTCCGCGGCCGGCCACCTTCGAACAACTCGGCCTGGACGCCGGGATGGTGCTGCTCACCGCCCACCCGAAGATCCCGACGGGCGAGCACACCATCATCCTCAGCGACGTGCGCGACCGGGCGATCGTCCTCGCCGACGGCGTGCCGATCGGTGTCGCCGACGCCGATCATCCGGAGATACCGATTCGCGGCACCGGCGCGATCGTGCGCCTGGAGATCCTGGTGGAGAACCTCGGCCGGATCAACTACGGCCCACTGGTCGGTCAGCACAAGGGCCTGCTCGGACCGGTGCTCGTCGACCGCCGGATCGTGCACGGCTGGGCCAGCTCGCCGATCGCCCTGGCCGAGTGGACACCTGACGACCTGCGTCGCGCCACCACCGCCGGGCCGGCCAGCACCGGCGCCGGGTTCGCGGTCGCGACGGTGCCCGTCGAGCAGCCGGCGGACACCTTCCTCGCCCTGCCCGGCTCGGTGCACGGCATGGTCTGGGTCAACGGATTCCTGCTCGGTCGCTACTGGGACATCGGTCCGCAGGTGACGCTCTACTGCCCCGCGCCACTGCTGCGCGCCGGCGAGAACACGATCGTCGTACTGGACACCGACCGGCTCGGCCCGGTCCTGGAGCTGCGCGATCAGCCCGAGTTGGGCCCCACCGAGGAGTACGTGGAGGAGTTCGAATGACCGTCTGACCGCTCCCGGTCGCCCGCCGTGCGAGCGGGCGACCGGGCCCGACCGGCCGGTCAGGCGTGCTTGCCGCGGCGACGCTTCAGCAGGAGGAATCCCAGGCCGGCCGCCAGCAGGGCGGCACCGCCACCGGCGACGAGCGGCATTGTGGTCGAGCTGTCGTCGTCGGCGGTCAGCTCCCGGGAGCCGAGCTCGGTGACCGGCTCGGAGCCGTCGGACTCGGCCTCCGTGGCGGTGTTCGCGCTCGGGCTCGCACTGGGGGTGGGGGTGGCGCTCGGGGACGGGGACGGGGACTTCGTGGGGGCCGCGTCGATGGAGGCGAGCGAGTCGCCGTTGAGCGCGACCTTGACCTTGGCCTGACCACCGCCGGAGGACACGACGGCGACTGACAGCTTGCTCGCCTTGTCCGTCAGCTTGGTGATGGCGTCCGCGTTCGGCGGCGCGTTGTTGGTGGCTGTCTTGTCCGCCGTCGTGGTGTCGATGAGTGACGAGGCACCGTAGGAGCCCTTGGGGACACGGTAGGCGTGCACGCCCTCGAGCTTCGCGTCGAAGTTGCCGGCCGCGTGGCGGTACTCGATGACGAGCCGGTCGCCGCCCAGGGCGATGTCCAGGGCCCGGACTCCGCTGCCCTTGCCGTGCAGGGAGCGCAGCGTGTAGACCCCCGACTTGGTGACCTTCTGGGACGCCCCGCCGTTGAGCCATCCGGCACGGATCATCTCCGGTGCGGAGAAGCCGGCCGGCCGGTAACCACCGGCCATGATGGTCGTGTGGCTGGCGCCCCCTGACTTGCACGCGCCCAGGTTGCCGCCGGTGCACTTGACGCGACCCTGGTGCCCGAAGCCCAGGTTGTGCCCGAGTTCGTGGCCGACGACGTCGATGCCACTGGCGGTGCCGTAGAGGTTGATCCAGGTGGTCGGGCCGGGCAGGGTGGCGAGGCCGGCCCAGGGGCAGTTCGTCTTCTGCGCCGGGAAGACGATCGAGATGCTGTCGTAGTCCTCGCCCGCGACCAGGCCCCGCTTGGCGAGTTCGTCACGGGTCATCTGATTGATCTTGCCGTGCGGGCAGCCGGCGGCGCTGAGGTCCAGCTTGATCGGGCCGAGGAACTGCTCCGGTACGGCGGGCACCAGCTTGTACTGCCCACGCGACAACTCCGACAGGTACGACGCGGCCGAGTCGCTCTTCGCGCCGAAGTAGGTGTCCGGCGTGGACGCCTTCACCTTGTCCGGGAACTGGAAGGAGGCGTCGCTGAACTCCACCAGGACGGGGAGCATCTTCCTCTTCACCGGTGCGGCGGCCGCAGGGGTGCCGGGGAGCGTGGCGGTGGCCAGCACGGTGATGCCTGTGGCCAGAGCGATACGGCCGAGGGCGGACAGCTTCATGGGGTCCTATTCCTTGAGGGGGATGCCGGACGGCCAGGACGCCGATGTCCGTGGCCGCCCGGCAGCGTCGGGCCGCTTGGCGCTAAGGCGGCCGATGACGGGGGATTCCTGCCGGTCTCGTGCGGGTTCGTGGCCGCAGGCGGGGCCGGGCCGCCGCACCAGACCGGTGGGGGTGGGCGGGAGCGGCTACCAGGACGACGGGAGAGAAAGAGTCAGGAGCAGCCAAAGCTGCCGCATACACCACATCCTATGACATCCTATGTCCGATGTCATATGACCGTAGGTCGCATCGATGTGTCAGTCAAGCCGGCGGGGCAGGGGCGGCTATCGTGCAGCTCGTGACGCACGAACGTGAGCTGCTCTCGCCTGTCGACCTGTGCCAACGGGACGGGCGACTCAACCCCGCGGCGGTGGGCTGGACCCGGCGTCCCCTGCACACCGCGAACCTGCGCGGCTGGGGCCGGACTAAACGATGGGAGTACTGGGGCATCGTGACCCCACGGCACATCATCGGGCTGGTCGCCTCGTCGCTGGACTACGCCGGTGTGCACAGTGTCTACGTGCTCGACCGGGACAGCGGCACCGAGACGACTGCCGACGTGGTGGTGCCGCTGGCGCGGGGCGCTGTGCTACCGCCGCACTGCGGCGTGGGCGAGGCGGGCGCCCGCGGCGGTGGCCTGGCGATCCGGATCGTCCAGCGCCCGGACGGCACCGCGATCTCGGCGAGCGCCAGTGGCGTACGGCTGGAGGTGGACGTGCCGTTGCCGGCCGGTCACGAGTCACTCGGGGTCGTCGTGCCGTGGAGCACCAGACGATTCCAGTACACGGTCAAGGACGTCGGCCGCCCGGTGCTCGGCACGCTGGAACTGCACGGCCAGACGTACGAGATCGGTGGGCCGGACGCGTTCGCCGTGCTGGACCACGGTCGCGGCAGATGGCCGTACTCGGTCAGCTGGAACTGGGCCGCCGGCGCGGCGCCGGGACGAGCGATCCAGCTCGGCGGTCGGTGGACCGACGGCACCGGGGTCACCGAGAACGGCCTCTTCGTCGACGGTCGCCTGCACAAGATCGGCGAGGAGCTGCGCTGGACCTACGACCGGGCGGACTGGCTGCGCCCCTGGCGGATCAGCGGCGACCGGGTCTCTGTCGAGTTCCAGCCGTTCCACGAGAAGGTGTCCCGCACCAACCTGGGTGTCGTCGCGAACGAGACGCACCAGTGTTTCGGGCACTTCTCCGGCTGGGCGAAGACCGACGACGGAACGACGGTGAGCCTCGACGGGCTCGTCGGTTGGGCCGAGGAGGCACGCAACCGCTGGTAGTGGTTTGCCGCCACCACGCGCACACCGCGCCAGCGCACGGCAGCGCTTCGAACTGTGGACACCTCGCCTCCGTGTTTATGATCGACGACCCCGACCGGGGCACGGAAGGCTGGCCGTTCGGCCCAGAACAAGAGGTGAGGTGCGCGACGGTGATCCGCGAGGCGTACGCCTGCTGGGTGCGCGAACCCGGCGCGGCCGAGATCCGGCCGGTGTCGCTGACCGCCCCCGGCCCCGACGAGGTG
This sequence comes from Micromonospora sp. C97, assembly GCF_018070385.1. Taxonomy (NCBI): domain Bacteria; kingdom Bacillati; phylum Actinomycetota; class Actinomycetes; order Micromonosporales; family Micromonosporaceae; genus Micromonospora; species Micromonospora sp. C97. The sequence goes on from NZ_JAGPXU010000016.1 coordinate 105,706, forward strand.
CTGGTCCGGGCCCGCTACTCCGGGGTCAGCCGGGGCACCGAGACGCTGGTCTTCACCGGTCGGGTGCCCGCCGACCAGCACGCCGCGATGCGCGCGCCCTTTCAGGAGGGTGACTTCCCCGGCCCGGTGAAGTACGGCTACCTCAGCGTGGGCGTGGTCGAACAGGGCCCGCCGGACCTGCTCGGGCGGACGGTCTTCTGCCTGCACCCGCACCAGAGCGCGTACGTCGTGCCCGCCACCGCCGTGGTGCCCGTGCCGGAGGGGGTGCCGGCGGCCCGGGCGGTGCTCGCCGGCACCGTGGAGACCGCCGTCAACGCGCTGTGGGACGCCGCGCCGCTGGTCGGTGACCGGGTCACCGTGATCGGCGCCGGCATGGTGGGCTGCTGCGTCGCGGCGCTGCTCGCCCGGTTCCCCGGCGTGCAGGTCGAACTGGTCGACACCGACGCGCGCCGGGCCGGCGTGGCCGGGGCGCTCGGTGTCGACTTCGCCGACCCGGCCGACGCCCGCGCTGACCGTGACCTGGTCGTGCACGCCAGCGCCACCGCCGCCGGCCTGCAACAGTCGCTGGACCTGCTCGCACCGGAGGGCACGGTCATCGAGCTGAGCTGGTACGGCGACCGCCCCGTGCAGGTGTCGCTGGGCGGCGCGTTCCACTCCGGTCGACTCACCGTCCGCAGCAGCCAGGTCGGCATGGTGGCACCCGCCCGACGGGGGCGGCGCAGCTACGCCGACCGCCTGGCGCTCGCCCTGGACCTGCTCGACGACCCGGCCTTCGACGCGTTGATCACCGGCGCGTCCCGGTTCGCGGAGCTGCCCGACGTGCTCGCCCGACTCAGCTCGGGTGACCTGCCCGCCCTCTGCCACCTCATCACCTACGACGACGGGGAGTGACAGTGTTCAGCGTGACCGTTCGAGACCACATGATGATCGCCCACAGTTTCCGAGGCGAGGTCTTCGGGCCCGCCCAACGCCTGCACGGCGCGACGTTCGTGGTGGACGCGACGTTCCGCCGGCCCGACCTGGACGCCGACGGGATCGTCGTGGACATCGGCCTGGCCACCGAGCAGCTGCGGGCCGTGCTGAGCGAGCTGACGTACCGCAACCTCGACGACGAGGCGGCCTTCGCCGGGGTGAACACCACCACGGAGGTGCTGGCCCGTACTGTCGCGGACCGACTGGTCGAGCGGGTGCACGCCGGTCAGCTGGGAGCGGGAGCGCGCGACCTGGCCGGCATCACGGTCACCCTGCACGAGTCGCACATCGCCTGGGCGAGCTACGAGCGGTCACTGTGACCGATGCGGGCCGGGCGGTGCACGTCGTCCTGCCCGGTGACATCGACGACCCGGCCACGCCCAGCGGCGGCAACAGCTACGACCGGCGGATCTGCGCCGGGCTGGGCGAGCGGGGCTGGTCGGTCCACGAGCACCCGGTGCCCGGCGCGTGGCCGCACCCCGAGCCGGCCGACCGGGCGACGCTGGCCGGGCTGCTCGCCGCCACGCCCGACGACGCCGTGGTGCTGCTCGACGGCCTGATCGCCTCGACCGTGCCGGACCTGCTCGCCCCGCACGCCCGTCGGCTGCGTCTGGTGGTCCTGGTGCACCTGCCGCTCGACGACGAGCCGGAGGCCCGCGCGCTGGCCACCGCCCGGGCCGTCGTCACCACCAGCGAGTGGACCCGCCGCGCCCTGCTGGCCCGGCACCCGAGGCTCGCCGAGAGGATCCGGGCCGCGCCGCCCGGGGTGCGGCCCGCGCCGCCGGCCGCCGGCTCCGCGACCGGCGACCGGTTGCTCTGCGTCGCGGCGGTCACCCACCACAAGGGGTACGACGTGCTGGTCGACGCGTTGGCCACGCTGGTCGGGCGGGAGTGGACGATGCTCTGCGCCGGGACGCTGGCCCGGGAACCGGACCTCGTGCACCGGCTGCGCGACCGGCTGACCGGGGCGGGTCTCACCGAGCGGGTGCGGCTGGCCGGCCCGCTGACCGGCGCGGCGTTGGACGACGCGTACGCCGCCGCCGACCTGCTGGTGTTGCCGTCGCGGGGCGAGACGTACGGCATGGTCGTCACCGAGGCGCTGGCCCGGGGCCTGCCGGTGGTGACCACCGAGGTGGGCGGGCTGCCGGAGGCGCTCGGCCACGCCCCCGACGGTGACCGACCGGGACTGCTGGTCCCGCCCGGCGACCCGGCGGCGTTGGCCGCCGCGCTGATCCGCTGGCTGGACGACGACGCGCTGCGCGCCCGGCTACGGCGTGCCGCGCTCGCCCGGCGCGACACCCTGACCGACTGGTCGGTGACCGCCGCGCTGCTGGCCGGCGTACTGAAGGAGGTGGCGGAATGACCGCCGAGGAGACCCTGCCGTTCGCCGACTGGCTGCGGTTGCGGGAGCCGGCCGACGCGGCGGCGCGCGCCGAGGACCTGCTGGACGCCGTCCGCGCCCGGCCGACCGCCAACGCCCCGATGGTGATCCACGACCTGGGCAGCGGCACCGGCTCGATGAGTCGTTGGCTGGCCGCCCGGCTGCCCGGGCCGCAGCACTGGGTGCTGCACGACCGGGACGCCGACCTGCTGGCCCGCGCCGCCGAGGGCATGACCGGGGTGCGAGCCGCCGACGGCGCCCCGGTGACAGTGCGGACGAGCTGCGGTGACCTCACCCGGCTGACCGCCGCCGACCTGGCCGGGGCGTCACTGGTCACCGCGTCCGCGCTGCTGGACATGCTCACCGCGGAGGACGTCGAACGGGTGGTGGCCGCCTGCGTCGGCCGGCCCGCGCTGTTCGCCATCTCGGTGACCGGGCGGGTCCGGCTCAGCCCGACCGACCCGCTCGACGAGGAGGTCGAAGCCGCGTTCAACGACCACCAGCGGCGTACCGTCGATGGCCGGCGGCTGCTCGGCCCGGATGCCGCCGCCGCCACGGTCGCCGCGTTCGCCCGGCACGGCGTCGACGTGCGGGAACGACCCAGCCCGTGGCGGCTCGGCCCGGAGCAGGCCGACCTGGCCGCCGAGTGGTTCCGAGGTTGGCTCGGGGCCGCCTGCGCGCAGCGCCCCGACCTGGCCGGCCCCGCCCAGGCGTACGCCCGCCGTCGGCTGGCCGACGCGGCCGCCGGCCGACTCACCGTGCTTGTCGACCACACCGACCTCCTCGCCGGTGGATGAACCGTTCACGCCCTGGGTACGTGGACTAGGGCAAGTGGACGATCTTCAAGGGGAGGGCCGGCGCGGATGTTCTGGGCCTGGGCACGAGTGGTCGGCGGGGTGGGTCTGCTCGCCGTCCTGCTGTGGCAGGTGGGCAGTGGCCCGTTCCTCGCCGGAGTACGACTGATCGACGCGCCGGCGTTGGCAGCGGCGCTGGTCATCGGGGTGCTCACCACGGTCTGCGCGGCGTGGCGGTGGAGCCTGGTCGCCGGCGGCCTCGGTGTCCGCCTGCCGCTGGCGACGGCGGTGGCGCACTGCTACCGGGCGGTGTTCCTCAACGCCACACTGCCCGGCGGTGTGCTCGGCGACGTGCACCGGGCGGTGCGCCACGGCCGCGACGCCGGTGACGTCAGCCGGGGAATCCGCGCGGTGGTCTGGGAACGTACCGCCGGGCAGGTGGTCCTGGTCGGCGTCGCGCTGGTGGTGCTCGCGGCCTTCCCGTCCCCGGTGCGGCCGTACCTGCCGGTCGCCGCCGCGCTCGTCGTCGCCGGCGGGCTGGTCGTCGTGCTGGCGGCCCGGGTCCTACCCAACGGCGGCGGGTCCCGCTGGGCCACGGCGCTGCGTACCGCAGTGGCGGACGTGCGGTCAGGGCTGCTGGCGCGGCGCACCTGGTTCGGTGTGCTGGTCGCCTCGGCGGTGATGGTCGCCGGTCACCTGGCCACCTTCCTGGTGGCGGCGCGCACCGCCGGATCCGACGCCCCGCTGTCCCGACTGTTGCCGTTGACGCTGCTCGCCCTGCTCGCCATGGGCCTACCGTTGAACGTGGCCGGCTTCGGGCCACGGGAGGGGGTGGCCGCGTGGGTGTTCGGCGCGGCCGGTCTCAGCGCGGCCGAGGGTGTCGCCACCGCCACCGTCTACGGTGCACTGGTGCTGGTGGCCAGCCTGCCGGGTGCCGCCGTGCTGCTGGCCCGTCGGCGTCGAACTCCGGCCGCCGCCCGGGAAGCCACCTCCGACGGCGGCTGTTGAAGTCGATGGTGAGACGGTACGCGTCGCCGGACGGCGGTGGCGCCGGACGAAGGAGTCCCATGCCCGAAGCATTGCCGGTTGCCACGATCCGCACGCAGGTCACGGTGCCGCTGGCGTTTCCCGACGGCTACTCCACAACCGCCCGGGTGTTCACCTTCAAGGGCCTGGTGGACGGTAGGGAGCACCTGGCCCTCGGTCTCGGTGACTGGGCCGGTGCCCTGGACCGGCTCGCCGTCGGGGGAGAGGCGCCGCTGGTGCGTCCGCACAGCGAGTGCCTGACCGGCGACGTGTTCGGCAGCGAACGCTGCGACTGCGGCCCCCAACTGCGCGAGGCGGTGCAGCGGATCGCCGAGACCGGTGGGTTCCTGCTCTACCTGCGGCAGGAGGGCCGTGGCATCGGCCTGTACGCCAAACTGGACGCGTACGCGTTGCAGGACGCCGGGTTGGACACCTACCAGGCCAACGTCGCGCTGGGCCGGGGCGAGGACGAGCGGGACTACACGGCCGCCGCGCAGATGCTGGCCACATTGGGCGTGCCGCGGGTCCGACTGCTCAGCAGCAACCCGGACAAGGAAGACCAGTTGACCCGGCTGGGCGTGGACGTGGTCGAACGGATCCTCACCAGCGTCTTCCTGTCGCCGGCCAACGCCGAGTACCTGGCGGCGAAGGCGGCCAAGGCGGCGGAGATCGAGGCGGCGGACGCGCTCGCGGGTCGCACTCCTGAGCAGCCCCGATGAGTTGCCGGCCGGAGCCGACGCGGCCGTACGTGCTGTTGAGTTGCGCCGCCTCCATCGACGGGTACATCGACGACGCCTCCGAGCAGCGGTTACTGCTCTCCAACGACGAGGACCTGGACCGCGTCGACGCGGTCCGCGCCAGCTGCGACGCCATCCTGGTCGGCGCCGGCACCGTCCGGCGCGACGACCCGCGGCTGCTGGTGCGCTCCCCGAGCCGTCGGGCCGAGCGGGTCGCGGCCGGTCGACAGGCCTCGCCCACCAAGGTCACGCTGACCGCCCAGGGTGACCTCGACCCGACCGCGCGCTTCTTCACCGCCGGTGATTCGGTGCGGCTCGTCTACTGCGCCACCGGCGCGCTGGAGAAGACCGAGGAGCGGGTCGGCCGACTGGCCACAGTGGTCGACGCGGGTGAGCCCGTCGACCCGGGGTGGCTGCTGAGCGACCTGGCCGCGCGGGGTGTGCGGCGGTTGATGGTGGAGGGCGGCGGGACGGTGCACGCCCAGTTCCTCGCCGCCGGTCTCGCCGACGAACTGCACCTGGTGGTCGCCCCGTTCTTCGTCGGCGACGGCCGTGCGCCCCGGTTCGTCGGCGAGGGTCGCTTCCCCTGGCACCCGGGTCGCCGCGCCCGCCTGGCCGAGGCTCGCCAGATCGGCGACGTGGTCCTGCTCCGCTACGCCCTCTCCGAGCGCTGCCCGGCCGACTGATCGGGGCCCGCGCGCCGTGCCGCCGCGCTCTGCCGCGAGCCGTCGATTGGTTATTCTGTCGACGGCGGTGCCGGTGCCCGGACAGAATCCCCTGATGTCCGTTTCGCCGCTGGCCCTTCTGCGCTGGCAGTTCGACCTGACCTGGTCGCTGTTCGAGTACCACCTCGAGCGACTCGACGCGGCTGACGCCCTCTGGGAGCCGGCCGCCCACTGCTGGTCGGTGCGGCAGGGCGTCGACGGCACCTGGGTTCCGGACTGGGCCGACACCGAACCCGACCCGGTCCCGGTGCCGACGATCGGTTGGCTCACCTGGCACGTCGGCTGGTGGTGGACCGTGGCGATGGACCATCTGCGGGGGGTGCCCGCGCCCGACCGCACGGCCGTCACCTGGCCGGGCCCGGGCGAGCCGACTGTGGCCTGGCTGCGTGACCTGCGCACCGAGTGGCTGGGTCTGCTCGACCAGCTCAGCGAGCGTGACCTCGACCGCACCGCGACGTTCCCCTGGCCGGACGGGACTGACCACACCGTCACGCACACGATCGGTTGGGTCAACTCCGAGCTGATGAAGAACGTCGCGGAGATCGGCCAGCTCCGGCTGATGCGCGCGGCACAGCAGTCTCGACGGTGATGCGCGGATCCTGGTCGATAGGGTGGCGGGCGTGCCCGGACTGGTGAAGATCACTGAACACAACGTGGAAGCCGCCTGCCGGTTGCAGGTGCGACCCGACCAGGAGAAGTACTCGTCCCCGGTCGCCTGGTCCCTTGCCGAGGCGTACGCGCAGCCCGACATCGCCTGGCCACGTCTGATCGTGGAGGGTGATGAGGTCGTCGGCTTCCTGATGGGCTTCTTCGACATCGAGTGGGACCGACCGGACGACAGGCGCTCGGGCCTGTGGCGGCTGAACATCGCCGCCGAGCAACAGGGCCGGGGGTACGGCCGCTTCGCGGTGGACGCCGTTCGTGCGGAGGCCCGCAGCCGAGGGCACGACCAGATCTACACGACCTGGGAATCGGGGGAGGACGGCCCGGAGGGGTTCTATCTCACCCTCGGATTCCGTCCGACCGGGGAGACCAGCGGAGGTCAGATCGTCGCCGTCCGGTCCGTGCACTGACCAGGCGGCATCACCTCGGTTGTTCGACGGCCTGGCCGCGCTCGGCGGGCGCCACAGTGGTGCCTGCCGCCCTCATTTCGAGGGGCACCGCGTCGGACCTGTCCCGCGTAGGCTCCCAGCCGCGCAAAGACAACCTACGGGGGATCGGTCGACATGACGAAGAACAGCCTTAGCCGCCGCGCTCTGCTCTACGGCACGCCGGTGCTGGCGGGAGCTGCGGCGCTGACCGCCGCTGAGCCGGCGATGGCGGCGGGTTCCGACACCTCGGTGGTGTCGCCGAAAGACTATGGCGCGGTTGGCGACGGCGTCACGGACGACACCGCGGCTGTGCAGCGGTGCCTGTCGCAGGGCCGGGCCGTGGACTTCGGCGGCCCGGGCAACGTCTACCTGATCACGAACACGCTCACGGTCTACCAGGCCACGCCGCAGATATTGCGAGGCCACGGTGCCACCATCAAGGCGGGTGCCGCAGCCAACCTGATGCGTCTGGGCAGGGCGCGCCACTCGCTCGACGGCCTCAACTTCGACGGAACAAGCCAGCCGGGTGGCGTCGGTGTGATCATCGAGGGTGACGCTCAGTACAGCTCCATCGTCAACTGTCGGTTCACGAACATCGGCGGCTCCGGCGTGTCCGTCTCTTCGGGCGCGCACCATGTCACAGTCACCGGCTGCTTCTTCGACCACTGCGGGCACGGCTCCACGGTGGCCGACAACAACTATCGCAGCTCGATCTACGTCGCCGATGCCGACTTCTGCGTTGTCACCGACAACCGCGTCCTCAATTGCAACTGGGGCATCATCTTCCGCGGCGATTCGGCCGCGGTTGGCATCAACTTCTATACCTGTCAGTCCAACGTCATCACCGCGGTCAGTCCGCCCGTTGCGATTTCGCAGGGCATCTCGAACCGCTACGGCCGCAACGGCAAGATTGCCGGCAACACGGTCATCGGCTTCGACGACAACAGCATCGACTGCTGGGGTTGTAACACGACCATCATCGCCGGCAACAGCACCAAGGGCGGCAAGGACGGCGTCTTCGTCGGCGACCCGTCCAGCTCCAACATCGTCGTCAACGGCAATACCTTCAACGGGCCCCAGCGCGGGGTGCGAGTTTTCAGCCAGGAGACGGTGACTCCAGCCCTGGTCATCGGGGTCACCATCGTCGGCAACACCATCACCCAGCCCACCGACGGCGGCGTCCTGATCTCCCGGAACAACCTCTCCCAGGTCACCGGGATCACAGTGTCCGACAACGACATCCACGTAACGGGCGCCGGCAGCTACGGAGTGAAGGTGGTCAACGCCGAGTTGGTGCGCGTGCTGGGAAACCGGATCTACCGACCGCTCCAGCAGGGCATCCACCTGAGCGGCGTCGACATCACCGAGGTCGCGCACAACACGGTTTCCGACGCCGGTTACCAGACGCCCAACACCTACAGCGCCATCGACATTGTCGGCTCGAACCGAGTCACCGCCCGCGACAACGTCGCCTACGGCAATGCGAAGCATGCGGTCGCGATCAACAGCGGGGTGGGTATGACGGTCACCGGCACACGATGGCGCTCGCTGGGTGCCGGCGGCATCAGCAACGGGGCGACCGGCACCGTACTCGCCGACAACGTTCAGTTTTGACGTGACGCCGCCGCCCGAGCGCGGCGACGTGCTCCGGCGGTCGGTAGGTCAACCGCCGCGCTGAGCGGTGCGGGCTGTCGCGCCGATCTCCCGCCGTCCCGCGGACGTCAACCGTCCTGACGGCTGCGACTGCGACTGACCGAGTGATCAGCACCGCTGCGGGGGCTGCGTACGATGCGGGGTCGAGTTCCCCTCGTCGCGGCGGAGGTATCGGGCAATGGCAGGCCAGCACGAGGGTTTCGCACTCGGTGTCGACCTCGGTACGTCCAACACGGTCGCGGTGCTGCGCTGGCCGGACGGGCGGACCCGTCCGCTGCTGATGGACGGTCAACCACTCAGTCCGTCCGCCGTCTACGCCGACCAGGACGGCACCCTGCACAGCGGCTGGGACGCCCGCCGGTTGGCTCAGACCGACCCGGGCCGGTTCGAGGCGAACCCGAAGCGTCGGGTGGACGAGCCGACCGTGCGGCTCGGCGACAACGCGTACCCGCCGGCCGAGCTGCTCGCCGCGGTGCTGGCGTCGGTCGCGCGGGCCGCGGTGGGCGCGGTGGGCTTCCTGCCCCCGGCCGTGGTCACCTGCCCGGCCGCCTGGGACGCGACGCGGCGGCAGGTCCTCGCCGACGCGCTGCTGCGGGCGGGTTGGCCGCAGGCGGCCGAGCACACCCTCGCCGGGCCGACCCCGCCGGGCACCCGTTTGCTGCGGGAGCCGGTGGCCGCCGCCCGCTACTACACGCAGGTGCTGCACCGTCCGGTGCCGGTCGGCGGGGCCATCGCGGTGTTCGACTTCGGTGGCGGGACGCTCGACGTCGCGGTGCTGCGCAACGAGGGCGCGGACCCCTGGGGCGACTCCGGCTTCAGCGTGGTCGCCGACGGCGGCCTGCCCGACCTGGGCGGCCTGGACCTCGACGCCGCGCTGGTACGGCGGGTCGGTGAGCTGGTCGGTGAGCGGCACGCCGCGCAGTGGGCCCGGCTCACCCGACCGGCGGATCCGGCGCAGCGCCGCGACCAGATCCGGCTCTGGGACGAGGTACGAGGCGCGAAGGAGACCCTGTCCCGGTCCGTTGTCGCGCCGGTCGCGGTGCCGGGAGTGGCCGAGCCGATCCAGCTGACCCGGGCGGACGTCGAGCGGGTGGCCACGCCGCTGCTGCGGCGGGCGGTGCAGCGGGCCCGGGAGGTCATCGCCGCCGCCGGTCTGCGCCCCGACCAGCTCGCCGGGCTGTTCCTCGTGGGCGGGTCGTCGCGGATCCCGCTGGTGGCCCGGATGCTGCACGCCGAGCTGGGGATCGCGCCGACGGTGCTGGACCAGCCCGAGTTGCCGGTGGCCGAGGGTGCCCTGACCGACCTGCCACTGCGCAAGCCGCTACCCGCCCCGGCGTACGCGGGACCACCAGTGGCCCCACCCGCGCCAGCTCCGGTGAGCCCGCCCGCCCCGGCCGCAGCACCCGCGCCGGTCGTACCGTCGCAGCCCTGGCCGGGATCCACCCCGCCGGTGGGCCCGCCCCCCGGGCCGGGCCTGGCCGGCGCGACCCCGACCCCGAGCGGCGGCGGGACCCGCTGGCGGCGGGCACGCTGGGTGGTGCTCGGCGCGGTGCTGGCGGTGGCCGGGGTGGCCACCGCGGCGACGCTCTACCTGACCCGGGACCGCTACCCGGATCTGGAGTTCGCCTCGCTGCGCGAACTGTCCCGGCTCTCGGCCGGCGCCGAACGTCCGACCGACATGTGGACGGCGGTGCTCGACGATCGGGCCTACCTCGCGTTCCCGCTGCCCGACGACCGGCTGGAGGTGGTGGCCGTCGACGCGGGCACCGGTCGCGAGGTGTGGCGCGAGCAGACCGACGTGCGCGCCGACGACTGGGAGGCGGTCATCGCCGTCCCCGGGGCGGTCGTGGTCCTCGCCGACGCGCCCGGCGACAGCACCCCCCGACCGATGGCCGTCCTCGACGGTCGGACCGGCGAGCAGCGCTGGCAGCGCGTTCTCCGTGGCGACGACGACGTCTACGTCGCCGACGACACGGCGGTGCTGGTCGACCGGGCCGCTGACGAACTGGTCGGCCTGCGCCTGACCGACGGCGCGACGAAGTGGACCCGAGCCAACCCCCGCGACCGGTACGCCGGTGGCCGTACCGTGGTCCGGCCGGTGGGCACCGACGCGGCGGCGGGCGGACCGGCCTTCCTCGACGGCACGCCCCGCGACCCGTGGACGGGCAAGGGGCGGCGACTCGTGCAGGTGGGCGCGGACCGGTCGGTGCGGCTGCTCGACATGGCATCCGGCGCGGTGCTGCGCCAGTGGGGCAGCGTCGCCGACCTCGACGACCTGGTGGTCGCCCACGAGGACCGCCTGTACGTGGCCGCCAACGAGGGCGGTTACCAGCTACTCGCCTACGACCTGGGTTCCGACGCCGAACCGGTGGTGCTGCACCGCTCCGGGAACGACGAGTACCGCCCGACGGAGCTGGTCGCCTGCGGTCCCCGACGGGCCTGCCTGGTGCAGGTGCCCAACAGTGACGCCACGCGCACCGAGGTGGTGGCGGCCACCGAGGGTGAGCGTGCGATCCAGTGGTCGGCGCCGGGCGTGACCGGCCTGGTCCCGTTGGGTGAGCAACTGCTCGCCCAACGGGAGTCCCCGGAGCCGAGCGTCACCATCTTCGACGCCGCCGGCAAGCCGGTGCTGCGGGACCGGGGCGGGGTGGCAGTCCGCCTCGACGAGGGCAACCTGCTGGTCTTCGCCAAGGCGCCCAGCGTGGTGGTGGCCAACCGGGTGCTGGCCGGCGTGTGGGCCGAGTCCGGGAAGGTCGACGAGTTGGGCGAGCTGCAGGACGTACGCAGCTCGTCCTGCTCGTGGAACACCCACCTGATCGCCTGTGGCGCGGAGAAGGACTTCGTGCTGTACCGCTTCACCACCGACTGACGTCAGCGCCCCACCGGCCGGCTCGTACGATGCTCCGGTGAATCTTCGAGGTACGGTCCGCGCCGATCGTCCGTTGGTGGTGCTCGCCGTCGGGGAGGAGGCCCGCTACCTGCCGCCCGAGCTGCCGGTCCTGCTCACCGGCATGGGCAAGGTGAACGCCGCCAGCGCGGTGGCCGCGGTGCTGGCCGCCGGGCCGCGCCCGGCCCTGCTGCTCAACCTGGGTACGGCCGGGGCGTTGCGTCCCGGGTTGGCCGGCATCCACGAGATCGCCACCGTCCTCCAGCACGACCTGGACACCGAGCTGCTGCGCACGCTCACCGGCGAGACGTACGGGGCGCCGCTGTCGCTGGCCGCCGAGGGCGCGGTGCTGGCCACCGGTGACACCTTCGTGGCCGACGACGAGCAGCGGGACCGGTTGGCGCAGCGCGCCGACCTGGTCGACATGGAGGGGTACGCGGTGGCCTGGGCCGCCGCGCAGGCCGGTGTGCCGTGCCGGCTGGTCAAGCAGGTCAGCGACGAGGCGGGGGAGGGCGCGGCCCGGACCTGGCAGGAGTCGGTGGACGCGTGCGCCCGCGACCTCGCCGAGTGGGCCGCTCGACACGTCGGCTGAGCGTGCCGGGTCAGTCGTCGGGTTGCCGCACCCGCAGGCCCGGCGTGGTCTCCCGGGCGGCTCCGGGCAGCAGGATGTGCGCCGCCAGCCCGAGCGCGACGCTCGTGGTGACCAGCAGCGGTGGCCAGCGGCCGGCCCACGGCAGCGTCAGCAGCGGCAGGATGAGGCAGAGCATTCGCCGCCACGGCACGAGCATGGACACCAGCAGGGTGAACAGGACGCGGCCGATCACGAACAGGGCCGGACCGCCCATGATCAGTAGCAGCCATCCCACCGGCGTCGTACCGGTCGGCCGGGCGACGACCAGGTCGAACGAGGCCGCCGTGCCGACCACCCCGGCCAACATCACCAGATGGGTGTACGGCGCCACCCGCGCCGGGCGGCCAGCCCTCGCCCCGGCCTCCAGCAGTTCGCCGGCGCGAAAGACGTAGATCTGCCAGAGCAGCAGCATGACCGCGAACGCGCAGAACAGCGCGGCGACCCGGAGCCCGGTGAACTCTCCCCGACTCACCTGCAGGGTGGGCACCAGGATGATGTCGCCGAGGGCCAGGATGACGAACTGCTGGTACCGCTCGCCCAGATGAGCGGTGGTCCGCTCGTACTGGTCGAAGGGCACCCGGCCCAGCCCGGGCGTGGGGTAGCGGGCCGCCGCGGAGACCAGGTCGATCGCGATGGCGATGCTCCAGAGGGTCCAGTTCACCGTGTCGAACAGCGCGCCGGCGATCCAGAAGACGCCGGACACCAGGAACCAGAACAGGAACCGGGTGGCGCGGATCTCGGCCAACCGGTGCCGCTGTTGGTGCAGGCTGGTGATCAGGATGAAGCCGCGAATCACGTGCGTGCCGACGTACGCGACGGCGAAGACCAGCGCGTGCCCGCTGGCGATCTTGGGCAGCGACGCGCCCATCCCCACCGACCCGACCATGGCGACCATCAGGATGGCCTGGATGGGACGCTGCTGCGGGTCGTAGAACTCGGTGGTGGTGGCGGTGACCGACCAGGTCCACCAGATCGCGGTCAGCATCAGCAGGACCATCGTGGCGGTGGACCAGGTGTGGCGTTCCGCGAGCAGGGTCGAGGTCAGTGCGAGCGAGGCCACGAAGACCACGTCGAAGAGCAGCTCCAGCAGTGTGGCCCGGGTCGACCCGTCCGGACGGCGTACCAGCGCCCCGGTGCCTCCGGTGGTCATGCCGGGCCTCCCGCCGTTTCTTCCGAAAATTATCGGCGGTGTCGACACGGCTCGTCCCCGGATCGGCGATTCCCGCCGCTCACCGAGGGACGCCCGGAGGTTGGCACGGCGGACGCCCGCGCCCGGGACCTCGCCGAGGCGCCGGTGGGCACGTCGGTCGATGGCGCGCCGTCACTCGTCGGGCTTGCGCGTCCACAGGCCCGGTGTGGTCTCCCGTGCCGCTCCGGGAATCAGGATGTGACCGGCCAACCCGAGCGCCACGATCGAGGCCACCAGCAACGGCGGCCAGCCGCCGGCCCACGGCAGCACCAGCAGCGGCAGCAGTTGCCAGGCGACGCGCCGCCACGGCATGACCCACGACACCGCCATGGTGAACAGCACGCGACCGACCACGAACAGCGTCGGGCCGGTGATGATCAGCACGAGCCACGGCACCGGCGTCGTTCCGGTCGGCCTGCTGACGACCAGGTCGAACGTGGCGGCAGTGCTGACCACGCCGGCCAGCATGACCAGATGGGTGAACGGGGCCAACCGGGTGGCGCGGCTCCCCTTGGACCCGGCTGCCACCAACAACTCGCCGGCGCGGAAGACGTAGATCTGCCAGAGCAGCAGCATGACGGCGAAGGCGCAGAGCAGGGAGGCGAGCCGGAGGTGGTCGAGATTGCCCCGGCTGACCTGCAGCGTCGGCACCAGGATGATGTCGCCGAGGGCCAGGATGATGAACTGCTGGTACCGCTCGCCGAGGTGCTCGGTGGTCCGGCCGTACTGGGTGAGTGGCACCTTGCCCAGCCCGGGCGTGGGGTAGCGGGCCGCCCCGGCGACCAGGTCGATCGTTATGGCGATCCCCCAGAGCGCCCAGTTCGGAGTTTCTGACAGCGCGCCGGTGATCCAGAAGACGCTGGACACCGTGAACCAGAAGAGAAACCGGGTGGCCCGCTCCCTGGCCGTCTGGTGCCGCTGCCGGTGCAGGGCGGTGACCAGGATGATGCAGCGAATGACGTGCGTGCCGACGTACGAGGCCACGAAGAGCAGTTGGTGCCCGATGGTGACCATCGGCAGCGATGCCGCCATCGCCACCGACCCGACCATCGCAAGCATCAGGATGGCCTGGATCGGGCGTTGCTGCGGATCGTAGAACTCGGTGGTGGTCGCGGTGACCGACCACGTCCACCAGACGGCGGTCAGCATCAGCAGCAGCTTGGCGCCGCCGGCCCACGAGAGCTCTTCGGAAAACAGTTTCGACGTCAGGGCGAGGGCGGCCACGAAGACCACGTCGAAGAGCAGCTCCAGCAGCGTGGCCCGGGTCGACCCGTCCAGCCGGCGTACCAGCGTCGCATTCCCTTCGGTGGTCATGCCTGGCCTCCCGCCGCGTCTCCCGAGGATTATCGGTGCCCTGGCACGGGCCGTCCTCCGGATCGGTGATTCCCGCTGGTCGGGGAAGAGGGCGGGCGGAGCTTGCCACGGTGCGAGCGTCGCGCGATGCTGCACTGCATCCATCAATCTCGATCTCTTCGGAGGTTCGGATGCGTCGCTCCCCACTGGCCGCCCTCGCCCTGACCATCCTGCTGCTCGTCGCACCCGGCGCGGCGCAGGCCGCCGTCCCCGACCGGGCCGCCGCGCCCACCACCGACCCGGCGGCCCTGCTGAGCGGGGTACGCACCGCGGGCACCGCCTGGGGCCTCGACCCTGCCACCGGCCGGATGACCCTCACCGTCGACGACACCGTGACCCCCCGCGACCTGAGCGCACTGCGGACGGTGGCCGATCGGGCCGGCGCGCTGCTGCGCCGTGAACCCGGAACGCTGCGCCCGCTGATCGCCGGCGGGCAGGGCATCTACGGCGGCGGCGCGCGCTGCTCGCTCGGCGCGAACGCACGCAGCGGCAGCACCTACTACGTGATCACCGCCGGACACTGCACCGCGGCCGCCGCCACCTGGTACGCCGACAGCGCCCAGAGCACCGTGCTCGGCACCCGCACCGCCACCAGTTACCCCACCAACGACTACGGGCTGATCCGCTACACCGGTCGGATCGCCCACCCGAGCGCCGTCTACACCTACCCCGGCCTGCTGACCATCAACGGCCCCGGCAACGCGTACATCGGTCAGGCGGTGTGCCGCAGCGGCAGCACCACCGGGGTGCGCTGCGGCACGGTCACCGGTCTCAACCAGACCGTCAACTACGCCACCGGCGTGATCTACGGCCTGATCCGCACCAACATCTGCGCCGAGCCGGGGGACAGCGGCGGACCGCTCTACGTGGCCGCCACCGGCACCATCCTCGGCATCCTCTCCGGCGGCACCGGCAACTGCACGGCCGGCGGCACCACCTACTACCAGCCGATCGCGGAGGTGCTGGCCACGTACGGCCTGACGCTGCCCTGACCGCGGGACACCGCTTGCCCGTCCCGCGCGCGACACCTAGGCTCGGCGACGCCCAGCACCCCGCCGCGAGGACGTGTGCCCGATGCCGACCGACCCCCGACCTGACCAGGCGAGTGTGCCGGCCGGCTACCCGTCGGTGGAGGTGGCCGCGGTGGGGGAGACGATGGTGGTGCTCTGCCCCGCGCCGGGCGAGCCGCTGGAGCACGCCGAGCGGGTCGCCGTCTCGGTCGGCGGCGCCGAGTCCAACGTGGCCGGTTACCTGGCCCGCCTGGGACACCTGACGACCTGGGTGAGCCGGGTCGGCGACGACCCCTTCGGTCGGGCTGTCGTGCGGCACGTCGCCGCCGCCGGTGTCCGCGTCGACCAGGTGTGCGTGGACCCGGCCGCCCCCACCGGCCTGTACGTCAAGGACCCGGGCCCGCAGGGGACCGCCGTGCACTACTACCGGGCCGGGTCGGCGGCCACCCGGATGGACCCGGCCACGCTGGCCGACCCGGCGCTGGCCGGTGCCCGGGTGCTGCACCTGTCCGGGATCACCCCGGCGCTGTCCGCGTCCTGCCGGGCGCTTGTCGAGCACGCGGTGACCGACCGGCCGTTGCCGGCGGCACGGGTCAGCTTCGACGTCAACCACCGTGCCCGGTTGTGGTCCGCCGAGCAGGCCGCGCCGGTGCTGCGTGACCTCGCCAACCGCTGCGACCTCGTCTTCGTCGGGCAGGACGAGGCGGAGACTCTCTGGGGCGTCACCGACCCGACGGCCGTGCGTGAGGTGCTGCCCGCTCCGGAGACGGTGGTGGTCAAGGACGGCGCGGTCGGCGCCACCGCGCTGGTCCGCGACGCCGAACCGGTCTTCGTGCCCGCTCCCCGGGTGACGGTGGTGGAGCCGGTCGGTGCCGGCGACGCCTTCGCCGCCGGCTACCTGGCCGGGCTGCTGCGCGGCCTCGACCCCGTGCGGCGGTTGCGCCTCGGCCACCTGATGGCGGCGCAGGCGTTGACCAGCAGCGCCGACAACGCCCCGGTCCCGCCGTGGGCCTGGTTCGAGAAGCTGATCGACGCCCCGGCCGACGCCTGGTCGCCGCTCGACCTGACCGACCTGGGGGCGACGACCTGAGTCGGGCCGCCGGGTGGCGCCCCGGCCAGCAGCAACACTGTCACCGCGACCTCGGATGGAGTGTTCCATGACCACACCGGACTTCGACCACATCTTCGGCGGCGCCCGGGTGATGGCGATCCTGCGCGGCCTTCCGGTCGCCGAGACCGTTCGGCTCGCCGAGCGGGCCTGGGACCTCGGCATCGACGTGGTGGAGGTTCCGGTGGCCACCGCCGACGCGGTGCCGGCGCTGCGGGCCGCCGTCGCGGCGGGGGCCGAACGCGACCGGATCGTCGGTGCCGGCACCGTGCTCGACGTCGACCAGGTCGCCGCGGCGGCCGACGCGGGCGCCCGGTTCACCGTCGCGCCCGGCCTGGACCTCACGGTCGCCGACGCCGCCGCCGCGCGTGGCCTGCCGCACCTGCCCGGTGTGGCCACCCCCACCGAGGCCCAGCAGGCACTGCGGCACGGCCTCACCTGGCTCAAGGCGTTCCCCGCGATCTCCCTCGGGCCGGCCTGGTTCAAGGCCATGGCCGGTCCGTTGCCGCAGTTGCGTTTCGTCGCCACCGGTGGCCTCGACGCGGGCAACGCCGGCCCGTTCCTGCACGCGGGCGTCCGCGTGGTGGCCGTCGGCTCCGCCCTCTCCGACACCACCCAACTGGACGCCCTCGCCAAGCTGACCCGCACCACCCCCTAACCCCCCCGCTC
>NZ_JAGPXU010000017.1:0-120909 GCF_018070385.1 Micromonospora sp. C97
CGGTTGGGGTTGGGGTTGGGGGTTAGTGGGCTCCGAGGTGGGACAGCAGGTCCTGGCGGGTCAGGACACCCTTGGGCTTGCCGTCGACCAGGACCAGCGCCGCGTCGGACTTCTCCAGCATGCCGACCGCCTCGCTCACCGGCTGACCCCCACCGATCATCGGCAGTGGGTCGCCCATGTGCCGCTCGATGGTGTCGTGCAGGTGAGCCTGACCGGTGAACAGCGCGTCGAGCAGGTCCCGCTCGGCGATCGAGCCGGCGACCTCACCGGTCACCACGGGCGGCTCGGCCTTGAGCACCGGCAGCTGCGAGACGCCGTACTCGCGCATGTAGTCGATCGCGTCGCGGACCGTCTCGGTCGGGTGCACGTGCACCAGCTCAGGCAGCCCGCCCGGCTTGCTGGCCAGCGCGTCGGCCACCGTCGGCTCGGCGCCGGAGTTGTCGAGGAAGCCGTACCGGGCCATCCACGAGTCGTTGAAGATCTTGGAGAGGTAGCCTCGGCCGCCGTCGGGCAGCAGCACCACCACCACGTCGTCCGGGCCGGCCCGGCGGGCGACGTCCAGCGCGGCGACCACCGCCATCCCGCAGGAACCGCCGACCAGCAGCCCCTCCTCGCGGGCCAGTCGCCGGGTCATCTCGAACGACGCCTTGTCGGAGACCTCCACGATCTCGTCGGCGACGCCCCGGTCGTACGTCTCCGGCCAGAAGTCCTCGCCGACGCCCTCCACCAGGTACGGCCGGCCGGTGCCGCCCGAGTAGACCGAGCCCTCCGGGTCAGCCCCGACGACGCGCACCCGACCCTCGGAGGCCTCCTTCAGGTAGCGGCCGATGCCGGAGATGGTGCCTCCGGTGCCGACGCCGGCCACGAAGTGGGTGAGCTCGCCGTCGGTCTGCTTCCACAGCTCCGGGCCGGTCGTCTCGTAGTGCGACCGAGGGTTGGCCGGGTTGCTGTACTGGTTGGGCTTCCAGGCGCCGGGGATCTCCCGGGTCAGCCGGTCCGAGACGTTGTAGTACGAGCGCGGGTCCTCCGGCGCGACGGCGGTCGGGCAGACCACCACCTCGGCGCCGTACGCCCGGAGCACGTCCTGCTTGTCCTGGCTGACCTTGTCGGGGCAGACGAACACACACCGGTAGCCCTTGAGCTGGGCCACCAGGGCCAACCCGACACCGGTGTTGCCGCTGGTCGGCTCGACGATGGTGCCGCCGGGCTTGAGCAGACCGGCAGCCTCGGCGTCCTCCACCATCCGCAGCGCGATCCGGTCCTTCACCGAACCACCCGGGTTGACGTACTCCACCTTGGCCAGCACGGTGGCCTGGATGCCCTCGGTGACGTTACGCAGACGCACCAGCGGGGTGTTTCCGATCATGTCGACGACGTTGTCGTAGTACTGCACGGTGTGCCCTTCGTTGCGGTGCCGACGGTGGCGACCGGGAAGACGGTTCCTCGCCGCCCAGCGTACGTGTCGTCAGGGCACCAACCCCCCGGGGATGACCGAGCTGCGACGGGCCTCCCACTCCAGGAAGCGATCGGTTTCGGCGAGCACGCTGCCGGCCAGCCAGGTGACCATGACCGCGTCGTCGGCCAGCCCGAAGATCGCCAACGGGATCTCCGGGAGCAGGTCGATCGGCGAGACGATGTACGCCGTCGCCGCGGTCATCAGGGCCAGCCGAAGGCCGCCGTCGTACTCCCCCTTGGCGGTGGCCCGGATCATCCGGGGCAACGCGGCCAACCGGGTGCCGATCGACGGCCCGTTGCGCGCCCCCGCCGCCAGGGCCCGCGCCAGGGCCGTGAACGCCGCGCTGCGCTTCAGTGTCTTACCCATCGTCGCGCTCCTCTCCGCCGGATCAGCGTGGCGGGTCGGCGCAAGTCGGCCGGCCTCTCCCATTCAGATACCCCGTCGCGTCGGGTTCCAGGCACCCGGGTGCCGTCACGACGACAGCGGGGTGTCGGACCAGCGCGATAATGTCGCGGTATGGGGGTGGCAGATTCCGTCGTACCCGGTAGTGATCGCTGGCGGCAGGCCCGGCGGTTCGTCCGGCTGGCAGCCATCGGGACAGGCGCCACCGCGGCGGCCGTGGTGGCGACCGGCGGGGTGCTGGTCGGCCAGGCCCGGCAGGCTCGACGGACCATCCCGATGGCCGAGGCGCCGCCACCCCGCTGCGATGGGATGTACGGCGCGAAGTTCCCCGGCCCGGCGCTCACCATGGTGGTGCTCGGTGACTCGTCGGCGGCCGGCTACGGCGTGCACCGCCGCCGGGAGACGCCTGGGGCGCTGCTCGCCACGGGCCTGTCCCGTCGACTGCACCGGCCGGTTCAGCTGCACCGCTTCGCGGTGGTCGGCGCCATCTCGGCGGCGCTACGCCACCAGGTGGAGGCGGCGCTGGAGTGCCGGCCCGACATCGCGGTGATCCTCATCGGCGGCAACGACATCACCAACCGCACCCCGCGCGGCCTCGCGGTGCGCTACCTGGTCGAGGCGGTGCGCACCCTGCGTGACGCCGGGTGCGAGGTGGTCGTCGGCACCTGCCCCGACCTGGGCGCGATCCGCCCGATCCAGCCACCGCTGCGCTGGCTGGCGCACCGCTGGAGCCGTCAGCTCGCCGCCGCCCAGACGGTGGCAGTGGTCGAGGCGGGCGGCTGGACGGTCTCCCTCGGTGACCTGCTCGGCCCCCGGTTCGCGGCCGAGCCGACCCGGATGTTCGCCTGGGACCGGTTCCATCCCTCCGCCGAGGGGTACGCGATGGCTGCCGCCGCGCTCCTGCCGACGATGCTCTCCGCCCTCGGCGCGACCCCGGAACGACGGGCCACACTGATGCGCGGCGACGGCGTACGGTCGCTGCCGGAGGCCGCGCAGGAGGCGGCTCGACACGCCGGCACGGAGGTCAGCGGCGTCCAGGTGCGGGGCCGCGACCGAGGGCCGGCCGGCCGGTGGGCGCAGCTGCGCCGACGGGCGTTCTTCGGTGTCGGTGCGGTGCCGCAGCACGGGTCCGCCTCGGACACCTCGACAGTGGAGGGACTGGCATGAACGAGCGCAGCGCGCGGAGCGTGACCTCCGGCCTCGCCGGCCGGCTGGGTCGGGCGGCGGCGTTCTCGCTGCTCGCCGGCACTGTCGGAGGCGCCGCCGTCCTCGCCGGTGAGGCGTTCGTCGCCCGGCACCGACGCTACGCCCAACCGGAGCTGGGCCTGGCCCTGCGCGCCACGATCGGCCGGGCGGGCGCTGCACCGCTGCGACTGGTGCTGCTGGGTGACTCGTCGGCACTCGGTGTCGGTGTGGACCGGCTGGAGGACACCATCGGCGGGCAGTTGGCCAACCTGCTCGCCGAGGGCCCGACCGGCCGCCGGGTGCACCTGTCCAGCGTCGGCGTGTCCGGGTCCCGCTCGACCGACCTCGCCACCCAGGTGGCCCGGGCCCTGCTCGGTGAGCGGCCCGACGTGGCGTTGATCCTGATCGGCGCGAACGACGCCACCGGGCTGCGCCGGCCCGCCGACGCGGCGGCCTACCTCGGTGCGGCGGTGCACCGGCTGCGTGAGGCGCGCGTCGAGGTGGTCGTGGGCACCTGCCCCGACCTCGGCGCGGTGCGTGCGATCGCTCCCCCGCTGCGCCAGGTGGTCGGCTGGTCCGGGCGTCGGGTGGCCCGCGCGCAGACCAGCGCCGTGTTGCAGGCGGGCGGCTCGGTGGTCGACCTGGGCACCGAGACCGGGCCGGTGTTCCGGGCCGATGCGGGGACGCTCTGCCCGGACCGTTTCCACCCCTCCGCCGATGGTTACCGGGTGTGGGCGCACGCGCTGCTGCCCGCCATCGTCGCCGCGGCGGCGGCCACCACCCGGCGCTAGATCGTCGCCGGCCGCTGGTGACATTTCCCGCTGTGCCGGCTTCTTCCGCGCATGTTACCGGCGGGTTAACGTTGGTCCATGCCGATTGAGTCGTCCCGCGACGCCGTCATCGTCGCCACCGCCCGCTCCCCCATCGGCCGGGCGCACAAGGGTTCCCTGCGCGATGTCCGCTCCGACGACCTCGCCGCGACCATCGTCCGAGCCGCGCTGGACAAGATCCCCGCGCTCGATCCGACCACGATCGACGACCTCTACCTCGGGTGCGGCCTGCCCGGCGGCGAACAGGGCTTCAACATGGCCCGGGTGGTGTCCACCCTCCTCGGCCTGGACACTGTCCCCGGCGCCACGCTGACCCGCTACTGCGCCTCCTCGTTGCAGACCACCCGGATGGCGATGCACGCGATCCGGGCCGGCGAGGGCGACGTGTTCGTCTCCGCCGGCGTGGAGATGGTCTCCCGCTACGCCCGGGGCAGTTCCGACGGGCTGCCGCCCGAGGCGCAGGCGCTGGTCGGCGGCGGCTGGGAAAACCCCCGCTTCGCGGCGGCCGGCGAGCGCTCGAAGCGCCGCGCGCAGGGCGGCGCCGAGGTGTGGACCGACCCGCGCGAGGCCGGTGAGCTGCCCGACATCTACCTCACCATGGGGCAGACCGCGGAGAACCTGGCCCAGGTGTACGACGTCACCCGCGCCGACATGGACGAGTTCGGCGTACGCAGCCAGAACCTCGCCGAGAAGGCCATCGCCGACGGCTTCTGGGCCCGGGAGATCACCCCGGTCACCGCGCCGGACGGCACTGTGGTGAGCACCGACGACGGGCCCCGGGCCGGCGTCACCCTCGACGCGGTCGCCGGTCTGAAGCCGGTGTTCCGCCCGGACGGTCGGATCACCGCCGGCAACTGCTGCCCGCTCAACGACGGTGCGGCGGCAGTGGTGGTGATGAGTGCCCAGCGGGCCGAGGAGCTCGGGATCACCCCGCTGGCCCGGATCGTCTCGACCGGTGTGACCGCCCTGTCGCCGGAGATCATGGGCCTCGGGCCGGTCGAGGCGTCCCGGCAGGCGCTGCGCCGGGCCGGTATGACGATCGACGACGTCGACCTCGTCGAGATCAACGAGGCGTTCGCCGCGCAGGTCATCCCCTCCTACCGCCAGCTGGGCATCCCCGAGGAGAAGCTGAACGTGATGGGTGGGGCCATCGCTGTCGGCCACCCGTTCGGCATGACCGGCGCGCGGATCACCGGCACCCTGCTCAACGCGCTGGAGTGGCACGACAAGACCATCGGTCTGGAGACCATGTGCGTGGGCGGCGGCCAGGGCATGGCCATGGTGCTCGAACGGCTCAGCTGAGTCGCCCTCAGAGCGCGCTGCGGGTCGCCGTCACCTCGGCGGCGGCCCGGGTCAGCGCCTCGGCCCCCGGGTCGGCGGCCAACAGGTCCGCCGTGACCACCCGCAGCTGGTCGGGCAGGGCCAGGTCGTTGTCGAGCCGGGGCACCACCCGCCGGGGCTGCCCCTCGGCGTCGGCCGCCAGGTTGGCGACCTCCTGCACCAGGCGGTGCACGAGGTCGGCGCGGGACACGTTGCCGGCGGTCGCGGCCGCCGCCCACCTCGGCTGCTGCCAGTGCGCGATCTGACCGACCAGCAACCGCACGGCCTTGTCCAACTCCGCTGCGCTCATCGCCGCCGAGTCTACGGCCGACGCCTGCCGCTGCTGTTCGGGCCGGTCAGCGGCGCAGGTAACTGAGCAGCCGCAGCAGCTGCCAGTAGAGAAAGACCAACCCGGTGAGCAGGCCGAACGCGCTCAGCCACGCGTACCGGCGGGCTCGACCGTCGCGCACCGAACGCTCGACGAGATCGAAGTCGAGGATGAAACTGAACGCCCCGGCGATGATGGCCACCACCGAGATCGCGTACGGCACCCAGCCGACCTCCCCGCTGACGCTGTAACCCGCCAGGCCCGGTCGCCCGCTGATCAGGTACGACACCAGGTTGACCACGCTGAGCACGGCGATGCCGAGCAGGGCGCCGATCACCAGGCGGGCCAGCCGGGGCGTCGCCCGGATCACGCGGGCCCGGTACAGCGCCGCCATGCCGAGGAAGACGCCGAAGGTGCCGGCCACCGCCTGCACCACGATGCCCGGATAGACCTGCTCGAAGGTGCGGCTCGCCACCCCCAGCAGCAGGCCCTGCAGGATGGCGTAGCCGACGATCGGCACCGGGTTGGTGATTCCCCGCAACGAGATGACCAGGACCAGCGCGATCGAGGCGAGCGCGCTGCCGGCCAACGCGGCACCCAGCCACACGGCGTCGGGAATCACCGCCCAGGACACCGCCGCGGCGACGCCGGTCACCAGCAGCAACCCGACGGTACGGACCACCACGTCGTCGACGGTCATCGGCTCGACGTCACGGGAACCGAGCACCCGGGCCTCCACCCGGCCGGCCTCGTCCAGCCGGTTGAGCACCGGGTTGTTGCTGCGCACCGTCGCCTCCTCCACCCGCGTACCCCAGGGCTTGTGTCAAAGCCTCGCAGTCACTCTGCCCCGGGCGGACCGGCGGCGGCGGGGAAACGGCGCGGACGACGGCGCCCGCCCCCAACGACGTTGGAGGCGGGCGCCGGTCGCAGTGCGGACGAGGTCAGTCGTCGCCCTGGAAGTAGCTCAGCAGGCGCAGGATCTCGATGTAGAGCCAGACCAGGCTGACCAGGATGCCGAACGCGGCCGTCCAGGAGTAGCGCTGGGGCAGGCCCATCCGGACGCCGTCCTCGATCTCCTTGAAGCTGAGCACGAAGCTCAGCGAGGCGACCACGATGCAGACCAGGCTGAAGCCGATGGCCAGCGGGCTGCCGTCACGCAGGCCCGTGTTGACGCCGAACAGCGCCAGCACCAGGTTGATCATCATGACGGCGAAGAGACCGACCATCACGGCGATCATGCCCTTGACGAAGGCCGGGGTGGCCCGGATGACCTTCGCCCGGTAGAGCATCGCCATCAGGAAGAAGATGCCGAAGCTGGCCGCGGCGGCCTGGAGCACGATGCCGTCGTAGGCCGTCTCGAACGCCTTGCTGACCATGCCGACGAAGACACCCTCGACGACCGCGTACGCGATCACGAGCGCCGGGTTGGCCATCCGGGAGAACGAGATGATCAAGCCGAGGACCAGGCCGACCACCGCCGCGCCGATCCAGGCGGTACCGACCAACGCGTCGGGCACGAGCACCCAGGCGGCCGCGGCGGTGATGCCGAGGATGCCGAGCAGAGCGACCGTCTTGACGACCACGTCGTCGACGGTCATCGGCGCCACGGTCGGCGGCGCGGCCGGGTAACCGGCCTGGGACGGGTACTGCTGGGGAATGCCGGGCTGTCCGTACGGCCCGGCCGGGGCGTACCCGGCGGAGCGCTCCCGCTCGGCCGCCTGGCCGAGCCGGGCGAGCACCGGGTTCGAGGTCTTCACTGTCTGGCCTCCCTCAGGGGGTCGTGTGCACGTGAACGTGCCCTCCAAGAGTAAACGGCGCAGTCACGTCTTGGAGATCACGAATGAGAATGGGTGAGGTCGACCGGTGCCCGGGGCGGGGGTCGAACCCGCACGCCTTTCGGCAGCCGCTTTTAAGGCGGCCGTGTCTGCCGTTCCACCACCCGGGCGAGTGACACCGGCGCGCCGACACGCCTGGTGCAATGTCACCGTAGCCGGTCTGCGGCGACCCGGCGTACCCCGCCGGCCTGGCCACATTAGGGTCGATGCCGTGAGCAGCGCAGCCCCCACGGCCCCCGACGCCGCGCCTGAGCAGGCATTCCGCCTCGCCGATCAGGTCAACCGCCGGCCCCGGGCCACCCGGCTGCTGGCCGCCGTCCGGCGTCACCGGGCGGATCTGCTGGCCGCTCTGATCTTCGCGGTGCTGGCCGGTTGGCTCACCCACGGGCTGTGGCCCGACCCGGGAGCCCGCACCCTGGCGCTCAACCCGGAGGACCAGACCCTCTACGAGTGGTTCCTGGCGGTGGACGCCCGCGCGCTGCTCGGCGACTTCGATCTGCTCACCGACCGGCTCAACGCCCCCGACGGGGTCAACCTGATGGCCAACACCACGGTGATCGCGCTGGGCGTCGTCTTCGCGCCGGTCACCCTGCTGCTGGGCGCACCGGTCACCTTCGCGCTGATCGCCGCCGCCAACCTCGCCGGCACCGCCCTCGCCTGGTACCTGCTGTTCCATCGGACGCTGCGCGCCCGCTGGTTGGCCGCCGCACTCGGCGGCGGGCTGTGCGGCTTCGGACCCGGCATGGTCTCGCAGACCAACAGTCACCTGCACATGACCGCCCAGTGGCTGGTGCCGGTGATCGTCTGGCTGGTGGTCCGGCTGCTGAGGGCGGCCGACCCGGGGCCCGGGACACCCGACGGGACCGGCGCCACCGGGCCGGACCGTCGACGGTTGTTCACCTCGGCGGCGGGGCTGGCCGGCGCGGTCACCGCGCAGGTCTTCATCGGCGAGGAGGTGCTCTTCCTCGCCGCGATCACGCTGCTGGTGATGTCGATCAGCTATGCCGTGGTGGACCGGGACCTGGCCCGCCGGGCGCTCCCCGGGTTCGCCGCAGGGTTGGCGATCACCGCCGGGCTCGCCCTGCTGGTGCTGGGCTATCCGCTGTGGTTCCAGTTCGCCGGGCCGCAGGGAGTCGCCGACGGGATGTTCACCCCGGCCTACTTCTCCGCCGACCTGAGCAGCTGGTGGACCCTCTCCCCACTGTCGGTGGCCGGCAGCGCCGAGTCCGCCCGGCTGACCACCGGCCCCGCCGAGTACAACACGTTCCTCGGCTGGCCACTGCTGCTGGTCGCCGCGGCCTGCGCGATCTGGGCCGGGCGACGCCGGCTGGTCTTCGCCTGCGTCGTGGCGGGCCTGGTGATGGGGTCGCTCTCGCTCGGCCCCGAGGTGGTGTTCGGCGGCACCAGGACGGCGGTCCCCGGTCCGTACGCAGTGATCGCCGGGCTGCCGGTGGTGGACGGGGCGTTGCCGATGCGGTTCGCGCTGGCGTTGCTGCCGATCGTCGCGACGCTGCTGGTGCTCGCTGTCGACCGGGCCCTGGGCAGCTCCGGTCGGGCACGACGGCTGGTACCACTGGCCGTCGGGGTGGCGCTGCTGCCGCTCTTCCCGACCCCGCTGCCCACCGCCGGACGACCAGCCGTGCCGACATTCATCAGCGGCGGCCACTGGCGGCAGTGCGTACCACCGGGCGGGGTGCTGGTCCCGGTGCCGTTGCCGACGCCGAAGGAGCCCTGGCCGATGCGCTGGGCGACCGCCGCCGACGCCGGTTTCGGGCTGCCGGAAGGCTTCTTCATCGGCCCGTACGGAAGGCGCGGCACCGCGGCGATGGGCACCTTCAAACAGCCCACCTCCGCACTGCTCGCCGATGTCGCCCGGCGCGGCGACCAACCGGCCATCGGCGACGAGCAGCGCCGCCAGGCCGCCCGCGACGCGGACTTCTGGGGTGCCTCCTGCGTGGCGCTGACCGACGACGCTCCCCACGCGGAGAGCCTGCGGGCAACCCTGGAACAGCTCTACGGCCCGCCCACCCGCATCGCCGACGCCTGGACCTGGCGGGTCTGAGCACGCCTCGCGGGACCCAAAAACCCCGCCGATCTTGCACTTTCTGCTCGGACAAGACGGGCTAAAAGGCGCATCACGGCATCCGAAAGTGCAAGATCGACGGGGTTGGTGGGTCTGGGTTTTTGGGTTCTGGTCAGACGCGGGGCGCACCGACGGGCTGGGACGCCTCGACGAACTCCTCGCGCGGGTCGTGCAACTGACCCAGGGCGACCACCTCACGCTTGAGGAAGAACGCCAACGACCAGTCCACCACCACGCGGATCTTGCGGTTGAACGACGGGATCCGGCTCATGTGGTACGTCCGGTGCATCACCCAGGCCGGCCAACCGGTCATCTTGATCCCGTACACCTGGGCCACGCCCTTGTGCAGGCCGAGGCTCGCCACGCTGCCGACGTGCTTGTGCTTGTAGTTCACCGGCTCACGGCCCCGGACCACGGCCACGATGTTGTCGGCCATCCGGGCGGCCTGACGCACCGCGTGCTGGGCGCTCGGCGAGCAGAAGTTGCCCGGCTCCTTGGTGAGGTCCGGAACGGCGGCGCAGTCACCGGCGCTCCAGGCACCCTCGACCACCTGGTCACCGTCGACCACCTGCAGGGTGGGCAGGCAGGTGATCCGCCGACGGTCGTCGCGCGGGAAGTCGGTCGCGTCCAGCATCGGCGAAGGCTTCACACCGGCCGTCCAGACGATCGTGTCGGAGCGGAAGCTGTCACCGTCGGAGAGCTTCACCACCCCGTCGACGCAGGACTCGAGCCGGGTGTCCAGCCGGATGTCCATGTTCCGCTTCAGCAGCTGCTGCACGGTGTAGGCACCCATGTCCCGGTCGACCTCGGGCAGCACCCGCTGGGTCGCCTCGACCAGCACCCACCGAACCTCGTCCTGCTTGAGCTCCGGGTAGTAGCGCAGGGCGTCGCGAGCCATGTCCTCCATCTCGGCGAGCGCCTCGATGCCGGCGTACCCACCACCGACGAAGGTGAAGGTCAGCGCCGAGCGGCGGACGTCCGGATCCGGCGTGGCAGCCGCCACGTCGAGCCGATCCAGCACGTGGTTGCGCAGGTAGATCGCCTCACCGATGGTCTTGAACCCGATGCCCTGCTCGTGCAGGCCGGGAATCGGCAGGGTGCGGGAGACCGAACCCGGGGCCACGATCACGTGGTCGTAGGTGATCTCCCGGGCCGGGCCACTGATCGGCTGCACGGTGGCCACCTTGCGGTCGTGCTCGATCCGCGTGACCGTACCGGCCACCATCTTGCACCGGCGCAACTCCCGCCGCAGCGGCACCACGGAGTGCCGCGGGGAGATGTTGCCCGCCGCCGCCTCGGGCAGAAACGGCTGATAGGTCATGTGGGGTTGGGGGTCCACCACCATGACCTCAGCCTCACGGGAGCTGAGCTTCTTCGACAGGCGCAGGGCGGCGTACAGACCGACGTGCCCGGCACCAACCACAAGGATCCGCTTCGGATTCACGTTGTCTATCTTTCCCCGGCCGGCTCAGGTAATCCCGCTCGCGCCCCCCATCTGTGACGGAGCACAACCCATGTGACCTGCGTAACCCTCAGGTCACAGCGGTCACCGACGCCGCAGGAGCCAACCGAGCAACGCCGCCGTCCCCACCGCCACCAGCAACCCCAGCACGGTGACCCACTGGTATCCGGCTCCCCCACCCGTCCCCGCTGCCTGCAACAGCAGCACGCCCAACACGGCGGCACCCAACAGCACGGCGGCCGAGCGCACCAACCATCGGCTGATCAACTCCGGGTCCACCACCGCGTCGTAGGGCAGCAGCGCGGCCAGCGCGCAGAGGGTGTGCCCCAGATACAGCAGGGCCGCGACGGCCAGCAGCCGCCAGAGCGCGACCGGACGGCCGTACCCGTCGGTGGCGAGCAGCCAACCCCCGACAGTGACCAACGCCGTGAAGGTCGCCCACAGCCGCCGCGGCCCGAACGCGGGCAACAGGGCGGCGAACGCCAGGAAGAGGATCGGCCGGCCGGAAAGCACCTCCGCCGGAAACGCCAGGGCGAACCCGGCAAGCACGATGACGAAGATCGCCGCCCGCACCAGCAGCGGGGCGACGCTGATCCGGGCGACGGCGTTCCGCGTCGCCCGAGCCCGCTCCACGACCGGGTTCACCGCACTGACCTTTCGCTCACCGGCCACCCACCCTGGGGGCCGTCGCCAACCGCGCCACGTCCCGCAGCACCTGGTCCAGGCTGCCGGCGCCCGCCCAGCGCACCACCGGTACGCCGTGCTCGCGGAGCTGCCCGATCATGATCTCCCGGTCCAGCCTCCACAGCCGGTACGCCACCTCGGCCCAGCCCCGGTCCTTCGGTGACGCCAGGTCCGTCGGCAACGTGTCGACGGCCACCACGAACCGCCCGCCGCGAGCCAACCGGGCGAGCATCTGCGCCGACCGTTCGTCCAGCAGCGGGGTGAGCACCACCACCAACGCGTCCGAGGAGAGCAACTGCGGGCCGAAGACCTGGTCGTACGGTTCGTGCGCGGACGCGTGCACCCGGACGTCGAGCAGCCACTCCAGGACGGTGAGGTACTGCCGCCGCCCGGCGGCCGGCCGGAGCCGACGGGCGGCCGGCCCGTACTCCAGCAGGGACACCCGGTCGCCACGGTGCAGGTAGTGCTCGGCGATCGCGGCGGTGGCCCGGACGGTGGTGTCCAGCACCGAGGCGGCACCGTCCACCCCACCGGAGCGGCCCGCCTCGGCGAGCACGTCGAGCAGCACCACCACCTCCGCGTCCCGGTCGGAGAGGGTGGCGGCCACGTGCAGTTGCCGGGCCCGCAACGAGACCCGCCAGTCGATGCGGCGCAGCCGGTCACCGGGGGCGAAGACGCGTACGCCGGCCAGCTCGCCGCCCTCTCCGGGTCGGCGGGAGTGGTGCGCCCCGACCAGGCCGGCTGCGCGGGGCATCGCCTCCACCGCCTCGAACGGCTCGGTACGCGGGTACACCCGCACCCGGACCGGCTCGGTGATCACCGCCCGGGAGACCAGCAGACCGCCCGCCGTGGCGACCCGGGCACCGGCGGGGCCAATCGGGTGCCGGCCCCAGCGCAGGGCCTTGCCGGCCAACTCAAGGTCGACAGCGGCACCGATCGGCACCGAGGTCACGAACGGTCGGTCGGCGACGGAACGGCCCCCGTTGTTACCCGGAGCGGTCACCCCGGTCGCCGCGACGGCACTCTGTGCCCCGTCGCCGGCGGCCTCGTCGCTGGCGAAGCCGGCCCTGTCGATCCGCAGCCACGGCGACACCCGGGACCGCATCACCACCAGGTCGTAGTCGACAGTGTCCGGGTTGCCGACGCTCACCGCCGCCGCCACGTCACCGCCCTCGACAAGCGGCCCGCCGTCACCCTGGGTGATCCAGACCTGGGGCAGCGCCGTGGGCCGTCGACGCAACGCGTACGCGGTGCCCAGCGCGAACGGAGCGGCCAGCACGATCAGGTCCACCCTGCCCAGCAGCACGCCGGCCACCAGCAGCAGGCCGGCGAGCAGCACCGCGCGGCCGAGCGCCGGGGTGGGCGCCCAACCGGCGGCCGGTTCCGCTTCGGTGGCCCTCGGCACTGTCGGTCCGGTCATCAGTGCCGGGGCCCGCCGGCGGCGTAGCTGGGCAGCGCGCCACTGGCCGGGGCGGGAGTCGCCTCCAGCACCTCGCCCACCACGAACGCCGGGTCGACCCGGCGCAACCACATCTCCGGGCGCAGGGTGATCCGGTGTGCCAGGGCGGGCGCGGCCACCGACTTGACGTCCTCCGGCACCACGTAGTCCCGGCCGCCGAACACCGCGCGGACCCGGGCCAGCAACAGCAACGCCAGCGAACCACGAGGTGAGGCGCCGACCAGCACCGACGGGTGCTCCCGGGTGGCCGCGGTGAGCGACACGATGTAGCGGCCGATGGAGTCCTCCACCACCACGTCCTCCAGGGCGGCCTGCATGGCCCGCAGCGTCGCCGCGTCGACCACCGGCTTGATGTCCGCCTCCTCCCGGCGACGGCCCATCCGGCGGCGCAGCACCTCCCACTCCTCTTCGTGCTGCGGGTACCCGAACGAGACCCGCAGCAGGAACCGGTCCAGCTGCGCCTCGGGTAGCGGGTAGGTGCCCTCGTACTCGATGGGGTTGGCGGTGGCCAGCACGTGGAACGGCTCGTCGAGCTTGTAGGTCACCCCCTCCACCGACACCTGCTTCTCCTGCATCGCCTCCAGCAGCGCGGACTGGGTCTTCGGCGGCGTCCGGTTGATCTCGTCGGCGAGGAGCAGGTTGGTGAAGACCGGGCCGGCCCGGAAGCTGAAGTCGCCGTTGCGCTGGTCGTAGAGGAAGGAGCCGGTGACGTCGGCGGGGAGCAGGTCGGGGGTGAACTGCAACCGACGGAAGTCCAACCCGAGCGCCTGGGCGAACGATCGGGCGGTGAGCGTCTTACCGAGCCCCGGCAGGTCCTCCAGGAGCACGTGCCCGCCGGCGAGGATGCCGGCGAGGACCAACTCCAACGCGTCCCGTTTGCCGACCACGACGGTGCCGACCGCATCCAGGACCGCCCGGGCCAGGTGCCCGACCTCGGCGGGGGCAATGCTCCGGTCCACGTCGTTCATCAAATACTCTCCAGTTCGGCGACGATCACCGCGAGGTCGCGCGGCGACGGGGTGCGGCGAGGCGGGGTCTCCAGGAACGTCCACAGGCGCTCACCCAGCAGGGCGCGAGCGCGGGCGGGATCCGACTCACGGGTCACGCCGTGTTTCAGCCGCATCCGCTCGTCGGCCAGTTCACCGATCCGGGGCAGGACCGTCCCGGTGAACCGTTCGGGTCGGGTCGAGGACCAGTCCAGCGGCCACTCCCACCTGTTGATCGCGCTGCGCAGCGCGTCCCGGGCACCCCAGTTGTAGCTGCCGTCCTCCTCGCCGGTGCCGACCCGAGCACCGCCCGGCGGCGGGGGCGGCGGCGCGAGCAGTGCGGTGACCCGGCGCACCGCCAACACGGCGAGCACCCCGGCGATCAGTACCGGCAGCGAGACCTGAAGGCCCACCGCGCGGAGGCCGACGAGCAGGACCGCGACCAGCGCGGCGGCCCAGGCGAGGGAACGCAGCATCGGACGCCAGCGGGAGTCGCGCGCCCCCGGACCGGTCGGCGCCGCCTCCTCCTCGAACGCGAGCAGATCGTCGATGCTGGTGCTGCTCATGGGGTCACCACCGCGGTGAGTTCTCCGCGCAGCCGGCGAAGTGCGGCGCGGGCCTGGTCCCGGGTGCGTTCGTCGACCGGGTGGGTGGCGTACCGGGCCTCCCGGTAGACGTGCGCGAACTCCGCCAGCACGTCGGTGCTGGCGATGGCCGGCACGCCCGCCTCCGGGTCGCCCTGCAACAGCCGGCTGACCAGGTCGGTGGGGGTGTCCCCGGCGAGCCTCGGCACACCGGCCGCGGCGGCGGTCTCCTCCAGCCGCACCCAGCAGGCGATCACCGCCACCCGGGGGTCGGTGTCCCGGTCGTCGAGTTCCACCAGGCCGGCGTCGAGGGCGGCGACGACCTCGCGGGCGGTGCCCTCGGCGGTCCGACGGCCCCGCTGCGCCGGTAGCGCCCGGGTGGTGCGGCGCAGCGCGCCCCGGACCAGGACCCAGCAGAGGTAGCCGAGCGCGGCCAGGATGGCCAGCCCGAGCAGGGCCACGGCCACCTTGCCGACCCACTCCGGAATGTGCGCCTGGGTGGCCTCGCCCGCGTCGCGTGGCTCGATCGGGATGGACGGTGACGGCTCGACGGTCGGGTACTCCGGAACCCAGGGAACGTTGTCCGCGGCCGGCGGGATCCGACTGGCCCCGATCGACGAGTGGGCGGACGCCAGCGCGGCACCGGCGAGCAGGACGGCGACCGCGCCGACCGGCCACCACCGGCGGAGCAGGCCGAGCACCGGACGCAGCGCCGGCTCGGCCGACGGCGCGGGCGGGCGGGTTCCGTCTGTCATCGCCACCACCCCACGCGTCGTCTCAGTCCACTCCGGCCAGCTGTTTAGCCTGGCCGAAGACGTCGTCCAACATCCCTGGTGTCAACCGCCCGGTGAAGGTGTTCTGCTGACTGACGTGGTAACAGCCCAGCAAGTCCGGGGCGTCCGTGCCGGACCAGTGTGCCCCATGACCGAACGCCGGTCGCGGGCTGGGCGGGCGCTGCCCGTACACCGCGCGGAGCACCGGCCACCACGCGGCCCAGGCGAACGCGCCCAGCGCGACCACGACCCGCAGCGTGGGCTGGACCAACGCGACCTCACGGTGCAGCCAGGGCGCGCAGGTGTCCCGTTCCGCCGGGGTCGGCTTGTTGTCCGGTGGCGCACACCGGACGGCCGAGAAGACCCGCAGGTCCCGCAGGGCGAGCCCGTCGTCGGCGGCCACACTCGTCGGCTGGTTGGCCAGCCCGGCCCGGTGCAGCGCGGCGAACAGCACGTCACCCGACCGGTCACCGGTGAAGATCCGGCCGGTGCGGTTGCCACCGTGCGCGGCGGGCGCCAACCCGAGGATCGCGATCCGCGCGTCCGAGGTGCCGAAGCCCGGCACCGGCCGACCCCAGTACTCCTGGTCGCGGAAGGCGGCCCGGCGGGTGCGGGCGACCTCCTCCCGCCACCGGACCAGCCGTGGACACGCGAAACAGTCGCTCACCGCCGCGTCGAGGTCGGCCAGGTCGGCCGCCCGCGGTGCGCGGGCGACCACCTGTTCGGGGGTACGCGTCTCAGCCAAGCTTGGCCCGGAAGAGTTCCAGGGTGCGGGCCCAGGCGCTGGCGGCGGCGCGCTGGTCGAACGCCTCCGGCCGGTCGTCGTTGAAGAAGGCGTGCGAGGTGCCCGGGTAGTCGTAGAGGTGGCAGTCACCGCCGGCCTCCTCGATGGCCCGACGGGCGGTCTGTACGCCCTCGGCGGTCGAGGTGCCGTCCTCTTCGGAGCAGTGGATGACCGCTGCCTTGCCGGCGTAGTCGGCCCAGTCGGGGCGCATCGACTCCCAGGGCAGCACGGGATAGAACCCGGCGGTGGCGACGATCCGCTCGGAGATGGTGGCCGACCAGAGGGCCAGGCTGCCACCGGCGCAGAAGCCCACGGCACCGACCTTACCGGTGACCTCGGGCCGCCCGGCGAGATAGTCGGCCGCTCCGGCGATGTCCTTCGCCGCCTCGTCCATCCGCATCGCCAGCAGCAGCCGCTGCGCCTCGTCCGGCTCGCTGGTCGTCTCACCGTGGTAGAAGTCCGGGGCGAGGGCCACGAAACCGGCCTCGGCGAACCGGTCGGCCACCGACCGGATGTGCGGGACCAGACCCCACCATTCCTGAATGACGATGACGGCGGGGCTGGCCGTGCCGCTGGCGGGTATCGCGAGATACCCCTCGCTCGTGCCCCCGTTGCTGCGGTAGCTCACCATTTCGCCCATGGGCCGTCCTCCTAGCGGTCAGTCATCGTTGGCTGGTCGCCCAGTGGTCCTACGTGCCGGTAGCCTGCCACGCCACGCGGCCATCGGGAAGACGCCGGAACAGTGGCATTCACCTCCTGTTCGCCCCCTGGTGACTCCGGGTACGCCGACGGCGGCGGGATGTCTCCCGCCGCCGTCGACACCGGTCCGCCGCTCCGGTCAGACCTTCTTGGTCAGGCAGAGCACGTAGCCCGTCTTGCCCGGCTCGATGCTGGAGAAGATGTACCCCTCCTCGCCCTCCTTGAAGAACTGGGTGCAGGTGGTGTCGGCCTTGGCCTGAGCCTCGCTCTGGCCGTCCACCCGACCGACCACGTTGTACGCCGCGTCGGTGGAGGTGCACTCGACGACCTTGGCGCCGTCGACCTCCTCCTGCTCGGTGCCGGTGATCTCGGGCAGCTCGGCGATGCAGTCGCCGGTCTTGGCGTCCGCGGTCTCGTCCTTGTTGAAGTAGTTGCCGATCGCCGAGGCGACGCCGAACTTCAGGCCGGCGATGACGACGACGGCGAGGACCGCACCGACGATGCCGAGGACCTTCCTACCACCGGACTTCTCCGCCTTCGGCTCGGCTGGCTGCGGCTCGGTCGCCTGCGGCGACTCGCCAGCGGGTTGCTGCGGCGCGGCCGCTTGCGGCGTCTCGACGGCCGGCTCAGGGGTTGCGGCGTCGGACGCGGGGGGCGGTGCGACCTGCTCTGACACGGGGGTTCCTTCCGAGGGGTTGATGAGCAGACGACACCGTAACGATCATTGATTTCCGGTGCCGTCCCGCTCGCCTCGTCCGTTCAGCTATTTCCCAGCTTCACCCGCATGATCCAGTTCACACCTCGGTTCACCGGGTCGGGGTGGGGGTTGGTGTCCCGCTCGGCGGCACTGCGGTGGGCGTACCGGCCGGCAGCGGCGTCCCGGTCGGCCCGGGTGTGCCGCTCGGGTCCGGGGTGCTGGTCGGGTCCGGGGTGCTGGTCGCTGAACCGCGCGGGAGGGGTGCGCCGGGCGCGCGGGGCACGAAGGGCGCCTGCTCCGGGCAGTACGGGTACGCCCGCAGGTTCGGCTTGTCATAGACCTCTTCCGAGCAGTCCGGGTAGCCGAGCCGGATCGGATTGCCGTTCTGGTCGAAGAGTCGGGCGTTCTCCACCAGTCGGCCCTCGCTGTCGTAGACGAAGACGTCCCGGACCCGGTCGTACTGGCTGTCGACCGAGGTCTGGTCGTAGCCGTAGTCGCCGTAGCGCATCCGGTCCTCGGCCTGCATCAGCGCGGCGAACGCGAAGATCACCAGCACCACGCTGCCGACCTGCACTGCCGAGCGCGGCCAGCGGGTCAGCTGAGCCGAGCGGCGGCCGATCCAGATGGAGGCGACCACGAAACCGATCAGCATGATCATGCCGGCGAGCAACTCACCGCCGAACCTCGGCAGCAACCCGAAGCTGCCGCCGGTGCTGATCACGGTGACCAGCATCGCCGCCAGGTAGCCCCGAAGCACCCACCAGCCGGGGCGCAGCAGGTGGAGGAAGTCGCTGGCCGTCGCGTACCCCAGGGGTGGGCCGAGACGGGTGTCCAGGGTGCGCAGCCGGCCGCGGACCCGGGCCATCGCGGTGGCCACCCGCTGGTCGAGGTTGCGCCCGCCGCCCGGTGCGGCGCCGGCCGCGGCGCGCAGCTCGGCGGCGTACGTCTCGGGCTCGCCCAGTCGCTCGAGAAGGGTGCCCTCGGCCTCGGCGGCGACCTCGGTGAGGTGGTCGGCGAGGTCCTCGGTCAGCTCGTCGCGTTGCGCGGTCGGCAGGTCGGCCAGAGCGGCCCGGACCCGCGCCACGTAGTCGGTGATCTCCTGCTCCGTGACGGTCATGCCGCCATCCCCCGATCGTCGAGCAGACTGTCCATGGTGGTGGCGAACGAGCGCCAGAGCTTGCCGGAGCGGGTCAGTTGGTCGCGCCCCGCGGCGTTGAGTGAGTAGTACTTGCGGTGCGGCCCGGATTCGCTCGGCACCACATAGGTGGTGAGCAGGCCGGCGGCGAAGAGGCGACGCAGCGTCCCGTAGACCGAGGCGTCGCCGACCTCCTCCAGGCCGGCCTCGCGCAACCGGCGCAGGATGTCGTAACCGTAGCCGTCCTCCTCCCGGAGAACAGCCAGGACGGCCATGTCGAGCACGCCCTTCAGCAGCTGTGTGGTGTCCACGCATTGCACACTACTGTGCAATGCGAAATAGCGTCAACGAATCCGCCTCAACACGCCGAGCCGGTCAGACGCGCGGAAGGTTGATCGACTCGGTTTTCAGGAAGTCGAGGCATCCGAGGCACACGGATACCGCGACTTCAAGGAAGGCGAGTTGATCGAGCCGGCTAGCGCGTGGCCGGCTGGAGGCTCCAGGCGATGCCGTCGAGGATGTCGTGCTCGGATGCCACCACGGACGGCATCCCGGCCCTTTCCATGATCACCCGAAGCACCAGCGCGCCCGCACCGATCACGTCGGCCCGGCCCGGGTGCATCACCGGGTTCGCCAACCGCTGCTCGCGGGTCTGACCCAGCAGCTCAGCGGTCACCCGGGCGACCTCCTCGTACGACACCCGGGCGTGGTGGATGCGCTCCGGGTCGTACTCCCGCAGGCCCTGCGCGAGCGCGACCACAGTGGTGACCGACCCGGCGAGGCCGACCAGGGTGGCCGCCTCGCGACCGGGCACCACGGCGAGCGCCCGGTCCACCACTGCCGCGATGTCGGCCTGCGCCGCCGCTACCTGCTCGGGCGTCGGCGGGTCACCGGGCAGGTGCCGCTCGGTCATCCGGACGCAGCCGATGTCGACCGAGATCGCCGCACGCACCCCGTCGGCCCGGCCGCCGACCACGAACTCGGTGGAACCACCACCGATGTCGACGACCAGGAACGGCTCCTTCGCGTCGGCGGGCAACCCACGCACCGCGCCGGTGAACGACAACCGGGCCTCCTCGTCGCCGCTGACCACCTCGGGCTCGACACCGAGGGTGGCCCGCACCATCTCGGTGAAGTCAGCGGCGTTGGCGGCATCGCGGGAGGCCGAGGTGGCACACATCCGCACCCGCTGGGCGCCCAGCTTCTCGATGTCGGCGGCGTACGACGCCAACGCCATCCGGGTCCGCTCGATCGCCTCCGGCGCCAGTCGACCGGTGCGGTCCACGCCCTGCCCCAGCCGGACGATCTCCATCCGCCGGGTCAGGTCGACAAGCGGCGCCTGCGGCCCGGCCGACGCGTCGGGCAGGTCGGCGACCAGCAGTCGGATCGAGTTGGTCCCGCAGTCGATGGCCGCCACACGCGTCGTCACGGCAGCAACCTTACGGCAGGACGGGCGGCCACCTGGCGGCTTGGCCGGCCGTGGGCACCGACTCGCCCGCGTCGCCCGACGGGCCCCGTAACAAGCTCGCCCCCAGCGAGGTCAGGTGATGTCGGACGGCCCCGCCCTCGCGCACGCTGGCCACCAGACCGGCGGTCCGCAGGGCGTGGGCGTGCTCCGAGGCCGAGGAGAGACTGATCCCGACCGACCGGGACAACACGGTGGTGGTCAACCCGCCGTCGGCCGCCAGCCGGCGCAGCACCAGCGCCCGGGTGACGCCGAGCAGCCGACCGAGGGAATCGGCGGCGGCGGAGGCCCCGAGCGTGGGCATGACCACCGGATAGACGAGCAGGATCGGATGACCCTGCTGGAGCAGCACCCGGGGCCGTGGCCCGGCCAGCGGGGAGGGCAGCAGGATCAGCCCGTGGCCGGTGCCGGGGAGATCACCGTCCCACCACGTGTGTACCTCCAGCACCGGCTCCCGCCACCGGATCCCCGGGTGCAGACCCGAGAAGAGGCGGGCCAGGCCATGCTGCGCCAGCCGCTGACTGGCAGCCGCCACCTGCTGGCGGTACGCGGACGTCAGCTCGGCCCAGTGCGGTTCGAGGACCGCGTCGAACCAGGCCCGCACGGCCCCGCCGAACAGGTCCAGCACCTCCGGGTCGGCCGCCGCGAACCGCCGCCGCAGCGGGCTGACCGGCGTGTCCGCGTACGCCATGGTGACCTCGGCGCGGACCCGCCGTGCCGGGGTGGCCCGAATCGCCTCCAGGCCGGCCTCCACCGACTCCAGACCGGCGAAGGGCGTGACGAAGTCCGGCAGACGCCCCTGGCCGGGCAGCAGGTGCCGCAGGATCGCGGTGGCAGCCTGGGCGGCAGGCGTGCCCTCGGCCGCCACCGCCCGCTCGGCCAGCGCCGGCGCCAGCGCCGCGACAGTGGGATCGCGCAGCCACTGACCGGCCAGCAGCGCGTTCGCGACCGGGTGGAGCCGGTCGGCGAACCGCACCCGGCACAGGTCGGCCGACCCGAGCTGGAGGCGAAGCATGACACCAGCCTGCCCGCCTTCGGCCAGGACCGAAAGGGTTGTTTACCGGCCGAAGGATCTCCAGTGTGGACGGCGGGGTCGACGGGGGGTGACCGGCGTGCGGCGATCGGTGGCGGTGTTGACGGGGCTTTGCCTCCTGATCGTGGCCGCAGCCTGTAGTGAGCGGGGGCAACCCTCGTCGACCCCGCCAGCCGCGCCGTCCGCGTCGAGCGAACGACCGGCGGCCGGCGACCACCAGCTCACCCTGAAACACAACGGGCTCGACCGCACCTACCTGCTGCACGCGCCGGCAGGGTACGACCCGACCCGGTCACCCGCACTGGTCATCGCGCTGCACTTCTATCCCGGCACCGGCTCCGCGATGCGGGAGCTGGCGGGCCTGGACGCCAGGGCCGACAAGGACAACGTGCTGGTCGCCTACCCCGACGGGCAGGGCGGCGGTTTCAACGCTCTGATCTGCTGCGGCAGCGCCGACGACGTCGGCTTCCTCGACGCCCTCACCGACCATCTGGTGCAGACCTGGCACGCGGACCCGAACCGGGTGTTCCTCACCGGCATCTCGAACGGCGGCGACATGAGTTTCCGGGCGGCGGTGGAGAGCACCGACACCTTCGCCGCGCTCGGGGTGGTCAGCGGTGGCTACAGCGGGGAGTTGACCACGGCCGACAGCTACGTGCCGAAGAGCCCGGTCTCCGTGATCACCTTCATCGGCGGTCAGGACCGGTACGCCACGATCTTCCAGACCGGGATACGGACCTGGCAGCAGCGGCTCAACTGCCGGCCGGCCCCGAAGGCGTCCGGGGTGCCGGGCGTGACGCACACGGTGGCGGGCTGCGCGGACGGCAGCGAGGTCAGCGTCTACACCCTCGCCGACATGGGTCACAGTTGGCCGGGCGCGACAGCGGGCCAACTCGCCGCGTCCTCCGCGGGGCTGTCCGCCACCGACCTGATGTGGGACTTCTTCGCCGCCCACCCCCGCAAGGGCTGATCACAGGCGCAGCAGCATCCGGGTGTTGCCCAGCGTGTTCGGCTTGACCCGCTCCAGGTCGAGGAACTCCGCGACACCCTCGTCGTACGACCGCAGCAGCTGCTCGTAGACCGGCTGCGGCACCGGCGCGCCGTCGATCTCGCGGAAGCCGAACGACGCGAAGAACCGGGTCTCGAAGGTGAGCACGAAGATGCGGGCCACGCCCAACTCCCGGGCCGCGTCGATCAGCTCACCGACCAGCCGGTGACCGATCCGCCGGCCCCGGCAGGACGGGTCCACCGCCACCGTGCGGATCTCCGCCAGGTCCTCCCACATGACGTGCAGCGCGCCGCAGCCCACCACGACGTCGTCCTCGGCCCGGACCGCGACCCGGAACTCCTGCACGTCCTCGAAGAGGGTGACGGTGGCCTTGCTCAGCAGCCGCCGGTCGTCGGTGTAGGTGTCGACGAGTCGCCGGATGCCCCGCACATCCCCGGTGCGCGCCCGCCGTACCGTGATCTGATCCGCAGTCGGCGTGCTCATTCGCCCGCCGGCACGTCCACGCACGGCCCCGTCGACCACCAGGGCTCGACCAGCTCCAACGTCTCGTCGCCGAACGGGTTCACCCCGGGGCCGGCGCCCAACGCGTGGCCCAGGTGCACGTGCAGGCACTTCACCCGGCCCGGCATCCCGCCGGCCGAGATGCCGGCGATCTCCGGCACCTCGCCGATCGCCTCCCGCCGGGTGAGGTAGTCCTCGTGCGCCGCACGGTAGTGGGCCGCCAACTCCGGGTCCGTCGTCAGCCGGTCCGCCATCTCCTTCATCAGCCCCGCCGACTCCAGTCGGCTGCACGCCGCGGTGGCCCGGGGGCAGGTCAGGTAGTAGAGGGTCGGGAACGGGGTGCCGTCGGAGAGGCGGGGGGTCGTCTCCACCACGTCCGGCAGGCCGCACGGGCACCGGTGGGCGACCGCCCGGGTGCCGCGGGGCGTCCGGCCCAGCTGCGCGGCCACCGCGGCCAGGTCGGCCTCGGTGGCCGGCTCACGCTGCGGCAGGGGTACGGAATCCGCCGCCGGCTCCGACGGTGGTACGACAGTCACGGTGCCATCTCTCCTGGTGCGGTGCGGTGGGTCGGTGGCTCACTTGCCCGGCTGCTGGCTGTCCGCCGCCTGCACGCTCGACCAGAGCGTGTCGTACCAGGTCACCGGCCCGGCCGGGGCGGCCGAGCCGGCCGGCTTCCCGGCGTCCCGGGCGGCGCCCTCCGGGTCGTGCAGCACCACCATCATCTTCTCGCCCGGCCGGCCCATGAAGAACCGTTCCCGAGCCTGCGTCTTGATGTACTCGGGGTCCTTCCAGTTGGCGGCCTCGGCGGCGAGCTTGGCGATCTCCGCCTCCTGTGCCGCCTGGGCGGCCTCCATCCGCTCGATGTCGGCCTGCTGGTCCAGGTAGACCCGGACCGGGTAGGTGTAGGCCAGCGCGAGCGCGATCAGGACCGCGAACAGCACCGTGGCCCGACCGGTGAAGCCACGGGGGTGGGGTGCGGCGAGCCGCTTCACGGCACCGCCGGCGGCGGTACGCCGAGCGGCGGCCGGACGGTTCGCGGAGCGCACGCCGTCGGCGCCCCGGGCAGCACCCGGCGCGCGACCGGCGGCGCGCGGCTCGGCGCGTACGCCGGCCTCCCGGACCGATCCCCGCGTGGCGCGCCCGCCGCCCGGCCGGCCGGACTGACCCGGCCGGCGGGCGGGACGCTGACCACCCGGTGTGCGGCGCTGCTGCATCGTCACACCCCTCCCCCGAGGCTTCGTGCGTCTCAGGCCGAACGGTAGCGCGGGAACGCGCCAGCGCCGGCGTAGCGCGCCGCGTCGGCCAGCTCCTCCTCGATCCGGAGCAGCTGGTTGTACTTGGCGACCCGGTCCGAACGGGCCGGCGCGCCGGTCTTGATCTGGCCGCAGCCGGTGGCCACCGCCAGGTCGGCGATGGTGGTGTCCTCGGTCTCGCCGGAACGGTGGCTCATCATGCACTTGAAGCCGGCCCGGTGGGCCAGGTCCACCGCGTCCAGGGTCTCGGTCAGCGAACCGATCTGGTTGACCTTGACGAGAACCGCGTTCGCCGCCTTCTCCGCGATGCCGCGGGCGATGCGCTGCGGGTTGGTCACGAACAGGTCGTCGCCCACGATCTGCACCCGGTCACCGATCGAGGCGGTCAGCGTCTGCCAACCGCTCCAGTCGTCCTCGGCCAGCGGGTCCTCGATCGACACGATCGGGTACTCGTCGGCCAGCTTGGTGTAGTAGGTGCTCATCTCCTCGGCGGACTTCGCGGCGCCCTCGAAGGTGTAGGTGCCGTTGTCGAAGAACTCCGTGGCCGCCACGTCGAGCGCGAACACGATGTCGGTGCCGAGCCGGTAACCGGCCTTCTCGACCGCCTCGGCGATCAGGTCCAGGGCCGCCGCGTTCGTCGGCAGGTTCGGCGCGAAGCCACCCTCGTCGCCGAGCCCGGTGGAGAGGCCCTTCTTCTTCAGCACCGACTTCAGCGCGTGGTAGACCTCCGCGCCCGAGCGCAGCGCCTCCCGGAACGTGGGCGCGCCGATCGGCGCGATCATGAACTCCTGGATGTCGACGTTCGAGTCGGCGTGCGCGCCACCGTTGAGGATGTTCATCATCGGCACGGGCAGGAGGTGCGCGTTCGGGCCGCCCAGGTAGCGGAAGAGGCTCAGCTCGGCGCTGCCGGCAGCGGCCTTCGCCACCGCCAGGGAGACCCCCAGGATGGCGTTCGCGCCCAGCTCCGACTTGCTGTCGGTGCCGTCGATGTCGAGCATCTTCTGGTCGATCAGCCGCTGCTCGCTGGCCTCGTACCCGATGATCTGGTCGACGATCTTGTCTTCGACGTTGGAGACCGCCTTCTCCACGCCCTTGCCCTGGTAGCGGTCGGCGTCACCGTCGCGCAGCTCGATCGCCTCGAAGGCGCCGGTGGAGGCGCCGGAGGGCACGGCGGCGCGGGCTACCGTGCCGTCGTCCAGACCGACCTCGACCTCGACCGTCGGGTTGCCCCGCGAGTCGAGAATCTCCCGGGCGACGATTCCCTCGATGGTTGCCACTAAGTCGCTCCTCGTTGTTGTTATCCGGTCCGTGGGTGGGCCGCGACGGTGCGGCTGAGGCAGGTGTTGAACGCAGCGTATCGGGCGGCGCGAACGGGCACGGCGTCGCCCGCGCACCCGGGTCACCCCGCGTTGACGGACATTCCCGGATTTCCGGGCGTCAACCGGCAACGGGTTTGCGCTGCACGGACCAAATCCACCAGGCTGGTCGCCATGCCCGCCGCCTCGACCACCCTCCGCATGCTCGCCGTGTCGGTCATCGCGTCGCTCACGGTCACCGGCTGTCAGACATTCGAGGACGCCGGAGTCGCCATGGGCCGCTCGGAACTCGTCAACGATCTCGCCGCCCGGCTCGACCGGGCACTGGAGTTGACCTACTCGGCCACCTACCAGTTGCCCGGCGGCCAGCGCGCCGCGATCGTGCAGGCACAGGACCCGGCGCGATCCACGTACACCTACCCGGGCGGGCAACTCACCGTCACCCCGGACGCCATCACCCGGTGCACGACAACCGGCACCCGCCCGGAGTGCACGCTGGTCGCCCCGCCGACCCCGGGCAGCAAGCCCACCGTGACGCTGTTCGGCGAGGCCAACCGGCAGGGCCTCGTCACGCCGCCGGTGGTGGTCGGCCTGCTCACCGCCGCCGCGCTCGACCCGCAGGCGGTCATCAAGCAGAGCGACACCACGGTCGCCGGGCACCACGCCGCCTGCGTGGCGGTGGAGAGCTCGTCCGGCGACTTCACCGCCTGCGTGACCACCGAGGGCGTGCTCGGCAGCTTCACCGGGCCGGTCGACGGCAAGCCGGTGGAGCTGGCGTTGAGCGACTACTCCGCGACCGTCGACGAGGACGCGTTCGAGCCGCCCGCCGGTGCCGGCGTCGTCG
Organism: Micromonospora sp. C97; assembly: GCF_018070385.1. Classification (NCBI taxonomy): domain Bacteria; kingdom Bacillati; phylum Actinomycetota; class Actinomycetes; order Micromonosporales; family Micromonosporaceae; genus Micromonospora; species Micromonospora sp. C97. The sequence continues at coordinate 26,124 of NZ_JAGPXU010000017.1, forward strand.
ACCGCCGCCCCGGCGGCTCCTGACCGAGCCGGCCGAGCCCAGGTCGGGCGCACCGCCCGGCGGGCCCGCGTCCGGCGCAACTGCTGCCCGCGTACGCCATCTCGCGCCGGCACATCGACGCGACGGTGACCGACGGCGGCGCCGAGCCCGCGCGGCGGCCCTGCTCAGAGACCGAGCAGGGTGCGCAGGTGGCGCGGGGGCGGGCAGTCGTGGGCGAGCATCGCGTCGTGCCAGTCGCGGACCGACACCCCGTCCGGGCGGGCGGCGGCGATGTCGGCCACCTCGCTGTAGCCGACGAAGTAGGTGGACAGCTGGGTCGAGGTCAGTTGGGCGCGCCGCCACTTGCCGGCCGCCTCGCCCTCCTCCTGGAAGCCGCGCCCGGTCATCAACGCCATCGCCTCGGCCTCGGGCAGGTCCTCGGCGTGCACCAACTGGTCGAGCAACGCGTTGATGGTCATCCGTAGCTGCATCTTGAGCTGCTGCAACCGCACCGGCAGACCACCGAAGCCGAGACCCGTCATCACCTCCTCCGCGTAGACCGCCCAGCCCTCGATGAACGGGCCGGACTCGGCCAGCGCGCGGACCCGGGTGCCACCGACGTAGCGGCGGGCGTGGGCGAGTTGGAGGAAGTGCCCCGGCATCGCCTCGTGCACCGTCAGGTTGCGGATCATGTGGTCGTTGTATTCGCGGTAGAACGACTCGACCCGGTGCGCCGACCAGTCCGACGGGGTGGGCGCGATGCAGTAGAAGGTCGGCACGGCGGCGGTCTCCAGCGGGCCGGGCGCGTCGCAGTACGCCACCGCGACGCCCCTGGCGAACTCCGGCATCTCCTGGATCACGCACCGGTCGTCGACCAGGGTGACCAGGTCGTGTGCGCGGACGAAGTCGGTGGCCTCGTCCAGTGTCACAGCGGCCAGCTCGACGATCGTCGCGTCGTTCGGGTGCTCGGCGGCGAGCAGGTCCAGCGCCCGCCGTACGGACGCGTCGTCGGCCGGCCCGCCGACCAGCTCGACGGCCGCCGCACGGATCTCGGCGGTGACCCGGTCCAGGTTGGCCCACGCGCGCCGCTGGATCTCGGCGGCGCCCAGCTCGGTGTCGAGGGTGTGCCAGAGCCGCGCCTCCCAGCGACGTCGGCCCAGTCGCGGGTCACGGCCGGGACCGGCATCGGCGGCCAGGCCGGCCCGGAGCCAGGCGACGAACTCGTCCAGCGCGGCGATCGCGGCGGTGGCCGCCGGCTCGACCCGGTCGAGCTGGCTCGGCGCCTGGGCGAGCAGCGCCGGCAGCTCGTCGCGGATCAGCGCGGCCGTGCCGGTGAACTGCCCGACGGCCGTCTCCGCGTGGATCCGCGGCATGTCCCGCAGCGTCGCGCGGGCGGTGGCGAGGGCGTCCGGTACGGCGGCGAGCCGCCCGGCCAGTTGGGTCAGCCGCACCTCGGCGGGGGCGTACGGGCGGGCCAGCAGCGGGTGCAGCAGCGGGCCGGGGTTGTGCCGCAACGGATCCCACTCGTGCGACCGGATCTCGGTCAGCTCGAACAGCTCCCGGTCCACGAATGAGGTGAGCAGCGCGTGGTCGACCTGTTCGTCGACGTCGAGGGAGTCCGGGTCCAGTTCGGACAGCGCGTTGGCCGCGTCGGAGAGCATCGCCCGGTCGGCGGTCAACCCGTCGGCGGACAGGTCCGGCAGCCGGTCGTCGAACCGGTGGTCCCCGGCGGCGGTGGCGACCCCCGGCCGCGACTCCAGCAACGCCTCGACGACCCGCTCAGCCAGCACCCCAAACGCTTCCACCCGCCCACCCTACCGACCGCCCCACCGTGGTCGGCCGGTTCCGCCCCGTTCCGTCGATCATGAAGTTGTTGCCGTTCGCCTCGGCGTGTCGGGGCAACAACTTCATGGTCAACGCGGGTCTGCCGGTGAGGGTTCGGCGGTGCGGATGGATTGGGCGTGGGCCAGGGTGGCGCGGCGGAGGGCGGCTTCGGGGTCGAGGCCTGCCTCGCGGGCCGCCGCGACCGTGGCCAGCAGGCTGGCTCCCAGCCTCGCTTCGGCGTCCGGTTGGGCGTCGGGCAGCGGCGGCGGAACCTCGATGCCCCGGCGGGCGGCACGGTCCAGGATCTGCGCCGCCAGAGCCAGCGCGGGCTGACTCAGGGCCACGCCGTCCAGCACCGAACTCCGCGCCTTCTCCGCGCGCTTGATCCGCTCCCAGTTCTCGGTGATCTCCTCCAGGGTGCCCACCTCGGCACCGGCGAAGACGTGCGGATTACGCCGGATCATCTTGTCGACCAGACCACCGGCCACGTCGTCGATGGACCACCGCTCATCCTCGGGCAACTCCTCGGCGAGCCGCGCGTGCAGCACCACCTGCAACAACACGTCGCCCAACTCCTCGCGCAGCGCGTCGGTGTCGTCGGCGCTGATCGCGTCGTACGCCTCGTAGCTCTCCTCCAGCAGGTAGCCGGCGAGGCTGCGGTGCGTCTGCGCCCGCTTCCACGGGTCGCCACCCGGCGAGGCCAGCCGGTCCAGCACGGCCACCGCGTCGAGCAGCCGGGCGCCCGGCGGATCCCACGAGCCGTACATCAGCTCCATCTCGGCCAACCCCGGTTGCCGGGCCAGCCGCAGGCCCAACTCCCGGGCCAGCGCCTCGTCACCCGTCGGACCGGCCAACCACACCACGGTGCCGTGCGCCGCCACCGCGTCCAGCAACGGCTGCGTGGCCGGGCCGTCCACCACAGTGACCTCGGCGCCCGCCTGACGCACGGCCGTGACCATCTCACTGTCCGAGCCGGTCAACACCGGGTGCTGGCGTACGACGTCCCAGGCCGCGGAGGTCAACAGGCCGGCCGGCAGCCGGGGTGAGGTGACCAGCAGGACGATCCGCGCCGACATGCTCAGCTGGCCGTGCCCTGCTCCGGTGCGGGAGCCTCGTCGCTCGGCGCGCCGCTCGACGGCAGCGGCTCCGGGGTGGAGATGTCAGTGACCGGGCCGGCCTCGTTGATGTACGGCAGCGAGTAGAAGACCAGCGACTGGCCGGTGCTCACCACCGACGGCACGCCCACCGCCCGGTAGCGCGGGTTGATCGTGACGTCGACCCGGCGCGCCTCTTCCTCGAGCGCGGTGCTGAGGGCGGTGGCGCTACGCACGAAGCCGCCGTCGCCGAACGCCTGACGGACGTTGGCCACCGACATCCCGGCGTCGATCGCCCCGGTCTTGGTCAGGGCGTCGTAGACGGCCATCAGCGAATCGTCGCTCAGCTCGGCCGGCGGGAGCTGCTGGTTGAGCACCTGGAGCAGGTCGATCCAGTCACCCCAGAGCTTGGCGTACTCGGTGCTCGCCGGCACCCGCAGGTTCTGCTCAAGCTGCTGCGGGCTGACCTCGTCGGGCACCTGGATGTTCTTCGCCGCCGCCACCCGCTTGCCGAGGTCCAGGCTGACCAGCAGGTTGACCACGTCCTGACGGGTCACCGCGGCGCGCAACTGCTCCGGAGACGGCGTCGCCCCCGCCTGACCGGCCTCCCGCCGGACGGCGTCGCCGTACTTCGTCTGCGCGTCGTCGTAGATCGCGTCGACCCGGTCCACGGAATAGGCGGTGTCACCGACATAAGCGGCGATGTTCGGTGCGGACTTGCCGCAGGCAGCGAGGGAGAGGACACCCAGGGCCGCGACGCTGGCGGCGGCGATCACACGGCGAGCACGCATACCCGTCACTCTCTCATGCCCTCCCCCAGCCTGTGACGGCCCCCACCACACCACGGACCCGCCTCAACCCGCCGCGACGGCGAGCGGGGCGGGAGCACCGAGCACATCGGAGAGCAGTTGCGCACACCACTGCAGCAGCGCCTGGTCCCGCAGCGGCTCGCCGCCGATCCGCCGGGTGGTCGGTCGGGGCACGCTGACCTGGTCGGTGGCCTGCTTGTAGACGGCATCCGGGTGGTAGCGCTTGAGCCGCATCTGCTTCGAATCCGGCAACGGCAACGGCCCGAAGCGGACGTGCTTGCCCTGCATGGACACGTCGGTCAGGCCGTAGCGGCGGGCCAACAGGCGGAACCGGGCCACCTCCACCAGGTTCTGCACCGGGGCCGGCGGCTCGCCGTACCGGTCGGTCATCTCGGCGATGACCTCGCCCAGCCGCTCCTCGTCGCGCGCCTCGGCGAGCTTGCGGTACATCTCCAGACGCAGCCGCTCCACGCTCACGTAGTCGTGCGGCAGGTGCGCGTCGACCGGCAGGTCGATCTTGACGTCGGTCTCCTCCTCCGACCGCTCACCCTTGAACGCGGAGACCGCCTCGCCGACCATCCGCACGTACAGGTCGAAGCCGACACCCTCGATGTGCCCGGACTGCTCGCCACCGAGCAGGTTGCCGGCGCCCCGGATCTCCAGGTCCTTCATCGCCACGTACATGCCGGCACCCAACTCGGTGTGCTGGGCGATGGTCGCCAACCGCTCGTGGGCATGCTCGGTCAGCGGCTTCTCCGGCGGGTAGAGGAAGTAGGCGTACGCCCGCTCCCGGCCCCGGCCGACCCGGCCGCGGATCTGGTGCAGCTGGGCCAGGCCGAGCAGGTCGGCCCGCTCCACGATCAGGGTGTTGGCGTTCGGGATGTCGATGCCCGACTCGACGATCGTGGTGCAGACCAGGACGTCGAACTCCTTCTCCCAGAAGCCGACCATGACCTTCTCCAGGGCGTCCTCGCCCATCTGGCCGTGCGCCACCGCTACCCGCGCCTCGGGCACCAACTCCCGCAGCCGCCGTGCCGCCCGGTCGATCGACTCGACCCGGTTGTGCAGGTAGAAGACCTGCCCGTCGCGGAGCAGCTCACGGTGGATGGACGCGGCCACCTGCCGGTCGTCCTGCGCGCCGACGAAGGTGAGCACCGGGTGCCGCTCCTCCGGTGGCGTGGCGATGGTGGACATCTCCCGGATGCCGGTGATCGCCATCTCCAGGGTGCGCGGGATCGGGGTGGCCGACATGCTCAGCACGTCGACCGACGCGCGCAGCGTCTTCAGGTGCTCCTTGTGCTCCACACCGAAGCGCTGCTCCTCGTCGACGATCACCAGGCCCAGCTGCTTGAAGCGGGTGGCGGTCTGGAGCAGCCGGTGGGTGCCGATGACGATGTCGACGGTGCCGTCGGCGACCATCTCCAACGTCCGCTCGGTCTCCTTCGCCGTCTGGAACCGCGACAGCTGTCGGATCTGGACCGGGAACTGGCTCATCCGCTCGGCGAACGTGTTGTAGTGCTGCTGCACCAGCAGGGTGGTCGGCACCAGCACCGCCACCTGCTTACCGTCCTGCACCGCCTTGAACGCCGCCCGGACCGCGATCTCGGTCTTGCCGTAGCCGACGTCGCCGCAGATCAGCCGGTCCATCGGGACGGTCTGCTCCATGTCCCGCTTGACCTCCTCGATGGCGGCGAGCTGGTCCGGAGTCTCCTGCCACGGGAAGGCGTCCTCCAGCTCCCGCTGCCACGGCGTGTCCGGGCCGAACGAGTGACCCTTGGACGCCTTGCGGGCGGCGTAGAGCTGGATGAGCTGCGCGGCGATCTCCCGGACCGCCTTGCGGGCCCGGGCCTTGGACTTCTGCCAGTCCGAGCCGCCCATCTTGTGCAGGGTCGGCTGCTCACCGCCCACGTAGCGGGAGAGCTGGTCGAGCTGGTCGGTGGGGACGAACAACCGGTCGCCGGGCTGGCCCCGCTTGCTGGCCGCGTACTCGATGACCAGGTATTCCCGGCTGGCCCCGTTGACGGTCCGCTGCACCAGCTCGACGTAGCGGCCGATGCCGTGCTGCTCGTGCACCACGAAGTCGCCGGCCTTGAGCTCCAGCGGGTCGATGGTGTTGCGCCGCCGGCTCGGCATCTTGCGCATGTCCCGCGTCGAGGTGCCCCGACCGCCTGTCACATCGTTGCCGGTGAGCAGCACGAAGCGCGACGCCTCGTCGACGAACCCGCTGCCCAGCGCGCCGCAGGTGACCACCAGCTCGCCGGGGGCGGGCGCGGTCGGCACCTCCTGCACCAACCGGGCACCGAGGCCGGCGTCGCGCAGCACCTCCACCGCCCGTTGGGCGGGGCCGTGCCCCTCGAAGACCAGCGCGATCGACCAGCCGTCGCCGGACCAACGCTTGAGGTCCTCGACGACCCGCGAGGTCTCACCGTGATAGAGCGGTGCCGGCTGGGCGGAGAGGGTCACCGCGATGGCGTCGTCCGGGGTGACGGCGGCCTGCTCCGGCGCGTCCTCCCAGGGCTGCCGCGTCTCGGCTGTCTCGCCCTCCACCAGACCGAACGGGGACAGCGTCCACCACGGCTGGCCGAGCTTGCCGGCGGCGGCGCGTACCTCGCCGAGGGTGCGGAAGGCGGCGGCGCCGACGTCCACCGGGGCCTGGCCGCCGACCGCGGCGGCGGCCCAACTGGCCTGCAAAAACTCCTCCGAGGTACGCACCAGGTCGTGCGCCCTCGTGCGGATCCGCTCCGGGTCGCAGAGCAGGACGTGGGTGCCGACCGGCATGGCGTCCAGCAGCAGCTCCAGCGAGTCGGGACCGACCAGCACCGGGGCCAACGACTCCATCCCCTCCACCGGAATTCCCTCGGCCAGCTTGTCGAGGATCTCGGCCAACTCCGGGTGCTGCTCGGCGAGCGCGGCGGCCCGGTCGCGCACCGCCGGGGTGAGCAGCAGCTCACGACACGGCGGCGCCCACAGCAGCGGGACCTGTTCGATGGTCCGCTGGTCGGCGACGGCGAAGGTGCGGATCTCCTCCACCTCGTCGCCCCAGAACTCGACCCGGGACGGGTGCTCGTCGGTGGGCGGGAAGACGTCCAGGATGCCGCCGCGTACCGCGAACTCGCCGCGCTTGGTGACCAGGTCGACCCGGGCGTACGCCATGTCGATCAACCGGCGGGCGACCTCTTCCAGGTCCGCCTCCTCGCCTGCGGCGAGCTGCACCGGCTCCAGGTCACCGAGCCCTTTGAGCTGGGGCTGGAGCAGCGAACGCACCGGGGCCACGACCACCCGCAGCGGCCCGGTGCGGCCGTGCGCGTCGGCCGACTCGGGGTGCGCGAGGCGGCGCAGCACGGCCAGCCGTCGACCCACGGTGTCCGAGCGTGGGGAGAGCCGCTCGTGCGGCAGCGTCTCCCAGGAGGGGAAGACCACTACCTGTTCGGCCGGCAGCAGCCCGCCGAGCGCGGCGGCCAGGTCGTCGGCCTCCCGGGTGGTGGCGGTCACCGCGAGCACCGGGCGCCCGGCCCCGTCGTTGTCGGCGGCGACCGCCGCGACGGCGAACGGGCGCAGCGCCGCCGGGGCGGTGATGTCGAGGCCGTCTACCTGGGCGGCACCGGAGCGCGCCAGGTCACGCGCCCGGGCCAGCCCGGGGTCGGCCAGGGCGGCGGAAAACAGACCGGTGAGCAAGGGAAATCCTTCCCGGGGAGTCGACGCACACGACGGCGGCCCCTCGTCCAGTCGGACGGGGGGTGCACGACGACAAGCCTAGCCCCGTCGACCGACAGTCACCCCCTTCCGCCCAGGTCCACGCCGCCCCGCGCCCCGCGCCGAAGATCGCGCTCGAACCAGGATGTAGTGGCCTCAGCGACGCGCCGATGCCACTACATCCTGGATATTGCGAGATCTTGGGACCGCGCCGCCCGGCGCCACCAGCCCTCGCAGCGGATCTTGACCGAATGGCGGCTGGCGTGGTCGGGTTTCGGGATGGGTGAGCAGTGGCGGGCACAGTTCGACGCGGAGGTGAGCTTCGCCAACGGCGGCGGGCTGCGTACCGAGGGGTTCCGACTGGACATTTCCGGTCGGGAGATCAGCGACGAGGACCTGGCGGCGTTGTTCGTCCGGCACCTCGGGCTGCTGATGGTGGCCGAGGTTCGGATCAGCGCCAAGACGATCATCGAGGAACCGCACAAGGGCGGCCGGGGCGTCGCCGTCGATCAGCCGACGTCCGGCCGCAGGCTGGTCGAGCTGAGCCACGTGATCAGCGAAGGGATGACCACCCTGCCCGGTTGGCCGGGCCCCCGGATCACCGACTGGTTGACCTTCGCCGCCTCCCGGGAGCGGTACGCCCCGGGCACCGAATTCCACGTGGCCCGAATCGACATGATCGCCAACACCGGCACGTACCTGGACACGCCCGCCCACCGATGGGCCGGCCGGGACGACCTGACCGCTGTGTCGCTGGACCGTCTCGCCGACCTACCGGGGGTGGTGGTCCGGGTGCCGGCCGGCATCCGCGCGGTTGACCGGCTCATGCTGGCCCCGTACGAGGTGGCCGGTCGGGCGGTGTTGCTGCACACCGGGTGGGATGCGCACTTCGGCACCGAGCGGTACGGCGCGCCGGAAGCGCCGTACCTGACCGGGGACGCCGCCCAGGCGCTTGTCGAGGCTGGGGCGGCGCTGGTCGGCATCGACTCGATCAACATCGACGACATGAGCCCGGCTGCCGCCGGCGTACGCCCCGCGCACAGCGCGCTGCTCGCCGCCGGCATCCCGATCGTGGAGCACCTGACCGGCCTGGGCGCGTTGCCGCCGAGCGGGTTCCGGTTCACGGCGGCCCCCCCGATGGTGGCCGGCATGGGCACGTTCCCCGTTCGCGCCTTCGCCGTCGTCTCCGCTGGAACGTGAGGCCCGACACCAGCGACACCTGACCCACCACCGTCACGTCTGGGGAGGGAACGATGCCCGCCGAGGGAGTCGGCAGTGATCCGCGTCGCCGCACCACACCCGCCCGGTGGCGGGTGCTGGGGCACCCGGAGGGGATGCTCGCCTACCAGGCGCGGTGCATCGTGGAGGACCACGGCTGGACGGAGTCCACCGTCGTGGACCGGCACAAGGTCATCCTGGGCCGCTCCGGGGCGTACCGGCGTCGGCTCAACGGTCGGGTCGAGCTCTCCGACGCCACCTCGGTGCTGCTCACCCGCCCCGGCGACGAACTCGCCGTGGCCCACCCGTTCGGCTGCGGTGACTCGTACACCTGCCTGGAGATCGACCCGGTGGTGCTGGCGGCCCGCCCGGACGCGGAGGGTTGGCTGGACCGGGGTGGGTGGTCCGGATCCTCCGACGCGGCGCTGGACCTGGCGCACCGGCTTCTGGTGGCGGAGTTCCGGCGCGGGCTGGACGGGTTCGAGATGGCCGAGCGGCTGCACCGGTTCCTGACCCACCTGCTGCGGCACAGCCCGCTCGGCGCGGACGAGGGGCTCGACCCGGCGGTCCGCCGTCGACCGGCGACGCTGGTCGCCCACCGGCGGTTGGCCGACCGGGCTCGGGAGGTGCTGGCCAACTCCGGTTTCACGCTCAGCCTGGACGAGGTCGCCCGGGAGGTGGGCAGCTCGCCGCACCACCTCAGCCGGGTCTTCCACCGGATGACCGGCAGCAGCCTGACCAGTTACCGGAACCGGCTGCGGGTACGGGCGGTGCTGGACACGCTCGCCGAGCCCGACGGTCGTCCGCTCGGTGCGTTGGCCACCGAGTACGGGTTCGCTGACCAGGCACACCTGACCCGGGTGGTCCGGGAGCAGGTGGGCCATCCACCGGCCCGCCTGCGCCGGTTGCTCACCCCCGCGGTCGAGACCCGGACCGGGTCGGGCTGACCCGTCGGCGGGTGCGGACACCGTCGGGGAGGCCCCGTCAGCGGACCTGCGGCGCCCTCTCGGGCACGCGCGACCGGGGCGTCGGGCCTCCCCGAACAGGCCCGCGTGCCCCCGCCGCCAGGACGGCCTCCGGTCCGGCAGGAACCATCCTCGGGCCGTCGGGCCGCCGCGTCTTGAAGAAAATTGCTCAGTAGCGCCCTATGTTCCGGTCCCGGCGCACACCACCGTCTGCCCGCGCGGACCGATCATGGTGGTTGAGATCACGCCGCAAAACACACGTCCGGAGGCAGTGGATCACCCGGGGGCCCTCCAGACATCCGGTCCGCGCGGATACCATCCAGTAAGTCGGACAGCGCTGTCCTTCGTACCCACGCAAGGGAGCGCATCGTGACCGACCAGCACGACCACGACGGCCCGGACGCCGCACTGCGCGCCGACATCCGCCGACTCGGCACCCTGCTCGGCCAGACCCTGGCCCGCCAGGAGGGTCGCCCGCTGCTCGACCTCGTCGAGGAGATCCGCGCCCAGGTCCGCAGCGACGCCCCGGCGGCCGCGCAGCGCCTCGGCGGGCTCGACGTGACCACCGGCACCAAGTTGGCCCGCGCCTTCTCCACCTACTTCCACCTGGCCAACATCACCGAGCAGGTGCACCGCGCCCGGGATCTGCGCCGCCGTCGCGCGGTGCAGGGCGGCTGGCTGGACCAGGCCGCCAAGATGATCGCCGAGCGGGGGGTGCCGGCCGAGGAGATCGCCAACGCCGCTCGCCGGCTCGCGGTGCGACCGGTCTTCACCGCGCACCCGACCGAGGCGGCCCGTCGGTCGATCCTGTCCAAGCTGCGGGCGATCGCCGACGAGTTGGACACCGAGACCGCCAACGCGATCCTCTACGGCGCCAGCGACGAGGGCCCGGCCAACCGCCGGTTGGCCGAGCTGCTCGACCTGATGTGGCAGACCGACGAGCTGCGACTCGACCGGCCGGACCCGACCGACGAGGCCCGCAACGCGATCTACTACCTGCGCGACCTGTACGCGGAGGCCGCCCCGCAGGTGCTCGACGATCTGGCCGACACGCTGCGCACGCTCGGCGTGGAGACCTCACCGACGGCCCGGCCGTTGAGCTTCGGCACCTGGATCGGCGGCGACCGCGACGGCAACCCGTTCGTCACCCCGGCGGTCACCCGCGAGGTGCTGACCATCCAGCACGAGCACGGCATCGCCGCCACCGAGAAGGCGATGGACCACCTGATCAACGAGGTCTCGGTGTCCCGCCGACTGCGCGGGGTGTCCCTGGACCTCTCCGCCAGCCTCGCCGCCGACCTGGACGCGCTGCCCGAGGTGGCGCAGCGTTTCCGCCGGGTCAACGCGGAGGAGCCGTACCGGCTCAAGGCGCGCTGTGTGAAGGCGAAGCTCGCCAACACCCGGCTGCGGTTGCGTCAGGGCACCGCGCACGTGCCCGGTCGGGACTACCGGGGCTCCGCCGAGCTGGTCGCCGACCTGGACCTGCTGCGCGCCTCGCTGGCCCGCAACTCCGGGCAGCTCACCGCGGTCGGCCGGCTGGCCTCCACCATCCGTACGGTCTCCGCGTTCGGCCTGCACCTGGCCACCATGGATGTCCGGGAGCACGCCGAGGCGCACCACGCGGTGCTCGCGCAGCTCTACGAGGCGGTCGGCGAGGTCTCCGACTACCCGGCGCTGACCCGGCTGGAACGCACCAAGCTGCTCGCCGACGAGCTGACCGGCCGCCGGCCGCTGTCCACGCTGGACACGTCGCTCACCGAGCCGGCCCGCAAGACGTTCGACGTGTTCGGCACCATCCGGGAGGCACAGGACCGGTTCGGCGCCGAGGTGATCGAGTCGTACATCATCTCGATGACCCTGGGCGTCGACGACGTGCTGGCCGCCGTGGTGCTGGCCCGCGAGGCCGGCCTGGTGGACGTGCACAGCGGGCGGGCCCGGATCGGGTTCGTGCCGCTGCTGGAGACCCCGGCCGAGCTGAACGCCGGCGGTGAGCTCCTCGACGAGTTGCTGTCACTGCCCGCGTACCGGGCGCTGGTCACCGCCCGCGGCGACGTGCAGGAGGTCATGCTCGGCTACTCCGACTCGAACAAGGAGGCCGGGATCACCACCAGCCAGTGGTCGATCCACCGGGCGCAGCGCGCGCTGCGCGACGTGGCCGCCCGGCACGGCGTGCACCTGCGGCTCTTCCACGGCCGGGGTGGCACGGTCGGGCGTGGTGGCGGTCCGACGCACGAGGCGATCCTGGCGCAGCCCTACGGCACGATGGACGGCGCGATCAAGGTGACCGAGCAGGGCGAGGTGATCTCCGACAAGTACACCCTGCCCTCGCTGGCCCGGGAGAACCTGGAGTTGACCCTCGCCGCGGTGCTCCAGGCGACCCTGCTGCACACCGCGCCCCGGCAGCCGGCCGAGATGTTGGAGCGCTGGGACGCGACGATGGACGTGGTCTCCGAGTCGGCGTTCCGGTCCTACCGGTCGCTGGTAGAGGACCCGGACCTGCCGGCGTACTTCTGGGCGTCCACCCCCACCGAACTGCTCGGCGCGCTCAACATCGGCTCCCGGCCGGCGAAGCGCCCGAACACCGGCGCGGGACTGTCCGGGCTGCGGGCCATCCCGTGGGTGTTCGGCTGGACGCAGACCCGGCAGATCGTGCCGGGCTGGTTCGGCGTCGGTTCCGGGCTGGCCGCCGCCCGCGAGGCGGGGCTGGCGGACGTGTTGGCCGAGATGCACCGTAACTGGCACTTCTTCCGCACGTTCCTGTCGAACGTCGAGATGATGCTGACCAAGACCGACCTGAGCATCGCCCGCCGGTACGTCGAGACGCTGGTGCCGAAGAAGCTGCACCCGATCTTCGAGCAGATCGAGCGGGAGTACGAGCTGACCAAGCGGGAGGTGCTGGCGGTCACCGCCTCACCGGCCCTGCTGGAAAACTCGCCGGTGCTCCAGCGCACCCTGGCCGTCCGCGACACCTACCTGGAGCCGCTGCACCACCTGCAGGTGGCGCTGCTGCGGCAGTACCGGGAGTCGGGTGCCGCCGGGCGGGCCATCGCCACCGCCCCGGGCGGCCGACGCGCACCGAGCGACGGCACCGCCCTGGAACGCGCGCTGCTCACCACCGTGAACGGCATCGCCGCCGGAATGCGCAACACCGGCTGATCATCAGGTACGACGACGGGCCCCGGTCACCGCGACCGGGGCCCATCGTTCGTAGGTCGGCGGAACGACGCTCAGAAGTCGCCGCCCCCGAAGTCACCGCCGCCGAAGTCCCCACCGCCGAAGTCCCCACCGCCGAAGTCCCCGCCGGCGTAGTCCCCGCCGAAGTCCCCACCCTGGTCGCCGCCACCGAAGTCCTGGTCGCCGCCCTGGTCGACGCCGTCACCGAAGCCCTCCTGGTAGCCGGCGTCGTAGCCGTACCCGGGGTCGGCGAAGGCGGGCGAGAAGAGCGCGTCGGCGATCAGGATGCCGCCGAGCACGCCGGCGCCGGCGCCCAGCGCCGTCTTCCACCAGGGCGTCGAATACCACCCTGCCGGCACCGGACGGCCCTGATAACGCCCACCGGGGTAGTAGTAGGGCGTTTCCCGGCCGGGTTGCGGCCCGGCCCGGAAGGTCTGCCCCTGCACGTCGACCTCGCGCTCCTTGGTGAGCTGCCCCACGCCCCGCGCGGCGGCCAGCGCCGGCACCTCGGGGCCGGGGTCGATGCCCATCGCGGTACGCGCCGCCCGGATGTACGCCAGCCCTTCCAGCGCGGTCTCCCGGGCCAGGGCGAACTGGTGCGGCGTACGCGCCTGCTCCAGCTGCGAGCCGGCGGCGTTGTACCGCTCACCGGCGTCGGCCAGCGCCTGGCGCACCGCCGGGTCGTCGCCGTGCAGGTTCATCAACTGGCCGCCGAGGCGCTCGTACCACCGCTGCGCCTCCGCGCGGGCGTCGCCGAGCTCGGTGCGTCGGCGGGCACCGGCCTGGGCGCGGATGAGCGCGGCTGCGCCCAGCGCGCCGACCAGCACCACGGCGAGGCAGAGCAGAAGTTCCATGTCATCGAACGTACCCCCGGGTGTCACGTCGTATCCGTCTGGCAAGCTCCGGTGATGGACGTCTCGACGTTGCTCCTGGTGATGGTGTGCCTCGGCGTCGGCGGGGCGGTGGGCTGGCTCGCGGCCCGGTCCCGCTCGGCGGCCGACATCGCCCGTCTCGACGCCACCCTGGCCGCCACCCGGGAGGGCGAGGGCCGGCTGGAGCAGTCCATGCGGGCGTTGAGCTACGAGGCCACCGCGCAGTCCCAGGAGGCGGTGGCCAGGGCGGTCGCGCCGCTGCACGACACCCTGCGCCGCTACGAGCAGCGGGTGGCCGAGCTGGAGCACGACCGGGTCGACGCGTACGCCGAGCTGCGCGAGCAGGTCCGCTCCATGACCGCGGTCTCGGGTGAGCTGCGCACCGAGACGAAACAGCTGGTGGCGGCGCTGCGCGCACCGCAGGTGCGGGGTCGCTGGGGCGAGCACCAACTGCGCCGGATCGTCGAGGCTGCCGGCATGCTGGAGCACTGCGACTTCTCCGAGCAGGTCACCGCCGACAACGACGGGCAGGTTGTCCGCCCGGACCTGGTGGTCCGGCTGCACGGCGGTCGCTCGGTGGTGGTGGACGCCAAGGCGCCGTTCGACGCGTACCTGACCGCCATGGAGGCCCGCGACGAGCGTGGCCGGGACACCCACCTCGACGCGCACGCGCGGCACCTGCGGGGGCACGTGGACGCGTTGGCGGCCAAGTCCTACTGGTCGGCGTTCGACAGCGCACCCGAGTTCGTGGTGCTGTTCGTCCCCGCCGACCCGTTCCTCGACGTCGCGCTCCAGCGTGACCCGACGCTGCTGGAGCACGCGTTCACCCGCAACGTGGTGCTGGCCACGCCGGCCACGCTCGTCGCACTGCTCCGCACTGTCGCCTACTCCTGGCGGCAGGAGGCACTGGCCCGCAACGCGCTCGCGGTGCACACCCTCGCCCGGGAGCTGTACGGCCGGTTGTCCACCCTGGGCGATCACGTGGGCAAGCTCGGGTCCTCGTTGGCGGGCGCGGTGACCGCCTACAACCGGGCGGTCGGCTCGCTGGAGGCCCGGGTGCTGGTCAGCGCCCGCAAGCTCGCCGAGTTGGGCGTCTCGGACGACGAGTTGGCCACGCCGGCCCAGGTCGAGCTGACGCCCCGGCAGCCGCAGGCACCCGAGTTGGTCGATCCGACCGACGGCGAGGTCGAGGCCCGCTCACCGGCTATGTGACAGTGCGTGTGCCCTCATGTCACGAAGTGGTCACAAGGGACTGACCGGTAGTGACAGTGTTCATCGATACCACGAAAGATTCTGCTCACCCGAGCGCCCTTCTCTGAGGGGCCCTGTTCTCTGGAGGTAAAGAGAACGTGAGCAGACTCCGAAACCTGAGCCGGCGCACCTCAGCCGCGCTCTTCGCGTCGGTCCTGGCGGCGAGCGCCGCGACCGCCGTTGGCGGTGCCGCCACCGCGGCCGCCGCTCCCGCCACCACACCTGACGCTTCCCCGGCCACCGCCGCCGAGACGCTGGGCGCGCACGACGCCAAACTGCTCGGCGAGGCCCGCGCCAAGAAGGCCCCGACGGTCACCCTGATCGTCGCCACCGAGAAGGGTGAGGCGGGGGACGTCGCCGACAGCCTGACCAAGCTCGGCGGGACGGTCAGCCAGCGGCAGGACCGGGTCGGCTTCGTGCTGGCCAAGGTCCCGACCGACAGCGTTCTCAAGGCGGCGCGGCTGCCCGGCGTCTCGGCCGTCGACCTGGACGAGGTCATCCAACTGCCGGACCCGACCCCGGAACGCACCACCACCGGCACCGCTGGCGCTCGGCAGGCCACCGTCGGGGCGCCGGGAGCGACCACCCCGGCCGACAACCCGTACATGCCGACGAACGAGACCGGCGCGGTGGCGTTCACCGCGGCCCACCCGGAGTGGGACGGCCGGGGCGTCACGATCGGCATCATGGACTCCGGCGTGGACCTGGCCCACCCGGCCCTGCAGCAGACCACCACCGGCGAGCGCAAGATCGTCGACTGGGTCACCGCCACCGACCCGCTGGAGGACGGCACCTGGCGGCGGATGCAGGCCGAGGTCGCCGGCCCGTCGTTCACCATCGCCGGTGGCACCTGGACGGCGCCGGCCGGCGCGTACCGGTTCAACCTGTTCAGCGAGTCGGTGACCACCAACAGCGACGCCCGGGGTGACGTCAACCGCGACGGCGACACCACCGACACCTGGGGTGTGCTCTACGACCCGGCCACCAACAACATCTGGGTGGACGCCAACCAGAACCTCAACTTCACCGACGACCCGATCATGCGGCCGTACAAGGAGAAGTACGACATCGGCTACTTCGGCACCGACAACCCGGCGACGCCGGTCGCCGAGCGGCAGCCCTTCGTCGTCGAGTTCCGCAAGAACGTGAACACCACGCCGATCGGGCTGCCGGGCACCTACGACTACGTCAACATCGGCATCGTCGAAAGCACCCACGGCACCCACGTCGCCGGCATCACCGCCGCCAACGACATGCTCGGCAACGGGGCCTTCGACGGCGCCGCGCCCGGCGCCAAGCTGGTTTCCGCCCGCGCCTGCTCCTGGGGCGGCGGCTGCACCGCGGCCGCCCTCACCACCGGCATGATCGACCTGGTGGCCAACCGTAGCGTCGACATCGTCAACATGTCGATCGGTGGCCTGCCGGGTCTGAACGACGGCAACAACGCGCGGACGAACCTCTACAACGAACTGATCGAGACGTACGGCGTGCAGTTGGTCATCTCGGCCGGCAACTCCGGCCCGGGTCTCAACACCGTCGGCGACCCGTCGGTCGCCAGCAACGTGATCAGCGTTGCCGCCAACATCAGCAAGGACACCTGGCTGGCCAACTACGGCTCGGTCGTCAAGAAGAAGAACGCTCTGTTCAACTTCTCCTCCCGCGGCCCGCGCGAGGACGGCGGTTTCAAACCGAACATCGCCGCCCCCGGCTCGGCCATCTCCACCGCACCGACCTGGCAACTCGGCGCCCCGGTCCCCGAGGCCGGGTACGCGCTGCCGCCGGGCTACGCGATGCTGAACGGCACGTCGATGGCGTCCCCGCAGACCGCCGGCGCGGGCGCGTTGCTGCTGTCGGCCGCCAAGGCCACCGACCGGGGCGTCAGCCCGGCGGCGCTGCGGCGGGCCCTGTACAGCTCCGCCAAGCCCATCGCGGACGTGCCGACGTACGCGCAGGGCTACGGCATGGTCAACGTGCCGGGCGCCTGGCAGCTGCTGCGCCAGGGCGTCGAAACCCGGTCGTACGTCTCCGACGCGCCGGTCTGCAGCCCCCTGGCCAACCAGCTGACCATCTGGAACGGTGTGAAGTTCGTGCCGAACCCGGGTCGGGGCACCGGCGTCTACAACCGCTGCGCCGCAGCCGAGGGCGGCCACAAGGTCGGCCAGAGCAAGACCTACCAGGTCAAGCTGACCCGCACCAGCGGCCCGGCCGGCACCATCAGGCACGACGTCACGCTCCAGGGCAACGACGGCACCTTCAAGGCACCGAAGACCGTCGCGTTGCCGCTCAACAAGACCGTCACCATCAGCGTCACCGCCAAGCCGGCCACCGAGGGTGCGCACGGGGCGATCATGCGGATCGACGACCCGGCCACCAACGTGGTCGACTTCGAGGTGTCCACAGTGGTGGTGGCCTCGAACGACGTGAAGAAGCCCAGCTTCTCGTACGCCAACGAGGGCTCGGTCGACCGGAACGGCTTCACGTCGTACTTCGTGACGGTGCCGGAGGGCGCCAAGGCCCTCCAGGTGAACCTCTCGGGGATCGCCACCGGCTCACAGACCCGGTTCATCGCGATCAACCCGCTGGGTGTGCCGGTGGAGGCCACCACGAGCACCGTCTGCTACACCAACTTCTCCGACGTCAACGTCTGCAAGCCGCAGGAACGTGACTACCAGAACCCGCTTCCCGGGGTCTGGGAGATCGAGGTGGAGTCGCGGCGCACGTCCCCGGCGCTGAACAACCCGTTCAAGCTCCAGGTGCGGGTGCAGGGCCTGACGGTCGAGCCGGCGCTGGTCGAGCTGCCCAGCGTCGAGGCCGGCGAGCCGACCCCGGTGAGCTGGAACGTCACCAACGCCTTCGGTCCGGTCTCGGTCAGCGGCCGCAGTGGCGCGCTGACCGGTGTCCGCACCGAGCGTCCGACCATCACCGAGGGCGGCCCCAACCAGGAGTGGACCGTCGAGATCCCGGCGGGCACCTCGACGTTCACCGCCCGGATCGGCAACCCCGCGAACGCGGGCGCAGACCTGGACCTGTTCGTCTACCGGGGTGCCACCGAGGTCGGTCGGGCCGCCGACGGCGACTCGGAGGAGGCGGTGACGTTGAACAACCCGCCGGCCGGCACCTACCGCGTCGTGGTGGAGCCGTACGGGGTCGACGGGCCGGGCACGAGCACCGCCTACGACTACTACGACGCGTTCGCGTCCGCGTCGCTGGGCACGATCACCGCTCCGGCCGTCGCGGTGCCGCTGATGCACGGCGAGTCGGCCACCATCACCGGCACGGTGACCGCGGTGGCCGTACCGGCCGACGGGCGTCAGCTCTCCGGTGAGCTGGCGATCGTCACGTCCGAGGGCGCGATCGTGGGTCGCGGCAACGTGTCCATCGGGGCCGTGAACTGATCCGCTGGTAACGCCGGCAGGAGCCCGTCCCCATGTTCGGGGGCGGGCTCCCGCGTGTCAGGGTGGGTGGTCAGGACCGGTGGGCGCTCTCCACCACGAACGGGGTGCCCTGCTGGCAGGTGGTCATCATGCCGGGCTCCACCCGACCGGTGACCTCGACGCGTGCGCCCGGCGTCAGCACGTCACGCGGGCCACCGAGCAGCAGGTATTCGCCGAGCAGTACGCACCCGGGCTCCACACCGCTCTGCACGGTGCCGCTCACCGTGGTGGCCCCGACGCCCGGCGGCGTGCTCGGGCCGCCCGGTTTCGGAGTCTTTCCTCCGGGCGGCGGGGTGGGGGTGACTGTCGCTGGCGAGACGGTCGGGTCGGGCGTGGGCTGGCTGGTCACCGGCTGCGCTCCCGTCGGGGTGGAGGTTGGTGTGCCGCCCACCCCGCCCTGGTTGCCGCAGGCGCTCAGCGCCACGCAGACAGCAAGCGCGGGGACGGCGAACCGAAGAGTCCTCATGCCGAATCTGACGTACGCCGACCCGAGTTCGTTCCCGTGTTCAGCCGCGCGCCGCAGCGGCCTTCATGTCCCGCTTCAGCTCCTGCGGCAGCGAGAACGTGAGCCGTTCGTTGGCGGTGGTGATCTCCTCCACGTCGGCGAAACCGCGCGCGGCGAGGTGGACCAGCACCTCCTGGACCAGGTCGTCCGGGACGCTCGCGCCCGAGGTCAGGCCGACGGTGGTGGCGCCCTCCAGCCAGGCGTCGTCGATCTCGTGCGCGAAGTCGACCAGGTGACCGGCGCGGGCGCCGGCGTCCAGGGCGACCTCGACCAGGCGCACCGAGTTGGAGGAGTTCGTCGAGCCGACGACGATCACCACGTCACAGTCGGCGGCGATCTCCTTGACCACGTGCTGCCGGTTGGAGGTGGCGTAGCAGATGTCGTCACTGGGCGGGGACTGCAACAGCGGCAGCCGCTTCTTGAGCCGGGCCACCGTCTCCAGCGTCTCGTCGACCGAGAGCGTGGTCTGGGAGAGCCAGACCACCTTCTCCGGATCACGTACGGTGATCTTGTCGGCGTCGTCCGGGCCGTCCACCAGCTGGATGTGCGCGGGGGCCTCACCGGCGGTGCCGATGACCTCCTCGTGCCCCTCGTGGCCGATGAGCAGGATGTCGTAGTCCTCGGCCGCGAAGCGCCGCGCCTCGTGGTGCACCTTGGTGACCAGCGGGCAGGTCGCGTCGATCGCCTTCAGCGAACGCGCCTTGGCCTGCTCGTACACCTCCGGCGCCACGCCGTGCGCGGAGAAGATGACGGTGGCGCCCTCGGGCACCTCCTCGTTCTCCTCCACGAAGATCGCGCCCTGGGCCTCCAGGGTCTGCACCACGTGCTTGTTGTGCACGATCTGCTTGCGCACGTAGATGGGGGCACCGTAGAGCTTCAGCGCCTCCTCCACGGTCTGCACCGCGCGGTCGACACCCGCGCAGTAGCCGCGGGGCTTGGCCAGGAGCACGCGCTTGCCGGTCCGGTGAGTCGCCTGAGCCTCAGTCACCACCCCATCGTACGTGCCGGCTTTCCCACCGGCAGTGGGCCGCGACCCGCCCAGAGCCCCGGTGATCAAGAGGTTTGCGTCAAAAACGCGCCCAGCACTGACGCAAACCTCTTGATCACCGGGAGGGTCCGTAGGGTGGGCGGGTGAGCGGAGACGGGCGGGTGGGGGGCGGCGGGGCCAGCAGCGCTGAGGAGCC
Source organism: Micromonospora sp. C97 (assembly GCF_018070385.1). Classification (NCBI taxonomy): domain Bacteria; kingdom Bacillati; phylum Actinomycetota; class Actinomycetes; order Micromonosporales; family Micromonosporaceae; genus Micromonospora; species Micromonospora sp. C97. The sequence continues at coordinate 46,126 of NZ_JAGPXU010000017.1, forward strand.
CTGGCCGGTACGGGTGGTCAGCCAGAAGGTGGGGGCCTGGATCGCCAAACTGGGCTGGGTGTGGGTGGACGGGCAGGTGGCGCAGATCAGCCGTCGCCCCGGAGCCAGCACCGTCTTCCTCACCCTGCGCGACCCGTCGGCCGACCTGAGCCTCACCGTCACCACCAACCGGGACGTCCTGGACGCCGGCGCACCCGAGCTGCGCGAAGGCGCCCGCGTGGTGCTGCACGCCAAGCCGGAGTTCTACGCCGCCCGGGGCACGCTGAGCCTGCGCGCCGACGAGATCCGCCAGGTGGGCCTCGGCGAGCTGCTGGCCCGGCTGGAGAAGCTCAAGAAGCTGCTCGCCGCCGAAGGACTCTTCGACCGCGCCCGCAAGCGTCGGCTGCCCTTCCTGCCCGGCCGGATCGGGCTCATCACCGGTCGCGCCTCGGCGGCCGAACGGGACGTGCTGACCAACGCCCGACGGCGCTGGCCGGCGGTCGAGTTCCGGACGGTCAACGTGGCAGTGCAGGGCCCGTCGGCGGTCCCGCAGATCGTCGACGCGCTCAAGGTGCTGGACGCCGACCCGAGCATCGATGTGATCATCATCGCCCGGGGTGGCGGCGGCATCGAGGACCTGCTGCCCTTCTCCGACGAGGCGCTCTGCCGCGCGGTGTTCGGCTGTCGTACGCCGGTGGTCAGCGCGATCGGCCACGAGACGGACGCGCCACTGATCGACTACGTGGCCGACGTCCGCGCCTCCACCCCGACCGACGCGGCCAAGCGGGTCGTCCCCGACCTCACCGAGGAGGTACGCCTCATCGGTCAGGCCCGACACCGCCTCGAACGGGCGGTGCGCAACCTGGTCGACCGGGAGACACACCGGCTCGACGGGCTGCGGTCCCGGCCGGTGCTGGCCCGGCCGCAGGTGATGGTGGAGCACCGGGCGACCGAGCTGACCGCGTTGCGGCAGCGGGCCGGCCGATGCCTGGAGCACCGGCTCACCGCCGCCGAGGATGACCTGCGGCACACCCTCGCGCGGCTGCGCGCCCTGTCCCCCGCCGCCACCCTCGACCGGGGGTACGCGATCGTGCAACGCGCGGACGGCCAGGTGGTCCGCGCGGCGGCGGAGGTCGGCAAGGGCGACCCGCTGCGGGTACGCCTGGCCGACGGCGAGCTGGCCGCCACAGTCGATGGCTGAGTGGCGACGCGCCGCAGCGGGGAGGGGTGTGCTGAGATGAACGCGATGACTGACGACACGAAGGCCGGGCCGGACGAGCGGCTCAGTTACGAGCAGGCCCGCGCCGAGCTGGCCTCGGTGGTGGAGCGGCTGGAGGCCGGCGGCACGTCCCTGGAGGAGTCGCTGGCGCTCTGGGAGCGCGGCGAGGCGCTGGCGGTGATCTGTCAACGCTGGCTGGATGGCGCGCGGGCGCGGATCGACGCCGCCCGGCAGGAACCAGCTTCCTGACCGCCGGTGGGGCGGCCGGAGCCGCCCCACCGGGGCAGGTCAGTTAAACAGGCTGTACAGCTCGGCCGGCGCCTCGACGACCTGGTCCGCCGGCGGCTTCTGCGCGGCGGTGGCGGCACCGTAGTCGGAGTACGTCATCTTGATCTCCTGGGCGGCGGTCTGCCCGGCGGCCGGCAGTTGCAGCACCAGCTCACTGAGCCGGCCCTGCGGGTCCACCTTCGCGGTGAACGGGACGGTCTTCGCCTGGGTGCCGAGCGCGGCGATCGTGGCGGCGTTCAACGAGCCCGCCTCGGCGGCCTTGGTGACGTCGATGGTGCCGGCGTACGTGCCGGTGCCGGTGCTGCGGACCTCGGTGATGCCCTGGGTGAGCACCGCGCTGCCGGCCGGGTCGACCTTGTCGAAGTCGAAGCCGAGGTTGCGGTTGCCCTTGATCCGGTTCTGGTCCAGGTGCTGGTACTTGCCGAGGTTGAGCTGCTTGATGGCGGGCAGGCTGTTGGCGGTGGGGCCGGTCAGCTCCAACTTGACCCAGCTGTCCGGCTTGTAGTGGATCACGTCGAGCTTCATCGCCAGGTCGGACGAGGGACCACCGATGGCGATCTTCAACGCCGCGCTCTGGCTCGGCTGGTGCACCAGCCCCTCCGCCGTCGAGCCGGCGCCGGCCAGCGTGAACCGGAAGTTCCCGTTGCTGATCTCCTTGGTGGAGTCGAGCAGGGCCTGCTTGGCGTCGCCCGCCACCGGGGCACCGGACGGGCTCGCCGTGCCGGACGCCGTCACCGTCGGGGACGGCGTCGAGCCGGTGGTGCCGGTTCCGCTGGCGCAGGCGGCCAGTGCGGGCGTGATCAGAGCGGCGGCTACCAGGCCGGCGCCAAGTCGTCGAACAGTCATACGTGTCTCCCAAGGGGGTCACCCGACGACCTGGACGGCGCCGGAAACCGGGCGACGCAGCAGCACCGTCGGCTGCGTCGCGCGATCCGGGCCGAGCAGCGCGCCCGGATCACCCCCTCCTTGTTCCCTGTCGAGGCGTCGGACAATCACCCTTCGGGCTGGTTGCCCAGATTCGGCGCCGGCGGGTCCATCGACCGCCGAGGTCCCCTCAGCGCAGTGAGCCGGCCAGTTCGCGTAGTTCGTTGTCCCGGGCGTCGCCGACGACGATCACCGTGCGGGTCGGCTCCAGCAGGACCAGCGCCTGTTGGTTGCCCCGCGCGGTGTAGAGCTGCCAGGTGCGCCCGGCCAGCTCGGTGGGGCCCTGCGGCTGGCCCTGGCTGGTCAGCTCGGCGGGGAGCAGACGATCCGCCGGGACGCTGCTCTGCAGCAGTTGGACGCCTCGCCCCTCCGGGGTGAGGTAGCCGAGTCGCAGGCTCGCGCCGTTCTCGACGGTCTGGTAGCGGGCGCTGACCGTCTTCCAGTCGGAGCCGAGCCCCTGCGGCTGGCTCACCGGGAAGACGTTCGCCGACCGGGCCTGCTCGATCGCGGGCGCCGGATCGACGGTGGTGGCCTGGTCGCCGCCGAGGAATCCCCGGTAGAACGCCAGCAGGAGCGCGATCGGGACGAGCAGCACCAGCAACGAGATCGCCATGTCCTTCGGCGACCGCTCGGACTTGCCGGCCGCCGCCGCTGGCGGCGGGGTCGGGGTCGGATCGGTCGCGGCGGGCTCACCACCGGCGGGGACGTCGGCCGGCGGCTGACCGTCGGGCGGCGTGCGGTCGGCGGGTACGCGGTCGGCTGGCTGTGCGGGTTCCACCCCGCTATCTTCGCAGCCGCCCGACCGGCGGTATCCGGGCCATCACCGCCCCGCGCCGACGCCCCGTCGGCCATCGTGTGAGGATCAGCGACAAAGCCGGCGGTGGGGGCCTCCCCGCGGCCGGTCGTCCCCGCACCGTCGCGAGGAGGAGTAGCCGTCATGACGAACACCAGGACGCGGATCCCACAGGATCTCGACCGTAACCTTGCCCTCGACCTGGTCCGGGTCACCGAGGCCGCGGCGATGGCCGCCGGCCGGTGGGTCGGTCGGGGCGACAAGGAGGGCGGCGACGGAGCAGCTGTCGACGCGATGCGCAAGCTGATCAACTCGATCCAGATGCGCGGTGTGGTGGTGATCGGCGAGGGCGAGAAGGACAACGCCCCGATGCTCTTCAACGGCGAACATGTCGGCGACGGCACGGGCCCGGAGGTGGACGTCGCCGTCGACCCGGTGGACGGCACCACCCTGATGAGCAAGGGCATGCCGAACGCCGTGGCGGTGCTCGCCGTCTCCGAGCGGGGTGCGATGTTCGACCCCAGCGCCGTGTTCTACATGGAGAAGCTCGCCGTCGGGCCCGCGTACGCCGACGTGATCGACATCAACGCCGGGGTGGCGGAGAACCTGCGCCGGATCGCCAAGGTCAAGGGCACCGACGTCTCCGAGGTGACGGTCTGCGTGCTGGACCGCAGCCGCCACGACGACCTGGTCACGCAGATCCGCCGGGCCGGGGCGGGTATCCGGTTCATCTCCGACGGCGACATCGCCGGCTCCATCGCCGCCGCCCGGGGCGAGTCGGACGTGGACGTGCTGATGGGCATCGGCGGCACCCCGGAGGGCATCATCTCCGCGTGCGCGCTCAAGTGCATGGGCGGTGCGATGCAGGCCAAGCTCTGGCCGCGCGACGAGCAGGAGCGGGAGAAGGCGATCGCCGCCGGGCACGACCTGGACCGGGTGCTGGGCACCGATGATCTCGTCACCGGCGACAACTGCTTCTTCGTGGCGACCGGGGTCACCTCCGGCGACCTGCTGCGCGGCGTGCGGTACCGGGCGGGCGGGGCGTACACCCAGTCGATCGTGATGCGCTCGAAGAGCGGCACCATCCGGGTGATCGACTCGTACCACCGGCTGGAGAAGCTGGCGCTCTACTCCGCTGTCGACTTCGATGGTCGACCGCTGGCTGAACAGGAGTGACAGCCACCGACACGGCGACCCCGCAGACCCTGTCGGCCGCCCGTCGGATCACCGGCGTCGCGCTCGCGTCGGCCTCCGGGGTCGCGGTGGCGGTGCAGTCGCGGATCAACGGCGAGCTGGGGGTACGCCTCGAGGACGGTTTCGCCGCCGCGGTGGTGTCGTTCGGCCTCGGCCTGCTGGTGCTGCTGGTGCTGGTGCCCGCGACCCCTGGTGGCCGGCGCGGGCTGGCCGCGACCCGGCGGGCCCTGCGGACGGGCGCGTTGCGGCCGTGGCAGTGCCTCGGTGGCATGTGCGGGGCGTTCCTGGTGGCCACTCAGGGGCTCACCATCGGCACGTTGGGCGTGGCGGTCTTCACCGTGGCGGTGGTGGCCGGCCAGACCGGCAGCAGCCTTGCCGTGGATCGGGCCGGGATCGGGCCCACCGGCCGGCAGCCGGTCACCCGGCAGCGGCTGGCCGGCGCGGTGCTCACCGTGTTGGCGGTCTGCCTGGCGGTCGGTGACCGACTGGGCGACCCGGGCGCACTGGCGCTGGCTCTGCTGCCGCTGCTCGCCGGGGTGGGCATCGCCTGGCAGCAGGCCGTCAACGGTCGGGTCCGGGCGGCGGCCGACAGCGCGTTGACCGCCACGCTCGTCAACTTCGCCGTCGGCACTGTCACCCTGCTGGTCGCGTTCGCGATCGACATCGTCGTACGCGGCTGGCCCGGTGGCCATCTGCCGTCCGAGCCGTGGCTCTACCTGGGCGGCCCGATCGGCATCGTGTTCATCGCGATCGCCGCCGCGATCGTGCGTTTCACCGGTGTGCTGCTGCTCGGCCTGGCCACCATCGCCGGGCAGATCGTCGGCGCCGTGCTGCTGGACCTGGTCCTCCCCACGGCGGCCTCGCACCCCGGGGTGAACACCCTGCTGGGGGCGGCGCTGACCATGGTGGCAGTGCTGATCGCCGCGCTCGCCCCGCCGGCCCGCCGCTGAGCCGTCAGCGGGCCGGCGACGCACCTGGCGCGGATCGGCCGCCCAGGGCCCCCACGGTCGCCGTGAGCGCACCGGGGTCGACTTCGTCATCGTGCGGCCGGGCCGAACGGCGCCAGCCCGCACCACGGCACCCGGACCTCGACCACGCGCCGACCTGAGCGGCCTACCCCGACTCGGCTGACGGATCCGGCACGGAAGGCCGGAGCACCGGATGGGACGACTCCGGCGGCGCTGGGGATGTCGGGGGCGCTGGCGGCGTCCTAGACGACAGCCGATCCGGCGGTTCGAACGGGTAGGGCGGGTCGAGCGGGTAGGACGGATCGGGCACCGCGGGCGGGTGCGATGGGTAGGGCGGGTAGGGCCGATCGGGAACCGCGGGCGGGTGCGGCGGGTACTGCGGGTAGGGCGGATCGGACGGGTGCGGTGGGTATCGGTGCCCAAACGCCCGGGCCGGGTCGTACAGCCGGGCGATCCGGACGGCGAGCAGCACGCCCGGCACCAGGGCCAGCAGGGCGAGCGCCACGGCGACCCTGCTCTGCGCAGGGTTCCCGCCCAGCCAACCCACTAGCGGCACCAGGGAGAGGAGCGCGGTGAGCAGCAGCCCGGTGAGTGCCCATCCGCTCCATCGGGTCAGTGCGTCCTGGTAGGAGACCCGAACGAGCATGGCCGTCGCTGTCACGACGTTCAGGGGCAGAACGACGAACAGCAGGGCCATGCCCGTCGAGGAGTCATCGTTGCGCCCCCAGGCGCCCGCCAGCACGATCCCCGCGACCACTATCTCCCCGCTGCCGGCGACCCCCCACCAGCGCGGACCGCCCCCGCGACGGATCGCCAGATGACCAGCGAGCACGGTGACCGTAACGCCGAGGGTCAGCGCGAGCGCGAGGGCGAGCTGCAGGTCCGTGTCGCGGCTGCCGAGCCCGCCGTCCAGCGCGGGCGGCTCGGTCCAGCCTCCGTCGTCCGGTCCCGCGTGATGTCGGAAGCCGTCGCGTTGCCATCCGCCGTCCGCTCTCCGGTGCAGGATGCCGTCGCGCCCGTTGGCGACCAGCACCTCGTGGCCGCCACCGGCGGCCGGATAGACGATCAGATCGCGGGAGGCGAAGTGCCGGCGGATGTCACCTGGGTTGGCGAACCGGCGGGCCATCCCCTCGCGGCGCGCGTCCGACACCTCCCAGGCCACCTGCCAGGTCACGCCCGCGTCGTCACTCTGCTCCACCCGCAGGTGCTCGGCGACCGCCCGGTAGCACCGCTGCGGCTCGGTGGGCACACACGCCTGCCGCTGCCCGGGGCCCTGGCGGGACAACCGCTGTTCCTCGCCGTCGGCGGCGGGCCGCCAGGTGTTCCCCCCGTCCTGGCTGATCGACCATCGGCCGTCAGCCGGCCCCTCCGGCCAGGTCCGATCGTTGTATCCCACGCCGATCGAGATCGCCGGGTGACCGTCGAGCAGGGCGGTGCCCACGGCGTACGGGTACTGGTACTGGCTGGTGGCGGCCACCGCGAAGACCGCCGGTGGCAGCACCACCAGCATCCGGACCAGCCGGGCGGTCCGTCGGCGCACCGGGCGGCGACGTGACCGCCGCCAGCTCCACCAGGCCAGGCCGAGCGCCGGCAGGGTGAACAGGTCGGTCCAGTCGGCCCGGACCAGCGACGGCCCGGCCAGCACGGTCCAGGCCGAGGAGGCGAGTTCGGCGGCGTACCCACTGGATTTGACCACCGCGAACCCGGCACCCACAGTGGCCAGGGCGACGGATGCGGCCCTCCGGGCCGGCAGTCGTGGCAGCAGGAGGGTCAGCAGCACCGCGACCAGCGGTGGGGTGAGCACCAGCCCGGCGACGTCACTCAGCTTGCCGGTCACCGGGCCGGGGAAGGCCGCCTTCAGCACATGATCGTTGACCAGCAGCAGGGCCAGCGCGAACAGAGTGGCAGTGTGGCAGAGCCAGGACAGCGTGGTGGGTGCGCCGTCCTGGGGAGTGGCGGAACCCGTCATCCCCTCAGGATCGGGTCGACCTGTCTCGATCCGGGCTCAGGTCGGTCTGGGTCCGGTACCGACGCTCAGCCGGCATCGGAGGAGTGCCCCGGGAAGAGGTGGGCGCTCGGGTCGATGGCCACCGCCGCGTTGTTGACCGCCGTCGCCGCCTCACCGAAGCCGGTGGCGATCAGCCGGACCTTGCCCGGGTACTCGGTGATGTCGCCCGCCGCGAAGACCCGGGGCAGGTTGGTGGCCATCGCGCTGTCCACCAGGATGTGGCGGCGGTCCAGCCGTAGCCCCCACTCGGCGAGCGGGCCCAGGTCGGCGGTGAAACCGAGGGCGGCCACCACGACGTCCACCGGCAACGTCTCGGTGGCGCCGCCGCGCACTGTCACCTCGGCACCGGTCACCGTGCCGTCCCCGAGCAGCCTGGTGACCTCGGCGTTGACCACGACCCGCACCGGCAGCGCGAGCACCCGGGCGACGGTCGAGGCGTGCGCCCGGAACTTCTCCCGTCGGTGTACGAGGGTCACCGACCGGGCCAGCGGTTGCAGGGCCAACGCCCAGTCGAAGGCGGAGTCGCCACCACCGACGATCAGCACGTCCCGATCGGCCAGCTCGGTCGGCTCGGTCACGAAGTAGACGATCCCTGACCCGGGGGCGCCGTCGGCGCACGGCAACGGCCGAGGGCTGAAGCTGCCGAGCCCGCCGGTGACCACTATCGCGCCGCAGGCGAGTTGCTCACCGCCGGCCAGGCCCAGCACCGGTCGGCCGTCAGCGTACGAGAGCTTCTCCGCCCGGGTGCCGAGCAGGTACCGCGGATTGAACGGCGCTGCCTGGGCCACCAGGTTGGCCACCAGATCACGGCCCTTGACGGCGGGAAAGCCGGCGACGTCGAGGATCAGCTTCTCCGGGTACATGGCAGTGACCTGGCCGCCCGGTTCGGGCAACGCGTCGATCACCGCCACCGACAGCCCTCGGAACCCGGCGTAGTACGCGGCGAAGAGGCCGGCCGGACCGGCCCCGATCACGGCGACATCGACCTCGCGCATGGCGTACCGTCGCTTTCCGCTTACGGATCAACGCGTGCTGATCTCGACCGTAGGCGGGCGGCGACAGTCGGGCAAGGACGTCCCAGAGGCGCGCCGGAGAATCGGCTCAGGGCAGGCTGAGCGTGGAACCTGAATAGTCCGGGCCGTCCACCGCCGGTCGCCGCCGCCGGAACAGGATCGCCGCCACCACCCCGCCGAGCAGGCCGAACAGGTGACCCTGCCAGGAGATCCGCTCGTCGGTGGGGAGAATGCCGACCAGTTGCCAGCCGTAGAGCAGACCGACCAGGAGGAAGACCGCGAAGTTCCACCAGCTGCGCTCGACGATGCCCCGGGTGAGCAGGATGCCCAGGTAGCCGAAGATGACACCGCTGGCGCCGACCACCACCGAGTTGGGCGAGCCGGTGAACCACACGCCGAGCCCACTGACCAGGATGATGATCAGGGTCGACCAGAGGAACCGGCGGGCACCGGCGGCGAGGACGAAGGTGCCCAGCAGGATCAGCGGGATGCTGTTGCTGTAGAGGTGGTCGAAGCCGTGGTGCAGGAACGGGGAGAAGAAGACCCCGTCCAGCCCGTCGATGCGTTGCGGGATGATGCCGGCGGTGGCGTCCAGGCCGAACGCCAGCCCCTGGTCGACGGCCTCGATGAGAAACAGGAACGGGACCACCGCGCACATGGCGACGAAGGCCCGGCCGAGCGAGGCGTAGAACGCCTCGGTGCCGAACCGGAACGGGTCGCCGCTTGACGGGTGCAGGGTCACCGTACAACTGCTATCAGCAAAAGCGGCCGACCGCCACTCACGTCCCGACCGGGGTACGCGCGACAGCGGGGCGGGTGGTCTCCCACCCGCCCCGCGTCGAGAGCGTCAGTAGTGCCCGTTGTTCTGGAAGTAGGTCCAGGCACCGCAGGGCGTCTTGTACCTGCCCTTGATGTAGCCCAACCCCCACTTGATCTGGGTGGCCGGGTTGGTTCGCCAGTCGGATGCGACGGAGCCCATCTTGCTGCCCGGCAGCGACTGCGGGATGCCGTACGCACCGGACGAGGAGTTGCTGGCCTTGTGGTTCCAGCCGCTCTCCTTGGTCCAGAGCTTCTCCAGGCAGGGGAACTCGGAGATGCCGAAGCCGGCGTCGATCATCAGAGCGCAGCCGGTCTTGCGGTTGCCGCTGTACTCGGCGCAGGACGCCGGGATCGGCCCGTCGTACGGCTTCGCGGCCGCGTTCGCGGCCGCGCGCTCACGTTTGCGCGACGCCGCAGCGGCCTCGGCCTGGCGTGCCCGCTCGGCGGCTTCCTTCGCGGCCTGCTTCGCCCGCAGCTTCGCCTGGTACTCGGCGGCGCGTTGCTTGGAGAACTGCACCTGGTGAGCGGCCTGCCGCTCACGCTGGTACGCGAGGTCGGCCCGGTCGACCTCGACGCTGACCTTGTCGGCCAGGCCCTGTTGCTGGGTTTCCCGGTCTTCGCCCAGGTAGAAGCCACCGGCAACGCCCACGGAGAGCAGCGCTACAGCAGCCGTACGGGCGCCCAACCGGCTCCACAGCCGACTCACGAAGTGGTCCCTTCGTCGGGAGCAAGGACGTGGCGCGGCGCGGGCCGCAGGTGGGCCGTCAGCCGTGCCACGAGCGCCCCGACCGGTTGCCGGTCGCGCTGACGCACCGATCGTCGCTGATGTCGTCCGTCTCGCGACGTTCGATCACCAACGATTCCTGTGGTGCGTGGACGCTCGTGGGACACGATTGCGCACAGTGAGGCTGATGGGAAACGGACCGGGCCGTTTGTGATCTGGGCCACACTAAAAATAGGGACGAATCCCCCTAAAGCGCCCGTCAGATCGGGATGTCCTCCAGGAGGTCGGTGACCATCGCGGCGATCGGCGACCGCTCCGAACGGCTGAGGGTGACGTGTGCGAAGAGCTGATGGCCCTTGAGCGCCTCGATGACCGCCGTCACCCCGTCGTGCCGACCGACCCGCAGATTGTCCCGCTGGGCCACGTCGTGGGTGAGCACCACCCGCGAGCCCTGCCCGATCCGGGACAGCACCGTCAACAACACCCCGCGCTCCAGCGACTGGGCCTCGTCCACGATCACGTAGGCGTCGTGCAGGCTGCGCCCCCGGATGTGGGTCAGCGGCAGCACCTCCAGGATGCCCCGCGAGGTGACCTCCTCCAGCACGTTCTCGTGCACCACCGCGCCGAGCGTGTCAAAGACCGCCTGCGCCCACGGCGACATCTTCTCCGACTCCGAACCCGGCAGGTAGCCCAACTCCTGGCCACCTACCGCGTACAGCGGGCGGAACACGATCACCTTCTTGTGCCGACGACGCTCCATCACCGCCTCCAGCCCGGCGCAGAGCGCCAGCGCCGACTTTCCGGTGCCGGCCCGGCCGCCCAGCGAGACGATCCCGATCGACTCGTCCAGCAGCAGGTCGAGAGCGATCCGCTGCTCGGCCGAGCGACCGTGCAGCCCGAACGCCTCCCGGTCGCCCCGGACCAGCCGCACCGACTTGTCCGGCAGCACCCGGCCGAGCGCCGAGCCACGCGCCGAGTGCAGCACCAGACCGGTGTGACAGGGCAGCCCGGCCGCCTCGTCGAGGTCGAGCGTCTCGCCGGCGTAGAGCTGGCCGATCTGCTCCTCGCTCAACTCCAGCTCCGACATGCCGGTCCAGGTCGGGTCACTGGCCTGGCCGTGGCGGTACTCGTCGGCGCGCAGGCCCACCGAGGCGGCCTTGACCCGCAGCGGCATGTCCTTGCTGACCAGGGTCACCTCCCGCCCCTCGGCGGCGAGGTTCAGCGCGACGGAGAGGATCCGGGCGTCGTTGCTCTCGGTGCGGAAGCCGGGCGGCAGGACACCGTCGTCGGTGTGGTTCAGCTCCACCCGCAGGGTGCCGCCGACGTCGTTGGCGGGCACCGGATGGTCGAGTCGACCATGCCGGACCCGCAGGTCGTCGAGCATCCGCAGCGACTGCCGGGCGAACCAGCCCAGCTCCGGATGGTGCCGCTTGCCCTCCAGCTCGGTGATGACCACCAGAGGCAGCACCACCTCGTGCTCCGCGAACCGGTGGAATGCCGCCGGATCGGAGAGCAGCACCGACGTGTCCAGGACGAAGGCCTGGCCGGCTGGTCGTGGCTCCTTGGGGTCGGCCGGCGCGGCGGCCGCCGAACGGCGGCTCCTGGTGGCGCGGCGGGTCGTGGCAGTCGCGGCCGGGGTCTGGTCGGCACCGGCGATGGTACGGCGAGTCGTCACAGGCCTGCTCCGACGGATGGGCACCCGCCACCCGTGTTCCGCCTCCTCCGGTGCCCGGGGACACGGGGTCGGATGCGGAACCCCGTGCGCGAGGTCGCAGATCCGGGCGGACCGGCTGGCTCGGGAGAACCCCGTGCCATGCCTAGACGCTAGCCCCGCCGGACCTTCCCGGCTAGAGGCCGAACGTGGATCTCCCACGGCGCGCTCGTGAACAGCGCCGCGCCGACGCCGGCACCAGCCGAAAGGCACCGTCGCGGGCACGGCGGAACCGGCCGGGATGCATGCCCCCTGCGCGCATCCCGGCCGGTTGGGGCCACCGTCACCGGTCTGACGTGACCCCGACGGTGCGTGTCCGCCGCGGACGACGCACCGCGTTCGTGGCACCGGTCGGCGGGGCGGACCCCGCCGACCGACCTCAACCGGTCCGTCGGACGAGCGTGCCGGTCGGGTGCCGCCCGGTGATCGGGGCGGCCGGCGCGCTGAACGACGAGCCGGTGTACGTGGTGCCGGGGCGGGCGACGGCACCAGCCGAGCGGACCACTCCCGCGGGCGAGACCGACAGGGCCGAGGCGATGGCCGCCTGGGCGTCCCGCCGACGCCGGTTCCAGGCGCCCCGGTCACCGTCGAAGTAGCCCTGCCGGTAACCGAAGCGGTAACCGATGCGATAGCTGAGCTGCCCGTGCAGCCGCCCGGCCGCGTAGCTGGTGGCGCCGAGCACCAGGACGAGGAACACCGCGAGAAAAGGGCTCATCGGGCAGCTCCGGCCCAGCCGGGACGCCAGGTCATCGCTCCTCCGGCTCGATCGTGGTGGGGTCGGCGACGAGCAACCGGTCCAGGTCGTCGGTGCTGACCTCTTCGACCAGCTCGACGCTGATCCGGCAGCCGTCCAGCACGACTTCGGCCACCGAGGACCGGCGGATCTCGCCGCCGGCGTCGTAGACCCGGACACTCAGCTCGGGGCAGCCGAGATGGGTACGCCAGGCGTTCCACTCGGCACGATCGCCGACGCTCAGCGACAGGTAACGGCAGCCTCGGGCGAGGTAGAGGCGCCAGGGGGCGGTCAGCCCCGCAGCGACGCCCTCGGCGATCAGCCCGAAGGCCTGGGCGCGGGTGGCGAGCTCGGTCACCACGGCCCCCTGGCACCGGGGGCGTGACGCATGTGAGCACCAGTCGTCTCATGCACGTGACACACCGTAGATTGTCCCATGGACGTGACAGTATCAGCTTTTCGTCCGGTTACGTTTGCCACTACGTTCATCTATTCTGCCCGCGTGACACCCCTCAACAGTGGCACTGACTCGTTTACCGGAAATCCGAACGCCTCGTCACGTCCGCGTGACAGTGGCGAGCCGTCGTACCCACCCTCCGCCGGCTGGCCGTACCGTCACGGAGTGACCGAGACGGCCAATGCGCGGAAGATCGCCTTCGCCACCTTCGTCCGACGGGCCCTGGACGAGGCACGGGCGACCCGAGCCTGGAGCGGCACCGAGGTGTCCCGGCGCACCGGCGTCTCCCGGCAGACCATCAACCGCTGGGTCCGGGGCGACTGGGCCAGCGACCCGGAGGCCGAACGGGTGGTCGCCTTCTGCGAGGGGCTGGGCCTGAACCCGGCCGCCGCCTTCGCCGCCCTCGGCTGGGACCGCACCGCGACCGGCCCCCGCACCGGCCAGGCCGCCCCTCCGATGGACCCCGACGTCGAGGCCCTGCTGCGCCGGCTGGTCGACCCGCAGGTGTCGGACGCGGAGAAGTTCCACATCCGCGAAACCATCAGATACCTCGCATACCGCCCAACGCTGCCGGTCGATGTCCGAAAAAGGGGCAATCAGGCAGGCTAGTTCCTCAGATAGCGAAAGAACGCCTGGTCAGGTTCATTCGTTTACCTCCGGGGTTGGAACGGGCACGCTAGCGTCCCTATTCGTACTGCTTGGGCTCGTCATCGGCGGGGGGACGGGACAAGGCCGAACCCAGCCCTGCGGGACAGAAGGAGGGGTCTGTCCATGACCCTGAAGTGGTTGGCAGTCGTGGTCGCAACGGTGTCGGTGACACTGTGGGTGACCGGCAACACAGTGACCCTCGTGGTCGACGGCGGGCAGCTTCCGCTGCTCGTCAACCTCTTTGCGCTCATCACCGCCGGCACCGCGGTCGTCCTGGCCGTCGTCGCCGAGCTGCACGAGCGCCTGAACAACCGGATCAGCGCGCTCACCGAGTTCCTGGTGGCCCGGCTCAACGAGATCGAACACCACACCGGCGATCGGAACACCGGGTTCGTGGAGGGCTACCTGTTGAGCCACGGCCAGGAGGCGGCGGTGGTGCCGTTCGGCCGGCGCGGACGAGGAGCTGCCGAACGCTGATCGCCTACCGCACAACGGGTCCGCTCGGCCAGGAATGAGCCTGGATCGCCGGGGTACGCTGACGCGCGTGCCGCCGTTGAATCTGGGCAATCAGCAGCCGAAAACCCCGTTGGACGCCGACCAGGCCTGGCGGGCAACCGCCAGTCGGGCGGCCGGGACCGTGCTCTTCTTCGACTTCGACGGCACGCTCGCGCCCGTCGACGACGATCCGACCGCGGTACGCCCGGCTCCCAACGCGTTGGCCGCGATCGAGGCGCTCGCCCCGGTCGTGCAGCGGGTCGCGATCGTCTCCGCCCGACCCGTCGAGTTCCTTCGGGACCAGCTCGGCGGGCTCGCCGGCGTGGACCTCTACGGTCTCTACGGGCTGGAGCACAGCCACTCCGGCGGGGAGACCGTCACCGAACCGGCGGCGCTGCCCTGGGTTCCGACAATGTCCGAGCTGGCCGACCTGGCCCGGGCGGAGCTGCCTCCCGGCACGCTGGTGGAGTACAAGCGGCTCTCGGTCGCGCTGCACTGGCGTACCGCCCCGCAACTCGGCCCGACGGTGCAGCAGTGGGGTCAGTCGCAGGCCGACCGCCTGGGGTTGCGTTCGCAGGCCGGGCGGATGGTGCTGGAGCTCAAGCCGCCGGTCGACCGGGACAAGGGCATGGTCATCGGCGAGGCGATCAAGGGCGCCACCGGCGCCTGGTACTTCGGCGACGACGTCTCCGACATCAAGGCCTTCGCCGCGCTGCGCGCTCGCGCCGCCGCCGATCCGGACTTCCTCGGCGTGTGCGTGGCGGTGGCCAACTCGGAGACCGGACATGAGGTGGCCAACGCCGCCGACCTGACGATCGAGTCGCCGGCCGCCCTGGGCGACTTCCTCACCCGGGCGCTGACCCACCTGCCCTGACCGGCCTTGCTCTGACCGGCCTGCTCTGATCGAGCGGCGACCGACGGCGTCGCCGCCCGGTCAGGTGCCGTAGCGGCGTTGCCTGTTGGCGTACGAGCGCAGGGCCCGCAGGAAGTCGATATGCCGGAAATCCGGCCAGTTGAGCTCGCAGAAGTAGAACTCCGAGTGCGCGGACTGCCACAGCATGAAGTCGGAGAGCCGCTGCTCGCCGCTGGTGCGGATGACCAGGTCAGGGTCGGGCTGGCCGCGCGTGTAGAGGTGCTCGCTGATGTGCTCGACGTCCAGCACCTCGGCCAGTTCCTCAAGGGTCCCGCCGGCGGCTGCGTGTTCCAGCAGCAGGGAGCGGACCGCGTCGGTGATCTCCCGCCGACCGCCGTAGCCCACCGCGATGTTCACCTCCGCCCCTCCGCTGCGGTCGAGGGTGCGTTCCTCGGCGCCCTTGAGCGCCGCCGCGGTCTGCGCCGGCAGCAGGTCGAGCGCACCGACCATGCGCAGCCGCCAGGGGTTGCCCTCCTCGGCCAGCTCCACCACCAGATCCTCGATGATCTTCACCAGTGGATCCAGCTCGCTCGCCGGGCGACGCAGGTTGTCGGTGGCCAGCAGGTAGAGGGTCACGTGCCCGACGCCAGCCTGGTCACACCAGGCGAGGACATGCTTGATCTTCGCGGCGCCGACCCGGTGCCCGTCGTTCGGGTCGACGAAGCCCATCTCCCGCGCCCAGCGGCGGTTGCCGTCGCACATCACCCCGACATGGCGGGGCACGGGCTTACCGGCGAGCTTTGCCGTGAGCCGGCGCTCGTACACGGAGTAGATAAGGTTCCGCAGCGTCATCACCTAGCAGCGTAGCGACCCTTGCGCCAGTTCACCGCCTCGGAGCCCCATCCCCACCGCCCAGACCGATGCCGATCATCGCGAGCGTACGAGCGGTGAGGCGTCCGTCACCCAGACCCAGCTCGACCACGTCGTAGAAGACCCGGTCGTCCCGACGGGCCGCCCGGACCGCCGCGTCCACCACCCGGCGTCGCCGGGCCAACCAGGCCGCGACCGAACTGTGCCGCAGGTGGGTGCCGAGACGGCGACGCAACCCGTGGGCGTAGCGGCCGGCGGCGTCCTCGGGCGACCGGGCCGCCGCCGACCCGGCCAGCGCGCCGGAGAGCAACGCGTAGAAGATCCCCTCCCCGGTGAACGGGTTGATCAGCGACAGGGCGTCCCCGGCCAGCAGGGTGCGCCCCCGCCCCGGCGACGGTCGGTGCGTGGAGAGCGGCAGGTGATGGGCCCGCAACGCGGTCACTGTCGCCAGGTCGGTGCCGGGTAGCAGCGCGGCCAGCCGGTCCAGCAGGTACGCCCGGCTCAGCGGCTCACCGCGCAGGACCTCCCCGTACCCGACGTTCGCCCGTCCGTCACCGATCGGAAAGGACCATGCGTACGCCGGCCAACGCGCCTTCGAGGTGACGATGAGCTGCTCGGACGGGCCGGGCAGCGCCGGGGCGTACCCCCGGATGGCCAGCGCGAGGTGCCGGTCGGGGTTCTGCGGGTGGCCGAGCGCCCGACGCACCACCGAGCCGGCGCCGTCCGCACCGATCACCACCCGCCCGGACACCTGCCCGTCGAGCACCACCCGGTCGGCTCGTGGCTCGACCTGGCGCACGGTGTGCCGGCGCAGCTGCGCGCCGGCGGCCACCGCGGCCGCCACCAAGCGCGCGTCGAAGACCTCCCGGGGCACGGTGTACGCGGGTCGGGGCAGCGCCCGGGCCACCGCACCGCCCCCCGGCGAGATCATGCGGAGCGCCGGCAACGGCGCGTAACCCGCCACCGCCTCGGTCACCCCCAGCTCGGCGAGCACGTCCACCGAGTGCGCGGCGATCCCGTCACCACACGCCTTGTCCCGGGGGAAGTCGGCCCGGTCCAGCAGCAGCACGCTGGCACCGGCCCGGCACGCCGTCAGCGCCGCTGCCGCGCCGGCCGGCCCCGCCCCCACCACCACCACGTCGAACTCGTCGTCCACCGCGCGCCTCCCTCCAGTCCGACGCGGCGCGGCCGCTCCCGCCGGGCGACCTGGTCGGCCCTCCGGCCGGCCACACCGACGATCTCCGCAGCTGCCCCGACGCCGATCGCTGTGACCGACGCCACCCGCCATCCTGCCCCCTGCCCGCCCGAGAAGACCGTTCCCGCACTGGACCGACAGGTCTCACCGCCCTCCTTTGCTCTGCACCCGCGGACGCGACGGTTACCGTCCGCCACTGTCGCCTATAGAGGTGCAGAGCAAAGGGGGAATGGGCCGTGGTCGGGCCTGCGCTGTGGCCGGGCCAGCGCCATGGCCGGGCCAGCGCCATGGCCGGGCCAGCGCCATGGCCGGGCCAGCGCCATGGCCGGGCCAGCGCCATGGCCGGGCCAGCGCCATGGCCGGGCCAGCGCCATGGCCGGGCCAGCGCCATGGCCGGCCGCCGGCCGCCGGCCGCCAGCCGGCCAGCGGGAGGGGTGCGGGGCTGGCCGCGGTCAGGGTTGGGGTTCAGGTTGGGCGGCGTCGGGGGCGCGGGCGGCGCGGCGCAGGCCGTACAGGGTCAACCCCGCCGCCGCGACCAGGGGGCCGCCGTCGCGGACCAGGCCGTCGACCCCCAGCAGCCACCAGCACAGCGGCAGATCCACAGCGAGTACGGCCACCGTGACGACGATCAGCAGGCCACGGGCCCAGTCCTTGCCCCGCATCAGGAACGCGGTGCAGAACAGCACGGCGTAGCTGGCCGTGATGCCAGCGCCGAACCAGAACAGCACGGCCGGCACCGCGGTCAGCCGACCGTCCAGGATGGAGCCCCCGGCCACCAGCGCTGGCACCAGCATCAACGGGCTGTAGGTGAAGGCCGCCACGCGACTGGTCAACAACCAGGCGCTGGCCTGTGGTCGGCGGGGCGGGGTCTCCCGCCAGGAGATGCCGTCCCGGTCGATGACGAGACGCGCACGGTGCCGGACCAGGTGCCCGGCCAACGCCGACGAGCGGTAGAGCAGCCAGACCACAGCGACACAGAGCGCCGTGAGGATCGCGAAACCGAGCAGGCCGGGCAACGGCGGCACCCCCTGCCGGGGCACGATGAGCCGGCCGACCGCGAAGATCGTGGTGACCGCGAGGATCAGCCCGAACGGGCGGGCCACCGTACGACCCCGTTGCACATGCCCGATCAGCAGCAGGAAACCGAACGAGCGCAGCAGTGCCCAGCCGGTCCGGACGGCCAACCCGAAACCCTGCTCCGGGGCGTACCACCAATTGAGCAGCTCGACCACGACGGTGGCCGCCGCCGTCGTGGCCAGCAGGATGACGAGCACCCGGACGGCGGACGGCCGCCGGACCTGGGTCTCGGCGGCCGTCCTCATGAAATCGATGTTGCCCGCGAAGGGCCTCGTTCACACCTACCGCTGCGGCTGTGCGGCGTCCAGGCGCGCGCGCAGTGCGTCCAGCTCGGCCCAGAGCACGCCGGGCAGCTTGTCACCGAACTTCTCGAACCAATCGGTGATCATCGGAAGCTCGTTGCGCCACTCGTCCGGGTCGACCTTCAGCGCGATCCGGACATCCTCCGGGGTCATGTCCAGGCCCTCGACATCCAGGGCGTCCGGCGCGGGGACCATGCCGACCGGCGTCTCGACCGCGTCGGCGGTGCCCTCGATCCGCTCCACGATCCACTTGAGCACCCGCGAGTTCTCGCCGAAGCCGGGCCAGAGGAACGAACCGTCCGGGTCCTTGCGGAACCAGTTGACGTAGTAGATCTTCGGCAGCTTCGCCTCGTCGCCGTCGGTGCCCTTGCCCATCTCGATCCAGTGCCGGAAGTAGTCACCGGCGTGGTAGCCGATGAACGGCAGCATCGCCATCGGGTCCCGGCGGACCACGCCGACCGCGCCGGACGCGGCGGCGGTCGTCTCCGAGGAGAGCGTGGCACCCATGTAGACGCCGTGCACCCAGTCGCGGGCCTCGGTCACCAGCGGGACGGTGTCCTTACGGCGTCCGCCGAAGAGGATCGCGTCGATCGGAACGCCGTTCGGGTCGAAGTACTCGTCGGCGAGGATCGGGCACTGCGTGATCGGGGTGCAGAACCGGCTGTTCGCGTGGGACGAGAGGCTGTCGCTCTCCGGCGTCCAGTCGTTGCCCTTCCAGTCGATCAGGTGCGCCGGCGGCTCACCCATGCCCTCCCACCAGATGTCACCGTCGTCGGTGAGGCCGACGTTGGTGAAGATCGAGTTGCCCCGGTCCAGGGTGCGCATGGCGTTGGCGTTGGTCTTCCAGTCGGTGCCGGGCGCGACGCCGAAGAGACCGTACTCGGGGTTGACCGCGTAGAGGCGGCCGTCCGGGCCGAACCGCATCCAGGCGATGTCGTCGCCGATGGTCTCGACCTTCCAGCCGGGGATCGTCGGCTCCACCATGGCGAGGTTGGTCTTGCCGCAGGCCGACGGGAACGCGCCGGCGATGTGGTAGACCCGGCCCTCCGGCGAGGTGATCTTCAGGATCAGCATGTGCTCGGCGAGCCAGCCCTCGTCCCGGCCCATCACGCTGGCGATCCGCAACGAGTAGCACTTCTTGCCCAGCAGCGAGTTGCCGCCGTAACCCGAGCCGAACGACCAGATCTCCCGGGTCTCCGGGAAGTGCGAGATGTACTTGGTGTCGTTGCACGGCCAGGCGACATCCTCCTGGCCGGGAGCGAGCGGGGCGCCGATGGAGTGCAGCGCGTGCACGAAGTCCGCGTCGTCGCCCATGGCCTCAAGGACCCGGGCGCCCATCCGCGTCATGATCCGCATGGAGGCGACCACGTACGGGCTGTCGGTGATCTCCACACCGAACATCGGGGACTCGGCCTCCACCGGGCCCATGACGAACGGGATGACGTACATGGTGCGACCGCGCATGGAGCCCCGGTACAACTCCGTCATCGTCCGCTTCATCTCGGCCGGCGCCATCCAGTTGTTGGTGGGGCCGGCATCCGCCTCGTCGACGGAACAGATGTAGGTGCGCTCCTCGACCCGGGCGACGTCCGTCGGGTCGGTGCGCGCGTAGAACGAGTTGGGCTTCTTCTCGGGGTTGAGCCGGATCAGAGTGCCGGCCTCGACCAGTTCATCGGTGAGGCGGCGCCACTCCTCGTCGGACCCGTCCACCCAGACGACACGGTCGGGGGTGGTCAGTTCTGCGACCTCACGGACCCAGGCGAGCAGTTTCGGGTGGGACGTCGGGGCCTGATCGATTCCCCGCACAACAGCCGGAGCAACCATGACACATCTCCTTGTGGTCGACGCTGACCGATCTATGGGATGCACGAGACTCGGCGGCGCGAAGCGTCGCCTTCGTGGAAACCTGGGATTGGCCTCAGCGTAAACCGGGCAGCCTTCCGAGTCAGTGGGACAGGTTGTGAAGAACTGCACAAGCTACGGCCTCGCTGCGGCATCACGAGCTGATACCCGCTTTCCCGCGCAGTTTCACGCAAATCTTGTTGTGCACCCCGGCGGCGGCTTGTTGCGGTCGGGCCGTGGACCTGCCCCGCCGACCGGTGCGAGGATTCCCGTTCCGCAGCGGCTCAGTCCTCCCAATTGGCTACGCTCTGTGCAGTGGTCACGTACGCAGACGCTGGGCCCCTCCGGGACACCGCGCCCGCTCGCCGTTGCTACCCCTCTGACTGGCCGGCAGCCGGTAGGCTCCCTGCGTGGCCGCCACGATGACCGGGGAGCAACCGGGTTCCCCGCAGACCCGACGGGGTCTCGTCGGCACACTGCTCGACCGCTTCGGTCATCTCCTCCGCGAGCTGAGCAAGTTCGCCACCGTGGGTGGTTTCGCCTTCCTCATCGACTTCGCGCTCTTCAACTACCTGACGAGCAGGCACGGCGTCGAGGAGCTGACCGCGAAGACGATCTCCACAGTGATCGCGGCCACCGTCGCCTTCGTCGGCAACCGGTTCTGGACGTGGCGGCACCGTCAGCGCAACAACGCGGCCCGCGAGTACGCGCTCTTCTTCTTCTTCAACGCGGTCGGCCTCGGCATCACCGTCGCCTGCCTGGCGCTGAGCCGCTACGGGCTCGGGGCCATCTGGCCGGCAGTGTTCCAGACCCGCCTCGCCGACAACCTCGCCAGCTACATCGTCGGCACGGGGCTCGCCACGCTGTTCCGATTCTGGTCCTACCGGCGGTTCGTCTTCGTCGAAGCGGGAACCCCGACCGTTCCGCAGGTGAATCCCGACCGTGACCACGGGGCGTGACCTGCCGCCCACCTCGTTCGGCCGGTGATCGCCGGCCGCACCGACTGCCCTAAGGTGTTTCGCATGCGTCTTGTCCGTCTGCTGCCTGAGCGCTGGCAGAAGTTCATCCACGAGGCGCTCAAGTTCGGCATCGTCGGCGGCATCAACACCGTCATCAATTACGCGGTGTTCAATGCCCTCGCACTGACCGTTTTCGTCAATGGTCAGTTGAAGGCGACCGTGATCGCGACCATCGTCGCGACCATCACGTCGTACCTCATGAATCGGCACTGGACGTACCGCGATCGCCCGAAATCGGCGCTTCGTCGGGAATATCTGCTCTTCTTCCTTTTCAACGGCGCCGGCCTGCTCATTGAGCTGGGTGCCGTGGCGGCCGCCAAGTACGGTCTCGGCGTACACGGCCTGCTGGCGCTGAATGTGGCCAAGACCGTCGGCGTCATGCTGGCCACGCTGTTCCGGTTCTGGTCCTACCGGACCTTCGTCTTCCAACCTGTCGCACCAGCAGCGGACGAGGCTGCGAAGCCCCAGTCCACCTGGCACAGCATTCCGCGCGACGAGTGGGACACCATGGCGGAGATGGACCCGGTCGCCGAGCTGGCGGAATCCGTGTCCGAGCTGGAGGAGTCGGAGCCCGCACAGCGCGCCGACTACCCGCCCGGCACACCCACCCAGGGCCGGCCCCCGCACCTGAGCGTCAGCCCCGCCGCCGACCTGGACGCGGAACTCGCCGCGGAACTGCACGTCGGCACCCGTCGCGCGCCCCGCCGGTGACCACACCCGACGCCCGCTCTGGCACGGGCCGACCAGCCGAGCTGTTCTTCGAGGACCTCGTCCCGGGGCTGACCGTCGATCTCGGCGTGGTCACCGTGGACGCCGACGAGATGGTCGCCTTCGCCCGCCGCTTCGACCCGCAGTGGTACCACGTCGACAGCGACCTGGCCGCGGCGAGCCGGCACGGCGGTGTGATCGCCAGTGGCTTCTACACGGTCAGCCTGTTCATGCGCGCGTACGTCGACCACCTGCTGTCCCGGGCCGCCGCGGACGCGTCCCCCGGCCTGGAGGAGCTGCGGTGGCTCGCCCCCGTGCGGGCCGGCGACCGGCTCGCCGTCCGGGTCGACGTGATGGGCGCCCGACCGTCGACCGCCCGTCCCGGGCTCGGCACCGTCAGCCTCACCGGCACCATGCTGCGCCTCGGCCCGGACGACCGGCCCGAGCAGGAGGTGCTGCGGACCCGCTTCCGTGGCTGGTTCGCCGTCCGGCCGGTCGAGGTCGACCCCGCCGGCGCCGAAGCTGTCGAAGCCGCCGCGGCCGACGCTGACCGGCCCGAAGCTGATCGGCCCGAAGCTGATCGGCCCGAAGCTGATCGGCCCGAAGCTGATCGGCCCGCCGACGGCCCGAGCGCGGCGGACCCGTCCGCCGCCGCGCCGTCCGCCGCCGTGCCGTCCGCCGCCGCGCCGTCCGACGGTGACCCGACGGAGATCAGCGGCTCCGCCGAGGCGCAACGACACGACTGACCCGCCCCCGACACCGTGGCAGGGGGCGGGTGTCAACCGCACCGGTCAGGTGGTGGTGTCGCGCAGCGACTTGCCGTCCTGCATGTCGGCGAGCATGTCGCGCATCTCGCCATCGCCCAGTGAGTGCTTGTCGTGCTGTGCCTCGACCAACTCGTACAGGGTGGTCTGCACCTTTCCGACGTCCGGCACGTCGGAGAGCACCGACTGGCCGCGCTCACCGGCCGACTCGATGGTGAGCGTGCCGCAGCCGAGCAGACGCTCGACGAAACGCTGGTTCATCGAGTGGTCGTTGACGCGGGCGAGCGGGAGGTCCCGCCGGTCCCGGGAGAAGACACCCTGCTGGAGCAGGACCCGCTCGTTCGTGAACAGGTAGTGGGTGGTGCGCCAGACCAGGAACGGCCACAGCGCGAGCCAGAGCACCGCGACCAGGGCGATCGCCCCGATCACGGCCAGCACGATCGAACCCCCGCTGCCCTCAGGCAACAGGACCACGCCGACCACCACCGCGGCGATGGCCAGCACCAGCACCGCGATCGGCCGGATCAACGCCTTCCAGTGCGGGTGCAGGTGCAGCACGACATGCTCGTCCTCGGTGAGCACGTCCTCAGGAAACGCCACGGGAACCTCCAACGCGATTTTCTAGACGCGCAGACGGTAAACCCCCCAAGCCCCACCACAACATCCGCCACGCGGCCCCCACCCGTGCTTCCGCGATCTTGCACTTCCGGTCGCCGTTACGCGGCTTTCACCCCTTGTGCCGCGACAGGAAGTGCAAGATCGCGCGGTTGGGGGGTGGGGCGGGGTGGGTTAGCGGAGGTGTAGGACGTCGCCGGCTGCCAGGGTTCGGGTTTCGGTGGGGGTGGTGACGATGAGTTGGCCGTCTGGGTCCACTCCGGTGGCGGTGCCGGTCAGGGAGTCGCCGTTGGGGAGCAGGACGCGTACCTCCCGACCGACCGTCGCGCAGGCCGCCAGGTAGGCGTCGCGCAGGCCGCTGGCCACCGCGTCGCCGCCCGCCGAACGCCAACGGTCGTACCAGTCGGCGACCGCCCGCAGCAGCGCCCGCAGCAGCGGATCCCGATCGGTGGCCGCCGCGCCGGCCAGCTGGAGCGAGGTGGCCGGCAGCCCGGTCGGGTTCACCGGCAACTCGTCGGCGCGCAGCGTCACGTTGAGCCCGATGCCCAGCACGATCGCCGGCGGTTGGTCCGGCGTACGTCCGGGCACCGCCTCGGCCAGCACGCCCGCGCACTTCGCGTCGTCGATCAACAGGTCGTTCGGCCACTTCAGGGTGGCCTCCAGCTCGGCCAGCCGGGCCACCGCCTCGACGAGCGCCACGCCGGCCAGCAACGGCAGCCACCCGTACCCCGTGGGTGCCGCCGGCAACCAACCGCGGTCCGGCACGGCCTCGCCGGGCCGCAGCAGCACGCTCGTCGCGATGCCGGCCCGGGCCGGCGACTGCCAGACCCGACCACGGCGACCACGACCAGCGGTCTGCCGTTCGGCGACCACCACCAGGCCCTCGGGCTCGTCGGTCCGGGCCGCCTCGGCCACGTCGGCGTTGGTGGAGCCGGTCTCGGCCCGCAACTCCAGCCGGGCCCACGGCCCGTTCGGCGCGACCAACGCGCGGCGCAGCCGGGCCGCCGACAGCGGCGGCCGGTCCAGATCGGTGTACGGGGAACCCGGCATTCCGCCAGCCTACGGCGGTGCCCTGATCGACACTGAGGCGTACTGCACAGGGGCACCCACCTGAACCATCGTTATATTCCCAGGGTGACTACCGAGACCGGGACCAACATGCACAGCACCGCGGGCAAGCTGGCGGACCTGGAGCGCCGGGTCGACGAGGCGGTGCACGCCGGGTCGGCCCGCGCCGTGGAGAAGCAGCACGCGCGCGGCAAGAAGACCGCCCGCGAGCGGATTGAGATGCTGCTCGACGAGGGATCCTTCGTCGAACTCGACGAACTGGCCCGGCACCGGTCCACGGCCTTCGGGCTGGAGAAGAACCGGCCGTACGGCGACGGTGTGGTCACCGGCTACGGCACGGTGGACGGCCGGCAGGTGTGCGTCTTCGCCCAGGACTTCACGGTCTTCGGTGGTTCGCTCGGCGAGGTCTTCGGCGAGAAGATCGTCAAGGTGATGGACCTGGCCATGAAGATCGGCTGCCCGGTGGTCGGCATCAACGACTCCGGTGGCGCGCGCATCCAGGAGGGCGTCGTCTCGCTCGGCCTCTACGGTGAGATCTTCTTCCGCAACGTCCGGGCCTCCGGTGTCATCCCACAGATCTCGCTGGTGATGGGCCCCTGCGCCGGCGGCGCGGTCTACTCCCCCGCGGTCACCGACTTCACAGTGATGGTCGACCAGACCTCGCACATGTTCATCACCGGCCCCGACGTGATCAAGACGGTGACCGGCGAGGACGTCGGCATGGAGGAGCTGGGCGGCGCGCGTACGCACAACTCCCGCAGCGGTAACGCGCACTACCTCGCCACCGACGAGGAGGACGCTGTCGACTACGTCAAGGCGCTGCTGTCGTACCTGCCGTCGAACAACCTCGACGAGCCGGTCGTCGTCGAGGCCCCCGCCGACCTGA
Organism: Micromonospora sp. C97; assembly: GCF_018070385.1. NCBI lineage: Bacteria > Bacillati > Actinomycetota > Actinomycetes > Micromonosporales > Micromonosporaceae > Micromonospora > Micromonospora sp. C97. The sequence goes on from NZ_JAGPXU010000017.1 coordinate 71,298, forward strand.
CGATCACCGACGAGGACCGCGAGCTGGACACCCTCGTCCCGGACTCCGCCAACCAGCCGTACGACATCCACACCGTCATCGAGCACGTCCTCGACGACGGGGAGTTCCTCGAGGTCCAGCCCCTCTACGCGCAGAACATCGTGGTCGGCTACGGCCGGGTCGAGGGGCGACCGGTCGGTGTGGTCGCCAACCAGCCCATGCACTTCGCCGGCACCCTGGACATCGCCGCCTCGGAGAAGGCAGCCCGGTTCGTGCGCACCTGCGACGCGTTCAACATCCCGGTGCTGACCTTCGTGGACGTACCCGGCTTCCTGCCCGGCACCGGCCAGGAGTGGGACGGCATCATCCGCCGGGGCGCCAAGCTCATCTACGCGTACGCCGAGGCCACCGTCCCCAAGGTCACGGTGATCACCCGCAAGGCGTACGGCGGGGCGTACGACGTGATGGGCTCCAAGCACCTCGGCGCGGACCTGAACTTCGCCTGGCCGACCGCGCAGATCGCGGTGATGGGTGCGCAGGGCGCGGTGAACATCCTCTACCGCTCCGAGCTGGCAGGTGCCGAGGACCCGGCGGCGGTCCGGGCCGAGAAGATCGCCGAGTACGAGGACACCCTGGCCAACCCGTACGTGGCCGCCGAGCGGGGGTACGTCGACGCGGTGATCCCGCCGCACGAGACGCGCACCCAGATCGTGCGGGCGCTGCGCATCCTGCGCACCAAGCGGGAGACCCTGCCGCCGAAGAAGCACGGCAACATCCCGCTGTAACGCGGGGTCCGGTTCCCTCGATCCGCGCCCTCAGCAGTTCGGGGGTGGGGCGTTGGCGTTCGGGCACAGGCGCGCCACGGCCGCGACGGCGAACTGTTGGAGTTCCGCCTCGGTGCCGTCGCGACCGAGGCTGAGCACCGAGACGAGATCGCCGACCTGCACCACCGCAGTGTTGGTCGGGCGCGTCTCGTCGTCGAGCGTCGCGCCGGTGTTCACGTCCCGGGCCTGGGAAATCGTGTGGGTCAGCAGGACGCCGCCTTGCCCCCCAGAGTCCAGCGGCCGGACCTGCCACCGGTGCACCGCCTCCGCCGTACCGGTCTGCCCCTTCCGCTCGTACGGCCCGCGGCTGCGCCACTCGTCGCACGGGTCCACCAGACCCTGGAGGGTCACGAGGGCCAACGTCGCCTCGTCCTGTGTTGCCATCCGGTAGACGTCCTGCATCACGAGAACGTCGGCGTTGCCGGGCTCGGTTCCGGCGGGACGCGCCCGAAGCAGGGTCTGTGAGCGGGACAGGCGGGAGAACCGCCACCCCTCCGGCAGCCCCAGGTTCGCCCGGCACTGATCGAGCATCGCGTCGACCCGGACCGGCTCTCCCATGCCCGCCTGGCTGAGCTGCACCTCGATCGGGCGCGTCAGGTCGGCCGGCTGGAGCAGGGCGTCGGTGGTGATCTCGTGCTGGGTCGGCGTGGCGTCGGGCGAGGCGGAGGCGGCCGGAAGAGCCGACGGCGGAGATGTCCTCGGCGCGGCGACCGCGGCGGCGGACACCCCGGCGAGGGCCAGCACGACGGTGGCCGCCACGATCCTGCGCTGGCTGCGGCGACGGGCCCGGGCACGGATCTCCTCCGGGCCGAGCCAGCGCACGTCCCGCAGGTCGCGCTGAATCTGTTCGACCAAGGTCGGGTCGTCACGCATCGGTGGCCTCCTCCAGGTCAGAGACGGCGAGCAGACCGGCGAGCGCAGCGCGCCCCCGGGAGAGTCGGGCCTTCACCGTGCCCACCGGGGCCGCGGTCTCCCGGGCGACCTCGGCGACAGGCATGCCCACCAGGTAGTAGAGGGCGATGGCGACGCGTTGCTCCTCGGGCAGCCGGCGCAGGGCGGCGACCACCGCGACGGTGTCGGTGCCCGGCCCGGGAACGCTCTCGGTGGCCCCGTGTCGCAGGTAGGCACGGGCCCTGCTCCGCAGACTGCGCCAGCGGCTGACCGCGATCCGACTGGCCACCACCCGAACCCACGCCTCCGGGTCGTCGTACGCGCTGATCGTCGACCAGCGCTGCCACGCCCGGACGTACGCCTCCTGCACGGCGTCCTGCGCCTCGCCCCGATCGCCGGTGAGGGCGTAGACGAACCCGAGGAGTCGTTGTCGACTCCCCCGGTAGAACTCGTCGAACCCGTCGACGTCCGGCACCAGCTACCTCCCCGTGTCGGTCGCTGGGAACACGCACCGCGCGGGGTGGTCGGTTGCCCCGGTCAGGCGATCATCTTCTCCAGCTCGGCGAGCGGGAACGCGCCGGCCGCGATCCGCTCCCGGGCCGCCCGGCGTACGGCCCGCTGCACCGCCACGTTGGCCGGTGTCGGTACGCCGTGCAGCCGGCCGAGCAGGGCGATCTCCCCGTTGAGGTGGTCGACCTCGGTCGAGCCGGTGCCCCGGGCCAGGCTCTGCCAGGTGGAGCCGCCGGAACGGGCCTCTCCGGCGACCGGGCGTTGCCCGACCAGGTCGCCCCGTTCGGCCTTCTCCTCCTCCGGCGAGGTGTGCGCGATGCCGGCGGCGGCGAGCGCGGCGACGCCCTCGGCGCGTACCCGCTCGGCCAGCGCGTCCGGGATGTCCCGGCCGAGCAGCGCCTGCAGGCCGTTACCGAGGTTGCTGAGCAGCTTGCCGTACTTCCAGCGCAGCACGTCGGCGCGGACCGGGGCGACGAAGCCGGCGGCGGTCAGGTCGGCGGCGATCGCCGCGTCGGTGTCGTCGGCACCTGCGGGGTACCGGCCGATGTGGAGCATCCCGGGGTGCGGGTACCCGTTGGCGACCACCACGCCCGGGTCCAGGTGGGTGGCCGGCAGCCAGACACAGACCGGGTGCACGTCGGCGAAGAGCCGCAGCGCGGCCCGCTCGTTGGCCACCCCGTTCTGCGCGGTCACCAGCGGCAGACGTTCGCCGGCCGTGCCGCCGCCGACCACCGGCGCGTCCACCCAGGTGGCCAACGCGCCGGCGGTGTCCTGCGACTTCACGGTGAGGATCAGCACGGTGTCCGCTGGCAGCGGCTGGTCACCGGGCCGGTCCACCGCCGCGAGCCGGGCGGTGACCTCACCGTCGGGCTGCCGCAGGGTCAGACCCCGCCTCCGGATCGCGTCCAGGTGGGCGCCGCGGGCCACCACTGTCACGTCCCGGTCGGCCTGGGCCAGCCGTACGCCGATGGTGCCGCCGACCGCGCCCGCCCCGATGATCACGTATCGCATGGACCTCATTCTGCCCGCCGTGCGCCTTCCGCCCGGTGTGCCGCCCGCCGGTTGCCTTCCGTTAGCTGGTCAGGCCGGCGTCGGTGAGGAACGGGCCGGCGAGCAGGAGCGCGCCGGCGATCAGCGCCGCGAGGTTGATCACTGCGAAGACGCTCACCCAGAAGAACCCCGGAAACGGGGTGAGCCCGGCGAGTTGGTCGGCGTCGGAGGCGGGCATCCGGCCCCGGGAGCGCAGCCGTTGCAGCTCGACCACCGGCCGCACCCCACCGAGCAGCAGGAACCACACCCCGGTGTACGCGAAGGCTGCCTGGACCTGCGGCGTCGCGTACCACGAGACGGCGAACACCAGCGCGCCGGTGACCAGCAACGACACCACGCCGAAGGCGTTGCGGATCATGACGAGCATGGCCAGCAGCAGCGCCACCGCCACCCAGAGCAGCAGGGTGATCCGGTTGCCGCCGAGCAGCCAGGCGCCGGCCAGCCCGACCAACGGCGGTGCGACATATCCGGCGAGCAGGGTGAGGATCATGCCCGGCCCGGTGGGACGGCCGGCGGAGAGCGTCAAACCCGACGTGTCCGAGTGCAGCCGGATGCCGCGCAGCTTGCGGCCGGTGAGCAGGGCGACGAGGGCGTGCCCGCCCTCGTGCGCGATGGTGATGGCGTTACGGGCGATCCGCCACGGCAGCCGGGTGGAGACCACCACCAGCGCCACCGCCCCGGTGATCAGCACCAGCAGCGCGGGCGGGTCCGGCTGCGCGCCGAACAACGTGTCCCACTTCTCGCCCAGCCCGTCGATCGACATCATGGGGCGCGAGCCTACCGGCGGCGTTCCGTGTCGCTCCCGAGGCACCGGCTCGCATCCTGTGAGACTGATCGGGTGGCGAGTGAAACGGCAGGTGAGCGCTGATGAGCGCGGAACCCCGGGGGCACCACGTCGGGCTCTGGACCGAGGCCGACTACTTCGCCCTGGGTGAAACCCCGGACCGCATCGAGCTGCTCGACGGGAGCCGCCGATCGCCTGGTCAAAATGCAGCTCTACGCCATCGCGCGAATCCTCTGGTACCTGCTGGTCGAGCAGGACGGGGACGGTCACTCGTTGCGGCTGTTCCGGCTCGACGGCGAGCACTACGTCGAGGACCAGGTTGCCAAGCCCGGCGAGACGCTGACAGTCGTCGAGCCGTTCCGCTGGCAGCTCGACCCGGCCACACTGCGCTGACCCGTTCCTCTCGTCACCAGGGCGACAGACGGCCGCCGATGAAGCTTTTTTCAGCCTCCCTTGCGATCTAGGGCACTTACCTCCAAAGATGGACGTCGATAGAGCGACGTCCTTGGAGGCACTCATGGCCCGTACCTCATCAACGCTGCGCCGCGCACTCGCGGCCGGCCTCACCGTCCTCGCCACCGCGGCGGCGGCCCTGGTAGCGACCGCCGGACCGGCGGCCGCAGCCACCACACCCGGCATCGACGTGTCCCGCTACCAGGGCAGCATCAACTGGACCAGCGTCCGCAACGCGGGCATCCAGTTCGCCTTCATCAAGGCGACCGAGGGCACCAGCTACAAGGACCCGAACTTCAACGCCAACTACGTCAACGCGTACAACGCCGGGGTGATCCGCGGGGCGTACCACTTCGCCCGCCCGAACATCTCCGCCGGCTCCACCCAGGCCAACTACCTGGCGTCCAACGGCGGCGCCTGGTCCGCGGACAGCCGCACCCTGCCCGCCGCGCTGGACATCGAGGGCAACCCGTACAGCGGCGGCTACTGCTACGGCCTCAGCACGACCGGGATGCGCAACTGGATCCAGGACTTCCTGAACACCTACCGCTCCCGCACCGGCCGGTACGCGGTCATCTACACCACCACGAGCTGGTGGAACCAGTGCACCGGCAGCTGGACCGGCCCGTGGGCGAACCACCCGCTCTGGCTGGCCCGCTGGGCGAGCGCGCCGGGCACGCTGCCGGCCGGCGCGTCGGTGTGGAGCTTCTGGCAGTACACCAGCACCGGCGCGGTCTCCGGGATCAGCGGCAACGTGGACCGCAACTACTGGAACGGCGACCGGAGCCGCCTGATCGCGTTGGCCAACAACACCTGACCGGGCCGTTGGCGGCAGCGGGATCGACGGTCACCAGCACGGTCGACAATCGGTCCGGCTGCCGCCACACCACCGGGTACGGGTCAGGCCCGCCGCCGGCTCAGGGCCGGCACCACAGCATCCTCACGAGCCAGCGCGCCCCGGCGGGTCATCCGCCAGGCAGCAACGCCAAGGCCGGCAACGATCACGACGCCGAGCAGTGCGACGAGCACCGAAACCCCCGCGCTGACCAGCAGCAGAATCGCGTCGCCGAGCGCCACGAGCATCCACAGTGCCAGCCGGGGCCGAGTGTCCCTCCGTCGGTAACCCATGTCGTGCCTCCTTCCGTCGTCAAAGGTCAATTACCCCGGACGACGGAAGGTCATGCGAATGAGTTTCAGTCCTGCCGGTCGGGCACGAAACCCTTGGCGATCCGGTCGAAGTTCGGCAGGTTGGCCTGCCAGTCCTTCTCCGCGATCTCCCACCGCAGGGCGTAGCCCCGGTTGCTGGCCGTCACGAACCCCCGGTTGCGGACGTGGATCCGCTGCCCGTCCCGAGTCTCCAGCCACTCCCAGTCCGCACAGGTCTTCCAGAAGTTACAGCGCTTGATGCCGAGGTTCTGGTAATTCTTGACGATCTCTCTGCGGTCCGGCTCGATGCGCTGCCAGTCCTTGTAGGCGTCGTCCTTTGGGGTCGGCGTCCACTGCACGAGCAGCTCCCCCGGCCCGTTGGACTCGTCGAAGACGACAGTGTTCTGACCAGCGTCGCGGCGCACCCAACCGTCGGGGATCGGCAGGGCGAAGCCTTCCGGGTCCCGGTGCAGCTTCCAGCCGGCCGGCAGCGCGTTCGGGTCGACCGAGGGAGTGGCCGAGGCCGACGGGGTCGGCGCACCGGTGGTGGGCGGCGGTGGCGCGGCAGCGGAGGTCGGCGCGGGCGCCGAGGTGGCGGCAGCACCGGTCGGGTCGGCCTGCGGGGTCTTGTCGCCGTCGCCGCTGGTCAGCATCGGCACGACCACCGCGAGGCCGATCAGCAGCAGCGCGACCAGCGCCCCGATCAGCACGTTACGTCGGGTGTTGTTCGGCTTCGTGCCGTCCGAGGGCGGCACCGACGCGCGGCCGGCCGGACCCACCGGCGGCATCAGCGACGTCGGCGTGGTCGGCTTGCGCTGCTCCGGAGCCACCGGCGGCCCGTCGACCACCGTCGGCTCGTCGTCGACGTTCGTCGTACCGTCGCCGCTCGTGTCGGGCGCGGCCGCGACCGTCGCGGTCGGCTCTGCCCCGGACGCGGCAGCATCGGACGCGGCGGCCCCGAACGCGGCGGCCTCGGACGGGCGGTCGACAGGGGCGGTCGGCTCGGCCGGTGCCGCTACCGTCGGGTCGGCCGGCACCACAGCGGTCGGGTCGGCGGCTGCACCTGAGGAAACCACTGCCGTCGGCGTGGCATCAGCCGCAGCGGTCGCGGCAGCAGCAGCGGGGACCGCAGCGGCAGCCGGCGGCGGCGACACCGGCTGGTCGACGCTCTCGGCAGGTCGCGGCGCCGGCACGTGCGGCGGGCGCGGCTCGCGCGGACCGTTCGGCCCCGGCCGACGTACGCCATCAAGCAGGGAGATCCCGCGCGACCGCTTGCCCCCGGCGCGGCGCAGCAACCGCTCCGCCACCTCGGCGGTGATCCGCTCGTTCGGGTCCTTGCGCAGCAGCCCGTTGAGGACGGCCTTCAGCGGACCCGCGTTCTTCGGCGGCGGAATCGGCTCGGTGGCCAACGCGGCCAGGGTGCCGATCGCCGACGGGCGGGCGTACGGAGACTTGCCCTCGACCGCCGCGTAGAGCGTCGCGCCAAGCGACCACAGGTCGGCCTCCGGACCGGCGGTGCCGTCCCGGGCCCGCTCCGGCGAGATGTACGCGGGTGAGCCGAGCACCATGCCGGTGCGGGTCACGTTGGGGTCGCCGGGGATGGTGGCCAGACCGAAATCGGTCAGCACCACCCGGCCGTCCTCGCCGAGCAGCACGTTGCCGGGCTTCACGTCGCGGTGCATGACGCCCGCCTTGTGCGCGGCGCTGAGCGCGCCCAGCACACCCAGGCCGATCTCCACCGTGCGGGCCACCGAAACCGGGCCGTCCTCGGCGAGCGTGTCCTGCAACGACTTCGACGCCACGTACTCCATGACGATCCACGGATCGCCGTCGGTGCGCAGCACGTCGAAGATGCGGACGACATTGGCGTGGTTGAGCCGGGCGATGGCCCGCGCCTCCCGCAGCGAGCGCTCGCGCATCTCGCGGCGCTCCTCATCGGTGAGACCGGGTGGCGGCACCAACTCCTTGATGGCGACGTCCCGGTGCAGCACCTCGTCGCGCGCCTTCCACACCCGGCCCATGCCGCCCTGGCCGAGCGGCGACAGGAGCCGGTATCGGTCAGCGACGAGTTGGGGAAGCGCGTTCGACATCGGTGAGACGGTACCCGGACCCGCTGACGCTCACACCGCCGGCACGCCACTGTGCGCTTCGGGTAACTTCGCGCCGCGTACCCTGACGGCATGTCTGCCGAAGAGCCGCTGTTCCGGGTCGTCCGCGGCGTGCCCACCGCCGAGGAGTTGGCCGCTCTGGTGGGGGCGATCATCATCCGGTCCCGCCCGGCCGCCGCTCCCACGCCGACGGCCCCGTCCGCCTGGGCGCGCAGCGGCCGACCGGGCAGCTCCCGCGGCTGGCGCGCCGCCGGCCTGCCTCGCTGACCCGCCAGACCGCCGTACGGGGGCTGCCAGGGTGGCGTTGAGCCGTTAACCTCACTCAGGGAAACGGTGCCGCTACGGGTAGGGAGGATCCATGATCCCCGAAGAGGACCGGCCAGCACCCTGGCTGCGCGGTTACGGCGGCATCGAAGCCGACATCAGCCAGCTCAGAGAGTTCGCCGACCGGCTCGCCGCCGACGTCGAGAGCAACTACGCGCCGCACCTGTCGTACATCGCCGAGGACATGTCCGCGAAGCTGCCCAACCCCTGCGACGCCTTCATCGAGCTGGTCACCTTCCTGCACGCGCACCACGAGACGCAGCAGGCCACCGCCGACATGGTGTACGCCGTCCGAGGCGCCACCGGCCACCTCGCCGCCGCCGCCGACCAGGTCGCCACCCACTACGCCGACAGCGACGCCTTCACCGCCGCCAGAGTCGTGGACGTGCAACGAGCCCTCGCCAACCCTTTGAACATGCTGCCCGGCGGCCCCACGTCGGTGCCGACTGACCCGACCAGCCCCGACGCCCAGCCGCCGGTGGTGCTGCCGTGATCGAACGGGGCAGCGGCCGGACCACCGGCCTCACCGACTGGCAACTCATGGACGTCAACAGCATGTGGGCCTGCCTGCAGGACCACGACACCGCCAACCATTGGAAGCAGGTCGCCGGCTGGCGCAAGGTCTGCGACCTCGCGCAAACCCACCTCGGCCGCCTCCAGCAGTACCGACGCGGCCTCGCCGCAGCCTGGCCCCCCGAAACCAGCGCCGCCTCCCGCACGTACCTCGCCGAACTCGACGAACTCATCGACAAGGTGCAACGCACCCACGATGCCGCCGCCGCGAACTACACCGCCCTCTCCGCCGCAACCCAGGCCATCGGCACCACCCGCGCCGCGCTCCGCAAGATCTATGAGGAGTACGCGACCAAGTACCAGCAGAAACAGGCGTATGAGGCGATGGTCGCCGACCCGAAGGCGGTGATGGGCAACCGGGCCACCCAACCGCCTGTCGCCGATGGGGAACTGGAACAGCTGAACGCGCAGGCCCGGTCGATGATGTTCAGCTTGAGCGGCGAACTCCAACAAGCCCAAGCAACCCTCCAAAAACCTCCCACGCGGCCCGCTCTCCGCGTCGACGAAGGCGGAGCCGCCACGACACCCACTGCAGCTCCCGTCATCCCGCCGATCGTTCCGGTTCCCATTCAATCGACCGCACGAATGTCGCTACCCGGCAACTCAGGTGATCCGCGAAGTGACCGGATGCCCATCGCAAAGGGGGTTGGCCCTGTCCTTGGTGGAGCAAGCCCAGCGCCCGCCCCCGTCACTCAAGACTTGCCACACGGCCAACAGATTGGGCCAATAAACCAGCCACCTGGCATGGGAATACCACCCGCAAGCCTTGGGTCTACCCCTAACGCGCCAAGGATCATTGGGCAGCCAACCGAGCAACGTGGGTCAACGGGGCGGTTACTGCCCGAGGAGCCGAAACTAAAAGGAATTAATACGACGCAAACACCTCGTCCAGCTCCACCAAGCGGCTTAATCGGTGGCGCACCGGGTCTTGGATTTGGATCACCTAACAACGGTCCGGCTGCACCGCGCCGGGTCAATCCCGTTGGAGGTGTCATAGGCGGTGGGAGCGCTGGGACGGCGCCAACGGGAGGGGCGGGCTCGCGGCCAAGTGCTCCGCGTGCGCTTGGGAGCGTCAGCGGCATGTCGCCCATTGGTGGTGCGCCTAGAACTGGGGCCAATTGGCACATGTCTGCCCCGCCTACTCGGCCTAATCGATGGGGTCCCGACGACAGTGACAGCGAGTCCAACCGATGGGACCCAGACCATCCATGGAGGATGGAGCCTGGGGTCGCACCTGTGGTGCTCCCGCCCGACGAGGACGGCCCAATTGATCCGGGCCCCGCTCTCGGCCTTCCTCGGTGAGGTCATACCTCGCATTCCCTCTTCTGTTGGCATTGAGCTTGCCTGGAGGGATTCCGGCCCCTGCATTACAAGCGCGCGAAAACGGCGCCCATGTCGAGCAATGGCACCTGAATTTCCTCAGAGTCACAGAAGCGCACAAGGTCAGCGAAGGCGAGGGAGCTATCGTTGCCCTTCCCGATAGCGGCGTAGATCAGCATCCGGACCTAAGGGGTAACCTGCTTTCCGGAAAGGACGTGATCGCTGGAGGCAGTGGCGATGGGCTGACCGATAGAGACGGTCACGGAACAGGAATGGCCGGCCTCATCGCAGCCCATGGCGACGGAAGTTCAAGCGCGCTCGGCATTGCACCAAAATCTAGAATCCTACCGATACTCTGTTCACCGCCGGGAGGGGATGGCGATTCAGAGTCATTGGCAGTGGCAATAGAGTACGCAATTGAGCGTGGCGCCGATGTCATCAGCGTCTCGATCGCCGGCGGGGTGAGCGACCGCCTGCAACAGGCAGTCAGAATGGCCTTACAAGCTGACATCGTAGTTGTTGCCGCTGCTGGAAATGCGCCGTGGGCGCAGCTGGTTGGTTACCCAGCACGCTACCCGGAAGTTATCGCTGTTGGCGGAATTGATCGAGATGGGAAACGCGCTACCGTCTCGCTGACTGGTCCCGATATTGACGTAGTTGCGCCGGCGGTCGACATCTACAGCACGAGCATCGACGGCAAGTACCGCAAAGGGACTGGAACTTCTGACGCGACGGCGATCGTGGCGGGCGCGGCAGCACTGATCAGGTCGAAGTACCCATACCTGCCGGCGAGAGAGGTGGCGCACCGGCTCACGGCTACCGCCGTCGACAAGGGCCCTCCTGGGCGCGACGACGAGTACGGCTATGGAGTGATCGATCTTGTGGCGGCGCTGACGGCAGACGTACCGCCGCTGGGTTTTGAATCGGTGAGCGCTCCGGCCGGTGCTGGCCCGACCACGACGGCTGCCGCTCAGCCGGGTGGTCAGGATGATGGCTCGACCGTGCGCGGCCTGGCCACTCTTGGGGTGATCGTGGCCGCCGGGGTGGGATGGGTCGTGATAGCGCGACGTCGCCGTCGTGGTGATGATCCGCCGCCCAGAATCAGCCGGTGATCGCGGTGATCCACTCGGCTTTCAGGAAACCGCCGTGTCCGGGGCGATGGGATAGCGCGTTTTCCTGAAAGGCGTGTGGATCAAGGGTGCCGGCGGTCGAACCGCCGGGCTACGACGGCTGCCAAGGCCCCGGACCACCCAGGCCGCCGGGCCGGCATCGGTGAGGGCGCTGGGCGGGGTGTCGGGCCTGGTGGGGGTTGGGCGGTAACGTCGGGCTCGTGTCTGAGACTTTGCCGCTCCGCCTCGTGCTCGCTTCGGCGAGCCCTGCCCGTCGTAAGTTGCTCCAGGCTGCCGGTATTGAGCCGGAAGTGCTGGTCAGCGGGGTGGACGAGTCCCTGGTGGTGACCGAGCGGGCCGAGGATCTGTGTCTGGAGTTGGCGAGGCTGAAGGCGCAGGCGGTGGTGAGCCGACTGAACCCGACCGGTGATCAGCGGACGTTGGTGATCGGCTGCGACTCGGTGCTGGCCTTCGACGGGGAGATCCTCGGCAAGCCTGACGATGCGGCCGACGCGACCCGGCGGTGGCGGCGGATGCGCGGGCGCAGCGGTGTGCTGCACAGCGGGCACTGCTTGATTGACCTTGATGCGGGGCGGCGGGCGGAGGCGGTCGCCTCGACCACGGTCCACTTCGCTGAGATCAGCGACGACGAGATCGCCGCGTACGTGGCCACGGGTGAGCCGTTGGCGGTGGCCGGCGCGTTCACTATCGACGGGCTGGGCGGGCCGTTCGTGGAGCGGATCGAGGGTGACCCGGGAACTGTGGTCGGGTTGTCGATGCCACTGCTGCGCCGGCTCCTCGCCGAGCTGGATCTGCGGATCACCGACCTGTGGACGAAGGTCGCACCGGGCGGCCAATCCGTCGAGCCCGGCGGCCAACCTGCCGAGCCCGGCGGCCAACCTGCCGTGGCGGGCGGTCAATCCGTCGAGCCGCTCGGTAACGTCCGGTCATGACCACCAAGTCGATCCCGCTCACCGAAGAGCTGCACGCCTATCTGGTCGCACACGGCTCCCCGCCGGACGAGATCATCCGGGACCTGGCCGAGGAGACCCGGTCGGTGCTGCCGGAGCACGCCTCGATGCAGGTGGCGCCGGAGCAGGCCGCGTTCCTGACGTTCCTCACCCGGTTGCTCGACGTACGGCAGGCCGTCGAGGTCGGCACGTTCACCGGGCTGTCGTCGCTGGCGATCGCCCGCGGGTTGCCCGAGGGCGGGCGACTGACCTGTTTCGACATTTCCGAGGAGTTCACCGGCATCGCCCGGCGCTACTGGGCGCGCGCCGGCGTGCAGGATCTGATCGACCTGCGGATCGGCCCGGCCGCGGACGGGCTGCGGGCGTTGCCGCACGAGCGGCACCTGGACTTCGCGTTCATCGACGCGGACAAGACCGGTTACCCGATCTACTGGGCGGAGCTGGTGCCCCGGATGCGCCCGGGTGGGGTGATCGCCGTCGACAACGTGCTACGTGGTGGGCGGGTCATCGCCCCGCAGGACGAAGGTGACCGGGCCATCGCCGCGTTCAACGACGAGGTCCTCGCCGACGTACGGGTGGACCCGGTGATGCTGCCGATCGCGGACGGCCTGACCCTCGCCCGGGTCCGCTGACCGCCGACCCCCGCCGAACGCCGGCCACCCGCCGACAACCACCAAACGCCGGCCGCCGGCAACGCCGGGCGCCGGGTGCCGGCCGCCTAACACGGAAAACGGGGTGTCCCCCAGCAGGGGACACCCCGTTTTTCAGGAACTCGCGCGCAGGGGACGGTCAGCGGACGCTGCGGGCGAACTGGCGGGCGGCCCAGTAGACGCCCAGTGCGGCGAGCACCGCGGTGATGCTGAGGCCCTGCCAGACCTTGTCGCTGCCCAGGTCACCGGCGAACAGCGAACGGGTGCCGTCGACCGCCCAGGAGAACGGGTTCCAGTTGGCGATGCCCTGCAACCAGCCGGGTGCGAAGGTCAGCGGCAGCAGGATGCCGGAGAGCAGGAGCACCGGCTGCGCCACGGTGTTCATCAGTGGGGCCAGCGCGTCCTCGCTCTTGACCTTGAGGGCGACACCGTAGGAGACGGCCGAGGTCATGAGGGCGATCAGAGCGAGCATCAGGTACGCCAGCAGCAGGTCACCAATGAACACCCGCAGGTCGAACAGGAGCGCCAGCAGGGTGATGATGACCGCCTGCACGATGAGCGAGACGACGTCGCGCAGCGAGCGGCCGAGCAGCAGGGCGAGCCGGCTGATCGGGGTGACCCGGGAGCGTTCGATGACGCCGGCTCGCAGCTCGGCGATCAGGCCGAAGCCCTGGAACAGGCCACCGAAGATGGCCAGCAGCACCAGCAGGCCCGGTACGAAGATCTTGTAGGCCTCGGCCTGGGTGGGGGCGTTCAGTGCGGGTTTGAGCAGCGGGGCGAAGAGCAGCAGGTACATGACCGGCTGGAAGACGCCGACGAAGACCCAGACCGGGTTGCGCAGCAGGAGTTGGGTCTGGCGCTGGAAGATCAGCCAGGTGTCACGGGCGAATTTCATGAGAGTCGTCTCCGGGGTCAGGACTCGCGCAGCGAGCGGCCGGTCTTGGTGAGGAAGACGTCGTCCAGGCTGGGTCGGTGCAGCTCGATCGAGCGCAGCTCCAGCCCGGCGTGGTCGAGTCGGCGCAGCACCTGCGGAATGGCGGTGGCGCCCTCGTCGACATAGAGGCGCAGGCCGCCCTCGTCGGCGGTTTCCAGCTTGTTGACGTACGGTTCGCCGTCGAGTGCCTGGGCGGCCTGCGGGGTGGCGGCCAGGTCGAGACCGACCAGCACCACGTCTCCGGAGATCTCCCGCTTGAGCTCGGCCGGGGTGCCCTCGGCCACCACCTCGCCGTTGTCCATGATCGCGATCCGGTCGCAGAGCGCGTCGGCCTCGTCCAGGTAGTGCGTGGTGATGAAGACGGTCATGCCGTCGCTGCGGAGCCGCCGGATCTCGTCCCACATGTGGGCGCGGCTCTGCGGGTCGAGGCCGGTGGTCGGCTCGTCCAGGAAGACGATCTTCGGCTCGTGGATGATGCCGAGGGCGATCTCGACCCGGCGTCGCTGGCCGCCGGAGTAGGTCTTGCACTTGCGGTCGGCGTACTCGGTGAGCTGGAAGGCGTCCAGGGCGCGGGCGGCGCGGCGTTGCGCGTCGGCCTTGCTGATGCCGTACATCCGGGCGTGCAGCACCAGTTCCTCACGGGCGGTGGACTCGTCCCAGGTGCTGCCGCCCTGCGGGACGTACCCGATGCGGCGGCGCACCTCGGCCGGGTCCTTGCGCAGGTCGGCGCCCGCGATGGTGGCCTCGCCGCCATCCGGCTCGATCAGCGTGGCGAGCATCCGCAGCGTGGTGGTCTTGCCGGCGCCGTTCGGGCCGAGGAAGCCAAAGATCTCGCCCTTGGCGACGTCAAGGTCGACGCCCCGCACGGCGTCCACCGTCTTCGTCTCTCGACCCGCGCGGGAGCGGAACGACTTCCGCAGCCCCCTGGTCTCGATCATTTCTGCTCCTGGTCGTTCAGGCCGGTAGCGCCGGCCGTCGAGTGGGACGACGCCGGACGGCGCACTCCCCCGCTGTGCCGCCAGCAGGCTAACGCGATATAACTTTTCTAGTCAACGTTGATTATTCCGTGTCGGTGCCGGACGGCACCTCGCCGTCCTTCCACCCCGACCAACCCTGCGCTTCATCCAGCTCAGCAGGCAGGTACGACACTCCGGAATCGATCCGCTCCGCGATCCGCTCGCACCAGCTCATCTCCGCCTCGGCCCGCGCCGACCACAGCTCGAACATCCAGCCCACGTGCGCCGGCTTGCGGTTGCGCACCCAGTCCGACTCGAGCGAGGCACGCATCGACTCGATGCCGGCGCGCAGCAGGTTGGCCCGGTTACGCAGGGCCGCGGCCGCCTCGGCGCGCGGCATGGCCGGCAGGAAGGAGAAGGCCGCCACGAACGGGTCGGCGGGCTCGCTGATGTTCCACCACAGATTGCGCAGCAACGTCTCGAACTCGTCCTCCCCCTTGGGGGTCACCTCGTACGTGGTGCGCGCCGGGCGGGCGCCGACCTGCTCGGTCGCGACGGCGCGGAGCAGCCCCTCCTCGGTGAGCTTGCGCAGAGCGTGATAGATCGATCCGGGTTGCACGTTCGCCCACTTGTCGGCGCTCCAGCTCAGCAGCTCGCGGCGCACGTCGTAGCCGTGCACGGGCTGCATCCACCGCACCAGACCGAGAATCATCATCCGAGTCGAAGACACCCGATAAGCGTAATAGCCAAGTTTGACTAAACCGTGGCGGGCGCAGTGCGGCATCCCACACTGAGCGATCGTTAGGGCCACCGTGGGCGGCCGATACACTCCCCGTCAGTAACCTGCCCGGGAGGAGCCACGAAGGTGCGCAAGGTACTCATCGCCAACCGCGGCGAGATCGCCGTCCGGGTGATCCGCGCGTGCCGCGACGCCGGCCTGGGCAGCGTCGCCGTCTACGCGGACTCCGACCGCGACGCCCTGCACGCCACGCTCGCGGACGAGGCGTACGCGCTCGGCGGGGACAGTGCGACCGAGACCTATCTGCGCATCGACAAGCTGCTCGACGTCGCCGCTCGGGCCGGTGCCGACGCCGTACACCCGGGTTATGGCTTCCTCAGTGAGAACGCCGACTTCGCCCAGGCCGTCATCGACGCCGGGCTGACCTGGATCGGCCCCACCCCGCAGGCCATCCGCGACCTCGGTGACAAGGTGACCGCCCGGCACATCGCCCAGCGGGCCGGCGCGCCGCTGGTCCCGGGCACCCCGGACCCGGTGGGCAGCCCGGACGAGGTGATGGCGTTCGCCGTCGACCACGGCCTGCCGGTCGCCATCAAAGCCGCCTTCGGTGGCGGTGGGCGCGGCCTCAAGGTGGCCCGCACCATGGAGGAGATCCCGCAGCTCTTCGAGTCGGCCACCCGGGAGGCGGTCGCCGCGTTCGGTCGGGGCGAGTGCTTCGTCGAGCGGTACCTCGACCAGCCCCGGCACGTCGAGGCGCAGGTCCTCGCCGACCAGCACGGCAACGTGATCGTGGTGGGCACCCGGGACTGCTCGTTGCAACGACGCCACCAGAAGCTCGTGGAGGAGGCGCCCGCGCCGTTCCTCACCGACGCCCAGCGGGCCCAGATCCACGACAGCGCCAAGGCGATCTGCCGCGAAGCCGGCTACCACGGCGCCGGCACCGTGGAATACCTGGTCGGCGTCGACGGCACCATCTCCTTCCTGGAGGTCAACACCCGCCTTCAGGTCGAGCACCCGGTCACCGAGGAGACCGCCGGCATCGACCTGGTCCGGGAGCAGTTCCGGATCGCCGACGGCGAGAAGCTGCGTATCACCGAGGACCCGACCCCGCGCGGGCACGCGATCGAGTTCCGGATCAACGGCGAGGACCCGGGCCGCAACTTCCTGCCCGCCCCGGGCACTGTCACCGCGCTGCGCCTGCCCAGCGGGCCGGGGGTTCGGGTCGACACCGGCATCTCGGCCGGCGACGTGATCGGCGGCAACTTCGACTCACTGCTCGCCAAGGTGATCATCACGGGTGAGACGCGGACCGAGGCGTTGGAGCGCGCCCGCCGCGCGCTGGACGAGATGGTCCTCGACGGCATGGCCACCGCGCTGCCGTTCCACCGGCTCGTGGTGCGGGACGAGGCGTTCACCGCCGAGCCGTTCACAGTGCACACCCGGTGGATCGAGACGGAGTTCCACAACACCGTGCCGCCGTTCACCGCCGCCGCCGGCACCGCCGACGCGCCGGCCGAACGCGACACCGTCGTGGTCGAGGTGGGCGGCAAGCGCCTCGAGGTCAGCCTCCCCGCCGGCTTCGGCGGGAGTACGACCACAGCGGCACCCGCCTCCCGCAAGCCGACCCGGCGCGGCGGCGGTGCCAAGGCCGGCGCTCCGGTCGGCGGCGACACGCTCACCTCGCCGATGCAGGGCACCATCGTCAAGATCGCGGTGGCGGACGGCGACACCGTGGCCGAGGGTGACCTGGTCGTGGTGTTGGAGGCGATGAAGATGGAGCAGCCGCTGCACGCGCACAAGGCGGGCACGGTCAGCGGCCTCAGCGCCGAGGTCGGTGCCGTGATCACCGCTGGCGCCCCCATCTGCACCATCGCCTGAGCCGCCGCTCGGCGCCAGTCAGCGCAGGGTTTCGGTGGCGACCGCGCGGACGGCGGCGGTCAGCGCGGTCAGCACGTCCGACTCCAGCCGCCAGTGCTGCCAGTACAGCGGGACGTCGAGGTGTCGGCCCGGCGCGAGGTCGACCCAGCGGCCGGCGTCCAGGTCGGCCTCGGCGATCTGTTCGGGCACCAGGCTCCAGCCCAACCCGAGCCGGATCGTCTCGCTGAACGCCGGCACCGACGGCACGTAGTGCACCGGCGGGTCGAGCGGCCGACCGGCCACCGCCCGGATGAAGCGGTGCTGCACCCGGTCCTTCCGATCGAAGACGACAAGTGGCGCGCTCGCCAGCGTGACGGCGGTGAATCCGCCGGCGAAGTGGGACGCCGCGAACTCCGGGGTGGCCAGCGCGCGGTAGCGCATGGCGCCGAGTCGCAGCACCCGGCAGCCCTGCACGGCCTCCCGCTGGGCGGTGACCGCCGCCGTCACCGAGCCGTCGCGGAGCAGTTCGGCGGTGTGGTCCTGGTCGTCCTGCCGCAGGTCGAACGAGAGCCCGGCCCGCTGCGGCAACCGGGCCAGCGCGGCGGGGAACCAGGTGGCCAGGGAGTCCGCGTTGACCACCACGGCGACCCGGATCCGGCCACCGCCGGCCAGCGGGCCGCGGGCGTCGGCCAGCGCCTCCCGTTCGAGCAGCAGCAGCTGGCCGGCGAGGCGCAGCAGCGGGCGGCCGGCGTCGGTCGCCACGCACGGTCGGGCGCGGCGGACCAGCACCTGGCCGACGGTCTCCTCCAACGCCTTGATCCGTTGACTCACCGCCGACGGCGTGACGTGCAGCAGCCGGGCCGCCGCGTCGAAGCTGCCCTCCGCCACCACCGCCGCGAGCGTCCGCAGCTGCGCCGAGTCGAGACCATCCATCAGCTCAGCTTAAGTTGCGTCAGAATCTTTAGTTGGACTGGTGATCGTCGGCAGCCCTAGCGTCGAGTCCGTGCTCACCTCCGCCGTCGCCGGCTTCTCGATCTCCATCGCGCTCATCGTCGCCATCGGCGCCCAGAACGCCTTCGTCCTGCGCCAGGGTCTGCGCCGCGAGCACGTGGTACCCGTGGTGCTGACCTGCGCCGTGTCGGACGCGCTGCTGATCACCGCGGGCGTCGCCGGGGTCGGCACGCTGGTGGCCGACCGACCGGGCCTGCTGGCCGCGATCCGGTGGGGCGGCGCGGCGTTCCTGCTCTGCTACGCGGGGCTCGCCGCCCGCCGTGCCCTGCGTCCGGGCGCCCTGCTGCCCACCGAACGGCCGCCGGCCTCCCTGGGGGCCACCCTGCTCGCGTGCGCCGCCTTCACCTACCTGAACCCCCACGTCTACCTGGACACCGTGCTGCTCCTCGGCGGGGTGGCCCAACAACACCCGCACCGGTGGGTCTTCGGCGCCGGCGCCGCAGTGGCCAGCGGGGTCTGGTTCACCGCGCTCGGCGTCGGCGCACAGCGCCTCGCGCCACTGCTCGCCCGTGCCGCCGCCTGGCGGGTGCTGGACGCGGTCATCGCCGTGGTGATGACCGGCCTGGCCGTGGCACTCCTGCTGGGCTGACCGGCCCCGCCGGCGGAGAACGACCAGGCCACCCGGGCCAGGCGGGCCCCCGGCCGGACCGTGCGGGCGGGCGGGCGCCAACCGGGCCAGGCCAGCAACGACGCGAGTGTTTTCCACGACCACCGGCGGTGGAACCGACCGCGAGCGGGAATGATTGCCGGGTGCGGTTCCTTCACGGCGCGGTCCCCGCGCACGACCTGACCTATACCGACGTCTTCATGGCGCCGGCCCGCTCCGACCTGGGTTCCCGGCTCGACGTCGACCTGTCCACCGGCGACGGCACCGGCACCACCATCCCGTTGGTGGTGTCGAACATGACGGCGGTCGCCGGACGGCGGATGGCGGAGACGGTCGCCCGCCGGGGTGCCATCACGGTGATCCCGCAGGACATTCCGATCGAGGTGGTGGCGAATGTCGTCGCCTGGGTGAAACAGCGCCATCTCGTCTACGACACGCCGATCACGCTCGGCCCGACCGACACCGTGGGCGACGCCATCCACCTGCTGCCCAAGCGCTCGCACGGTGCGGTCATCGTGGTCGACGACGCCGGCCGACCGATGGGTGTGGTCACCGAGGCGGACACCACGGGCGTGGACCGGTTCGCCCAGCTGCGGCACGTGATGTCCACCGAGCTGCACACCGTCCCGGCGGACTCGGATCCGCGTACCGGCTTCGATCTGCTCTCGGCGGGCCGTCGCCGACTCGCCCCGGTGGTGGACACCGAGGGCCGGCTGGTCGGGGTGCTGACCCGACAGGGCGCGTTGCGGGCCACCCTCTACACGCCGGCCGTGGACGACCGCGGTCGGCTGCGGATCGCCGCCGCCGTCGGAATCAACGGTGACGTCACCGGCAAGGCCTCGGCGCTGCTGGAGGCGGGGGTGGACACGTTGGTGGTGGACACCGCGCACGGCCACCAGGCACGGATGATCTCCGCACTCCAGGCGGTCCGCAAGCTGGACCCGGGGGTGCCGGTGGCGGCCGGCAACGTGGTCACCGCCGAGGGCGTACGCGACCTGGTGGAGGCGGGTGCGGACATCATCAAGGTCGGCGTCGGCCCCGGTGCGATGTGCACCACCCGGATGATGACCGGCGTGGGTCGACCGCAGTTCTCGGCCGTCCTCGACTGCGCGGCGGCCGCCCGCCAACTGGGCCGGCACGTGTGGGCCGACGGTGGGGTGCGGCACCCCCGGGACGTGGCGCTCGCGCTCGCCGCCGGGGCGTCGAACGTGATGATCGGTTCCTGGTTCGCCGGCACCTACGAGTCCCCCGGTGACCTGTACACCGACGTGGACGGCCGGCGGTACAAGGAGAGCTTCGGGATGGCCTCGGCCCGGGCGGTCAGCGCCCGAACCGCCGACGACAGCCCGTACGACCGGGCCCGCAAGGCGGTCTTCGAGGAGGGCATCTCCTCGGCCCGGATGCACCTGGACCCGGCCCGTCCCGGCGTCGAGGACCTGATCGACGAGATCATCGCGGGGGTACGCAGCGCCTTCACCTACGCCGGCGCCCGGAACCTCACCCAGTTCCACGAGCGGGCGATCGTCGGCGTCCAGAGCGCCGCCGGCTTCACCGAAGGAATGCCCCTCCCCACCAGCTGGTAACCCCCACCCCACTCCGGTTGACCATGAAGTTGTTGCCTCCCGCGTCGCGTGTCATGGCAACAACTTCATGATCAACAGAGGAAAGGGCGGGGGTTAGGTTGTCAGTCGGCGCAGGACTGTGCGGGCTGCCTCGCGGGGGTTGTCGCCCACTCGGTCGGGTAGCGCGCCGGCCAGCCAGAGGGTGGCGAAGCCGTGGGCGATCGACCAGGCGGCGAGCGCGTCCCGACCGGGGTCGGCGGGCGCGTCGCCGGTGGGTAGTGTCGCCACCCCGGCGCGGAGCGCGGCGCCGGCCCGACCCTGGGCGGCGATCAGCTCGGCGTCGTCGGCCCGGTGCAGCTCCGGCCGGAACATCACCTCGAAGTACGCGCGGCGCGTGACGGCGAAGTCGACGTAGGCGACGCCGGCCTCCAGCAGGTCGCCATCCGCCTCGGTCAACGTCTGGGTCAGCAGGTCGAAGCCCTGCGTGGCGAGCGCGGTGAGCAGGCCCGCCTTGTCGCCGAAGTGGTGGGCGGGCGCGGCGTGCGAGACGCCGGCCCGTCGGGCCAGGTCGCGCAGGCTCAGCGCGACGGGCCCGACCTCCTCGATGGCCTCCAGCGCCGCGGCGAGCAGCGCGCGGCGCAGGTCGCCGTGATGGTACGAGCGGCTGTCGGTCACCAGCGAATCCTAATCTTGTCATTGACAAGATGCCACGCGTCGGCGAATCTTGTCACTGACAAGTTTCGTTGAGGAGGATTCCGATGGCACCCCTGATCGCCCTGATCGCCGGCACCGCTCTGGCCCGACTCGCCGGCCTGGCCGGCATCGCCGCACTGGACGGCTGGATCCCCGCGCTGCGCGTCGGACTGGCCGTGATGTTCACGCTGACCGCCGTCGCGCACTTCGCCGGCCCCCGCCGGGCCGGACTGATCGCCATGGTCCCGCCCCGCCTGCCCCGGCCGGACCTGCTGGTCACCGTCACCGGCGTACTGGAGCTGGTCGGCGCGATCGGCCTGCTGCTGCCGGCGACCGCCCGGGTGGCGGCGGCCGGACTCGGCCTGCTCATGCTGGCCATGTTTCCGGCGAACGTCTCGGCCGCCCGTCGCCAGCTGACCCTCGCCGGCCGCCCGGTCACCCCGCTGGCCCAGCGCACCGCCCTGCAGATCCTGTTCGTGGCCGCCGCCACGGTAATTTCGTTTGGTGCCTGACTATCAGGGGGCTAATCTACCTCTCGTGGAACTCATCACCCTCCAGGACGTGCCGCTCGGCCGTCTCCTGGTGGTGGCCGGGCACCTCGTCGGGCAGCGGTGGAACCGCTACCTCGCCGAGGAGCACGGCCTCACCCAGGCCGGCATGATCACCCTGATGACGCTCGCCCGACACGGCGAGCTACCCCACCGCAAGGTTGCCGAGAAGGGGTTCGTCCGCCCGGCGACCCTGACCGGCATCGTGGACACGCTGGAGCGTGACGGTCTGGTCGAGCGGCAGCGCGACGACAGCGACCGACGCAGCATCCGACTCGCCATCACCCCCGCCGGCCGGGAACGAGTGGCTGCGCTCGGCGCGCTCATGCACTCCGGACGGCCACTCACCTCGGTCGACGCTGACCCGGCGAAAGCCCAGGTGATCCGGGAGTTTCTGCTTGAGGTCATCGGCAGCGGAGACGACCCGCGGATGACCGGACGCCCCACCGAAGCGGAGGACCCGGCGTGCTGATCCGACTCCTGCGCGGCCAACTGCGCACCTATCAGAAACCGTTGCTGGCGGTGGTGCTGCTCCAGTTCGTGGGCACCATGGCCTCGCTCTACCTGCCCAGCCTCAACGCGGACATCATCGACCAGGGCGTGGCCCGGGGCGACACGGACTACATCGTGCGCACCGGCGGCTGGATGCTGCTGGTCAGCCTGATCCAGATCATCTGTTCGATCGCCGCCGTCTACCTGGGCGCCCGGGTCGCGATGGGCTTCGGCCGGGACGTACGCGCCGAACTGTTCGGGCACGTCAACCGCTTCTCCGCCCGCGAGGTGGCCCGGTTCGGGGCGCCGTCGCTGATCACCCGCAACACCAACGACGTGCAGCAGGTGCAGATGCTCGTGCTGATGAGCTGCACGATGCTGGTCGCCGCACCGATCATGAGCGTCGGTGGGGTGTTCATGGCGCTGCGTGAGGACGTCGGGCTCTCCTGGCTGATGCTGGTCAGCGTGCCGGTGCTGGCCATCGCCCTCGGCGCGATCATCCGCCGGATGGTGCCGGGCTTCCGGCTGATGCAGACCCGCATCGACACTGTCAACCGCGTGCTGCGGGAGCAGATCACCGGCATCCGGGTGGTCCGCGCGTTCGTCCGCGAGCCGTACGAAACGGACCGTTTCGCCGTCGCCAACGCCGACCTGACCGCCACCGCGCTGCGTACCGGTCGACTGTTGGCGTTGATCTTCCCGGTGGTCATGCTGGTGCTGAACGTCTCCAGCGTGGCGGTGCTCTGGTTCGGCGCGCAGCGGGTGGACGCCGGCGCGATCCAGGTCGGCGCGCTCACCGCGTTCCTGCAGTACCTGATGCAGATCCTGATGGCGGTCATGATGGCCACCTTCATGCTGATGATGGTGCCGCGCGCGGCGGTGTGCGCCGAGCGGATCGTCGAGGTGCTGGACACCGACTCCTCGGTGGTTCCGGCCACCGCGCCGGTCACCGAGTTGCCCACCCGGGCCGAGCTGGAGCTGCGCGGGGTGCGCTTCCAGTACCCGGGAGCGGTGGAGCCGGTGCTGCGCGACATCTCCTTCCGGGCGACCCCGGGCACCACCACGGCCATCATCGGCAGCACCGGAGCGGGCAAGACGACACTGCTGTCGCTGATCCCCCGCCTGGTCGACGTGACCGCCGGCGCGGTGCTGGTCGACGGGGTGGACGTGCGGGAGTTGGCACCGGACGAGCTGTGGCGACGCATCGGCCTGGTGCCGCAGCGGCCGTACCTGTTCACCGGGACGGTCGCCAGCAACCTGCGCTACGGCAACCCGGACGCCACCGACGAGGAGCTGTGGACGGCGCTGGAGATCGCCCAGGCCCGGGACTTCGTGGCCCAGATGCCCGGCGGGCTGGACGCCCCGATCGCGCAGGGCGGCACCACCGTCTCCGGTGGGCAGCGGCAGCGTCTCGCCATCGCCCGAGCGCTGGTCCGGCAACCGGAGATCTACCTCTTCGACGACTCGTTCTCCGCGCTCGACCTGGGCACCGACGCACGGCTGCGAGCGGCACTACGGCCGGTCACCGCACAGTCCGCGGTGGTGATCGTGGCCCAGCGGGTCTCCACGATCATCGACGCCGACCAGATCATCGTTCTCGAGAACGGAGGGGTCGTCGGAGTGGGACGACATGCCGAGCTGTTGGAGACCTGCCCGACGTACGCCGAGATCGTGGCCTCGCAGCAGACGACGGAGGTGGCGGCATGAGCGAGCGTGAGGAGCCGCGCACCGCGGCCGTACCCAGTCAGAAGCCGGCCGGCGAGCCGCGGACGCCGGGAGGCGACGCGCCACAACAGCCCGGCGACGCCGCGCAGCAGCCCGGCGGGGACGCGCGGACGCCGAAGCGGCTGCCGCCCGGCCGTCAGGGCGGCGGCCCGGGGTGGATGGGCGCCGGGATGCCCGCCGAGAAGTCGATGAACTTCGGCCCGTCGGCCCGACGATTGCTCGGCCGGCTGCGCTCACACCGGTTGCACCTGGCCGCGATCATCACGTTGGCAGTGGTGAGCGTCGGGTTCAGCGTGGCCGGGCCGAAGATCCTCGGCCACGCCACCGACCTGATCTTCACTGGGGTGATCGGCCGGCAACTGCCCGCCGGCACCACCGCCGACCAGGCCGTCGCGGCGGCCCGGGCCAGCGGCAACGACAGCTTCGCCGACATGCTGGCCCGGATGGACGTGGTGCCCGGGGTGGGCATCGACTTCAGCGCGCTGAGTCGGGTGCTGCTGCTGGCGCTCGGGCTCTACCTGGCGGCGAGCCTGCTGTCCTGGTGGCAGGGCTGGCTGCTCAACGGCGTGGTCCAGCGCACGGTGCTGCGACTGCGCGCCGAGGTGGAGGAGAAGCTCAACCGGCTGCCGCTGCCCTACTTCGACAGGCAGCCGCGCGGTGAGTTGCTCAGCCGGGTCACCAACGACATCGACAACATCTCCACCAGCCTCCAGCAGACCCTCAGCCAGCTCCTCACCTCGCTGCTGACCGTCATCGGGGTGCTGGCCGTGATGTTCTGGATCTCGCCGGTGCTGGCTCTGGTGGCCCTGGTCGCGGTGCCGTTGTCGGTGCTGGTCACCCAGCGCATCGCCAAGCGCTCGCAGAAGCAGTTCATCGCCCAGTGGACGCACACCGGCGAGTTGAACGGCCAGATCGAGGAGGCGTACACCGGTCACGAGCTGGTGAAGGTCTTCGGCCGGCAGCGTGAGGTCGAGGCCGCCTTCCACGCGAAGAACGAGGAGCTGTTCCGGGCCAGCTTCGGGGCGCAGTTCATCTCCGGGATCATCATGCCGTCGATGATGTTCATCGGAAACCTGAGCTACGTGGCGATCGCCGTGGTCGGTGGGCTGCGGGTGGCCTCCGGCACGATGAGCCTCGGCGACGTGCAGGCGTTCATCCAGTACTCCCGCCAGTTCACCCAGCCGCTCACCCAGCTCGCCTCGATGGCCAACCTGCTCCAGTCCGGGGTGGCCTCGGCCGAGCGGGTCTTCGCGGTGCTCGACGCGGACGAGCAGACCCCCGACCCGGTCGAACCGGCCCGGGTCACCGACCCGCACGGTCGGGTGGAGTTCGAGCACGTCTCGTTCCGCTATGAGGCGGACAAGCCGCTGATCGACGACCTGTCACTGGTCGCCGAGCCCGGTCACACGGTGGCCATCGTCGGCCCGACCGGTGCCGGCAAGACCACACTGGTCAACCTGGTGATGCGCTTCTACGAGCTGGACGCCGGCCGGATCACACTCGACGGGGTGGACATCACCACGATGCGCCGCGACGACCTGCGCGGCCGGATCGGCATGGTGCTCCAGGACACCTGGCTCTTCGGCGGAACCATCCGGGACAACATCGCCTACGGGCGGCCGGACGCCACCGAGGAGGAGATCCTCGCCGCGGCCCGGGCCACGTTCGTGGACCGGTTCGTGCGCAGCCTGCCCGACGGCTACGACACGGTCATCGACGAGGAGGGCAGCAACGTCAGCGCCGGCGAGAAGCAGCTCATCACCATCGCGCGGGCGTTCCTCGCCGAGCCGTCCCTGCTGATCCTGGACGAGGCCACCAGCTCGGTGGACACCCGCACCGAGGTGCTGCTGCAACGGGCGATGGCCGCGCTGCGCTCGGACCGGACCAGCTTCGTCATCGCGCACCGGCTCTCCACCATCCGCGACGCCGACCTGATCCTGATGATGGAGGACGGTCGGATCGTCGAGCAGGGCACCCACGAGCAGTTGCTCGCCGCCCAGGGGGCGTACCACCGGCTCTACCGCTCGCAGTTCACCGGTGCGGTGGTCGACGAGGAACCAGCCGCGCAACCGGCGTCGGTGTAGGGCGGACCGCCATGCGTACAGCGGTCCGCCCCGGATCCGGCAGTCGGTCAGCCCTGCGGCAGCAGGTCGGCGGCGCGGGCCGCGACCTGCCCACCGATCAGGGCGAGCGCGGCGTCGGCGGGCATCGGAGCCAGGGCGTGGCCGCCGCGCAGCCGCAGCGCGAGGTGGCCGTCGGCAACCTCCCGCGCACCCAACACCCCGAGGTACGGGACGCGGCGGCGGGCCGCGTCCCGTACCCGGGCGCCCAGCGAGCCGGCGACGTCGACATCGACCCGCAGGCCGACCTCGGCCGCCCGGCGGGCCAGGTCGGCCGCCGCGCCGGCCTGGCCGGCGTCGACCGGCAGCAGCACCAGTTGCACCGGCGCGTACCAGGCCGGGAACGCCCCCTCGTGCACCTCGATGAGGTACGCGAACAGCCGCTCCATGCTGCCGACCAGACTGCGGTGCAGCATCACCGGTCGACGCCGGCCGCCATCCGAATCGGTGTACGACAGGTCGAACCGTTCCGGTTTGTCGAAGTCCACCTGGATGGTGGAGATGGTCGACTCCCGGCCGGCCGCGTCGACGATCTGAATGTCGATCTTCGGTCCGTAGAAGGCGGCCTCCCCCGGCGCCTCCACGTACTCCACCCCGGCCAGCGCCTCTCGGAGCAGCGCCTCGGCGCGGGCCCACTGCGCGTCGTCGCCGACGTACTTCTCGCCCGGCCCGCGCAGCGACAACCGGAACCCGGCCGGACGGACGCCGAGCGCGGCGTGCGCGGCGCGGATCAGCCCGAGGATCTCGACGACCTCCGCGCCGACCTGCTCGGGGGCACAGAAGGTGTGCGCGTCGTTGAGCGAGATGGCGCGGACCCGGGACAGCCCGCCGAGCACGCCGGAACGCTCCGAGCGGTACATCCCGCCCAGCTCGGCGATCCGCAACGGCAACTCCCGGTAGGAGCGGCCCCGCGCCCGGAAGACCAGCGCGTGGTGCGGGCAGAGCGCCGGCCGGAGCACGAACTCGTCGTCGGCGCTCAGCCGCATCGGCGGGAACATGTCGTCGGCGAAGTAGCCGAGATGACCGGAGAGTTCGAAGAGTTCCCGCTTACCCAGCGGCGGCGAGTAGACGTGCTGGTGTCCGGAGCGGCGCTCCAACTCCCGGACGTACTCCTCGACGGCGTGCCGGGCGGCGGCGCCCGCCGGCAGCCAGATCGGCAGGCCGGCGCCGGCCAGCGGATCGGAGACGAAGAGGTCCAGCTCGCGGCCGAGCCTACGGTGGTCGATCATGTCGGGCTCCTGGATCGGGTACGACCCGGAGGCGACCTGAGCTCCGTTCGGCGCACTGCCCTCGGGGGCGGATCGCCCCGGGGCCTGGTCGACGGTGGTTACGTCAGAGCGGCGCGCCGGGGATTCCCGGCGTCGTGGTCTGCACTACCGCGCTGCGCATGGGGCGACCGTACCCGCGCGACGATCGGGGACGCACCTGGATTTACGGGGTGGGCCGCCGGCGCGGGACCCGCCGGCGGCCCTGGCGGCCGAATCGTCAGGAACGGGGGACCCGACGGGCGTGGCCGCGCCGACAACGGTACGCCGACGAACGCCGATCCGCCGCCCGCCTCGAACGGGTGGACCGCCCTCCGAACCCGTCACCCGGCAGCGATCAGTCTCGTTGCAGCTGGGTGGCCCAGTGGTGTCGACGGTCACGACGGGCCGGGGCCCTCCACGGTGACGCCGGACACGACGTCAGGCTCAAGACACCCAATCGGCCGCATCCGGCGAGGTGGCAGGCGTGCCCGAACTTCTGACTGACGTCGCGTCGCCGACGTGGGCGTACCTGGTGCTGCTCGCTCTGCTGATCGCGGACGCCTTCGTACCGGTGATACCCACCCAGATCGTCATGATCACCAGTGGTGCGCTCACCGTCTACGGCGGGCTCAGCCTGCCGGTCACCATCGCCGTCGGCGCACTCGGCGTGTTCGCCGGTGACCTGGCCTGCTACCTGCTCGGACGCAGCGCGCCGGACCGGCGCCCGCCCCGGCACGCCGAACTGAGCCGCGCCCGCCGGGTGGCCAGCCGGGTCACCCAGGGGCTGCGACAACCCGGGCCGATGGTCATCCTGCTCTGCCGGTTCGTGCCCGGCGGACGGATGGCGGCCTGCTTCTCGGCCGGGCGCAGCCGCTACCCCTACCGCCTGTTCGTGCTCTACGAGGCCGTCGCCGCACTGGGTTGGGCCACCTACGGCGCCCTGGTCGGGCACCTCGGAGGCACCGCGCTGACCGAGTCGGCGTGGCGGCTGGCCATCATCGCCACCGCCGCGGCGGCCGGCTTCGCCGCGGCCGGCTGGGCCATGACCCTGGTCAGCGCCCGCCACGCCCGCGCCGCAGCCACAGTCGACGTCCCCATCGACTGAGTGTCGCAACCTTCGCGATCTTGCACTTTCTGTCCCAACTATTGGGGCATGCCCGCAGATAAGAACGACCGAAAGTGCAAGATCGCGGCGGGTTGGCGGCGGGCCTCTAGGGGTGGTCCCGGGGAGAGATTTCGGTGGCTGTCCCGGATCCGGCTGGGGTGCCCACGGCGACAGGCTGAGGCATGCCTGGAACCCGGAGTACCGGTCTGCTGGCCCTGGGCGGGATCGCCCTGGCGGCGCTGCTCACCGTCATCGGTCACCTCGAAGTCAACGACGACCTCAACCCCTGGGCGTTGACCATCAGCGACTTCGCCGTCTCCGACCGCGGCGGCGTGATCGACGTCGCCATGGTGGTGCTGGCGCTCGCCACCGTGGCGCTGCTGTACGGACTGCGCCGCGCCGCGCCGGCACGGCCCGCCCCGGCAACCGACCTGCTGCTCGGCGCGTGGGTGACCGGGCTGCTCCTGGCCGCGGTGGTGCCGACGAACGAGCCAGGCACCGCCATGACCACGGCGGCCTACGTGCACCGGTACGCCTCGGTGGTCGCCTTTCTGGCACTGCCGGCGGCCGGTTGGCTGCTCGCCCGTCGATCCGAGCTGGCGCCGGTCGCCCGAATGCTACGCACCCTCGTCCTGCTGAGCCTGACCCTGGCGGCGGCGATGATCTGGTCCGCCTACCCCGGCGACCGTCTGCTGATCGGCCTGGCCGAGCGACTGCTCATCGTCACCGAGGTGGCAGTGCTGGCGACCATCGCGCTGGCCCAGACCCGCGCGGCCGTCGATCATGGAGTTGTGGCACCTCACCAAGGGGGCATCGCGGCGTGAACCACCCACCACAACTCCACGATCGTCGAGAAGGGGCGGCTACTCCAGCTCGTGCAGCATGAGCTGGCGGGCCGCCTCGGTGATCGAGCCGGACAACGAGGGGTAGATGGTGATGGTCTGGGCCAGCTCGTTGACGGTGAGGTTGTTCTCCACCGCCATGGTGATGGGCAGGATCAGCTCGCTGGCCTTCGGAGCGACCACCACACCACCGATCACCTGACCACTGGCCGGGCGGCAGAACAACTTCACGAAGCCGTCGGAGAGGTCGTCCATCTTGGCCCGGGCGTTGCCGGACAACGGCAGCATCACCTGTCGGGCCGGCACCTTGCCCGCGTCCACCTCGTCCTGCGAGACACCCACCGTGGCCAGCTCGGGATCGGTGAAGACGTTCGCCGCGACGGTCCGCAGCCGCAGCGGGCGGACCGCCTCGCCGAGCGCGTGCCACATGGCGATCCGGCCCTGCATGGCGGCGACGCTGGCCAGCAGCAGCACGCCGGTGCAGTCACCGGCGGCGTAGATGCCGGGCACGTTGGTCCGGGAGGCCCTGTCGACTGTCACGTAGCCGCCCCGGCCCAGCTGCACCCCGTACTCGGTCAGGCCCAGGTTGGCGGTGTTCGGGATCGACCCGACGGTGATCAGCGCGTGCGAGCCGGTCACCTTACGGCCGTCGGAGAGTTCCACCTCGACGCCGTCGGCGGTACGCCGGACCGCGTCGGCCCGGGAGTTGTTGAGGATCTCCATGCCCCGGTTGCGGAACACCCGCTCGATCGCGGAGGCGGCGTCGGCGTCCTCGTGGGGCATCACCCGGTCGCGGCTGGAGACCAGGGTCACCTCGACCCCCATGGCCAGGTACGCGCTGGCGAACTCCGCACCGGTCACGCCGGACCCGACGACGATCAGGTGCTCGGGCAGCTCCGGCAGGTCGTACACCTGTCGCCAGGTCAGGATGCGCTCACCGTCCGGTACGGCGGTGGGCAGCTGACGGGGTGTCGAGCCGGTGGCCACCAGCACGGTGGACGCGTCGATCGAGTACTCCTCGCCGCCGTCGGCGGGGCTGACGACGACCCGGTGGGTGTGCCCGAGGGAGTCCTCGCCGAGCCGGGCGGTGCCGGCCACGAAGGTGACGCCCGCCTTCAGCAGCTTGGCGTGAATGTCAGCGGACTGCGCCAGGGCCAGCCGCTTGACCCGCTCGTGCACCGCCCGCGCGTCGACGGTGACCGCCTCCAGGCCGTCCGAGTGCACCCCGAACTCCTCGGTGTCCCGGTATCCGGTGACCACCCCCGAGCTGGCGATGAAGGTCTTCGACGGTACGCAGTCGGAGAGCACGCAGGCGCCGCCGGCCCCGTCGGCCTCCACCACGGTGACATCGGCATCCAGCTGGGCGGCGACCAGTGCCGCCTCGTACCCGGCCGGCCCCCCACCGATGATCACGATCTGGCTCACAGCGTTCGCCCTTCGTCCATGCTCACAGTGACTTTCTTCTCCCGAACGCGTTCGACACGCACTGTCGTATTCTCCCCCACCCGTCGGCCGGGCTATCGTCATCGCCGTGCGTCATCACGCCGCCTACGGCTCAAATCTCGACCCCGCCCGGATGCGTGCCTACTGTCCGCATTCGCCGATGGTGGGCACCGGCTGGCTGGAGGGCTGGCGGCTGACCTTCGCCGGGGCGGACGTGATCGGCTGGGAGGGTGCGGTGAGCACCCTCGTCGAGTCTCCCGGTGACCGGGTCTTCGTGGCGCTCTACGACATCCACCCGTACGACGCCGAGCAGCTCGACGAGCTGGAGGGCGTCGCCGCCGGGACGTACCGCAAGCTGCACGTCCGGGTTTCCACCCTCGACGGCGACGTGACCGCGTGGATCTACGTCTTCAACGGGTACGAGGGTGGCCTGCCGACCTCGTGGTACCTGTCGGAGATCGCGAACGCCGCCGAGAAGGCGGGCGCCCCGGACGACTACGTCACCGAGTTGCGGGCCCGCCCCACCGGCACCGCGTCGGCGTAGCAGCGCGTATCGCACGCCTCCAGTCTGCTACCGCTGTCGACCGCGGGGCCGGTCGGGCCCGCCCGGGGTCGTCAATCACACACGGGCCGCCGGGACGGACCGTTCGTACATGTCGGTCCAGTGGGTTTCCCGCAGGCCCACCGACCGGTAGAGCGACAGCGGGGCGGTCGGGTTGGTGAGGTCGACGCCCAGACCGGCCGACTTCCGCCCCTTCTCGGCGTAGCGGGCGAAGGCGCGGCGCAGCAGCGCCGCACCCACACCCCGGCGACGGTACGCGGACAGCACCGACAGGGTCTTCACCCAGCCCGACTGTTGGTCGAGTGCCTGATCCGAGGACTGCAACGCGCCGACCGGCACCCCGTCCACCTCGGCGACGAACCACTCGTCCCAGGCGGTCAGGTCGCCGATGCGGGCCCGCCACCGCTCGTACGACAACGGTTCGTGGTCCGGGGTGTCACCGAAGGCGGCCTCGTAGATCCGGTGGAACTCGACCAGGTCGGTCTCGTGGTTCGGGCGGACCTGCCGCACGGTCACGCCCGCGGGTGCGGCCGGCTCGTCGGGCAGATCGTCCAACGGTCGGCTCATTCGGACGTACCGCTTGACGCGGGCGAAACCGAGCGCGCGAAGGGTCTGTTCCCAGTCATGTTCGGGGGCGAAGACCGCGCAGCGGACGGTGAGCGACGGCAACCCCCGCTCGGCCGCGCGTTCGGCGACCCGGTCCAGTTGGCGAACCAGCAGCGGCGCGCGGACGGCGGCGCCCCGCACCGGCTCGACGTAGACCTCCACGAACTCCCGGCCCACCCCGCTCGGGTTGTCCACCGTCGCCCAGCCGACCACTGTGTCGTCCGGGTCGATCGCCAACCAGGAGTCCCGGGTCGGGTCGAAGTGGCTGGCGGTCAGTGACGCCGTGACGTCCTCGGCGTCGAAGTCGGGGTGGCCGATGGCGAAGGTGTCGGCGGCGTGCACCACCGCGAGGATCGCCGGCACGTCGTCGAGGGTGGGGCGGCGCGTTGTCCAACCAGCGGGAAGGGTCACGGCAGGACATCCTGGCAGCCGAGCCGCCGGGGCGCCGCCCATTTTCCGGCTGGCGGAGGCTCAGCCGAGGTCGACCCGGGTGCGGTGCAACAACTCCACCAACTCGGCGCCGTCGGCGGGCCCGAGGGCGGTGAACGCCGGCGCGGCCAAGCGGTTGGTCACCGCCTCCGCCCAGAGCCGGCGGCGCACCAGCGGCCCGATCGGCGGGTACGGCGGCGGCCACCCGCAGGCCACCGCCCCGGCCTCCCCCTCCGGCCCGGCCAGCACCGCCTCCAGCGGAGTCATCCCGGCGGCCCGTACCGCGAGCAGGTAGGCGCCGGTGAAGTGTTCCCGGAGCAGCCGCAGCCCGGCGGCGCTGCGGGCCCCGGGAGAGAGGTCCGGAAGGGGCATGGCCCGCCACGCGGCGAAGAGCGGCATCCCGCTGGCGTCGGCCGCGACGACGGCCCGCTCGACGAGCGCGGACAGGCGTTCGGCACCGGGCAGGGGGCCGAGCTGCTGCGCCCCCCACCGGCAACATTCGGCGAGGCTCGCGGCGGCCACCTGGAACGGCGGGACGACCCGGGCGGCGGCGTCCCAACCGTCGGCGACGGCGTCCGGGGCGATGAACCCGAGGGCGGCGGCGGCCGTCTCGGCCCGCACATCGCCGAGCGCGCCGGCCCGGCCGCTGATGTAGAAGGCCCACCCGGAGATGCCGAGCAGTCGGGCCCGGCGCAACGTGGTCGGGTCCCGGCTGAAGGCGTCGCCCAGGTCGAGCACGACGGGCTTGCTGGCAGCCGCGACCTGCTCCGGAGTCACCGCGGGGCCCTCTTCGCGCGGCCCGAACCGCCGCGCCCGACCACGCCCCGATCCACGGCCACCCACCGTGCACGGCCCGCGCACTCGTCGTCGTCCATCAATGCTCAGTCTGCCGCGCCACCGCCCGCGTCCGCATCCCCCTCTTCGGCCGCCAGTGCCTCGATGGCCGCCTCGACCTCCCCGGCGCGCCGCCGGGCCACGGTGACCGCCCGCTCGGCGGCCCGCCGGGCGAGCTTGGCCCGGCTGAGATCCTGCTCGGCGACCGCGCGCCGCCGCTCCAGCTCGGCCAGCTCCGCCTCAAGCCCATCGAGTACGGCCGCACCGTCGCGCTCCTGCCCGGTCGCCTTGGTCAGTTCCGCCTCGGCCCGCTCCTGGTCGGCCTGGGCCTTCGCCAACTCGCGGTCCAGGGCGCGGCGCTGCCGGGCCCGCTCGGCTCGGGCCGCCCGCTGCGCGGCCCGCTCGGCCGCCCGATCCGTACGGGGTGCCGCCTCGGGTCGCCCTCGCTGGGCGCCGGGTCGGCGGGCCGGGCGTTCCTCGTCGGGCTCCTCGCCGTCTCCGGTGACCAGCCGCAGTTGTGGCCGGGGCACCTCACCGAAGCCGGCGTAGCTGGCCGCCCGCAGCAGCCGACCCGCCCGCACCTGCTCGGCGACCTCGACGTCGGAGAACGCCGCGTTCAACGTCGCCTCCACCTCGGCCAGGGGTAGCCGGTTCGCCGGTGGCGCGTCCGGCTCGGCCGCGGCGAGCTTGCGCACCTCGGCGACCAGGGAGCCGACCACCGCCCGGCGCTGCGCGGACAGCTCCCGCAGTTTGGGCCCGCGCAGCTCCCGTTGGGCGGACCGTAGGGCGTCGGCGAGTTGCACCAGATCGGCGACCAGCTCCGGACGTCGGATGGCGAGCAGGTTCACCAACCAGGCGGCCACCGTCGGGCGACGCAGCCGGGCCAGTTCCCGGGCGGTGGCCGGGTCACCGGCCTGGCGGGCCTGCGCCACGGCGGCCTCCCGGGCGGCCACGAACCGGTCCGGTGGGGTGCGGTAGAGCTGCTGCACCAGCTCCGCGGAGAGGCCGGGCATCGGTCAGACGTCCACCCGACTGCCGGGTTCCAGTCGCTGGTACTCGGTGCCGGACATCGCCGTGTACTGCCGGTTCAGCACACCCAGCCCGTTGTCGTTGAGCAGCGCGTCGTGCAGGGCGTACGCGCGCCGCGGCGCGACCGCGCGGATGAAGTCGAGCACCTCGGAGAACTTCGACCAGGGGGCGTGGATCGGCGCGAAGAGCGTGTCGACGGGTGTCTCGTCGGGCACCACCAGGGA
Organism: Micromonospora sp. C97; assembly: GCF_018070385.1. Lineage (NCBI taxonomy): Bacteria > Bacillati > Actinomycetota > Actinomycetes > Micromonosporales > Micromonosporaceae > Micromonospora > Micromonospora sp. C97. The sequence goes on from NZ_JAGPXU010000017.1 coordinate 105,555, forward strand.
GTCGCCCGGGTGGTAGACCACGTCGTTGATCAGGTAACCGAGGTTGTCGATCACCGGGATCTCGGGGTGGATCACGGCGTGCCGCCCCCCGTACGCGCGCACGGCGACCCCGGCGGCGGTGAACGACTCACCGACGTCGACCGGGCGCAGCGCGTCGGCCGCGTCCCCAAGGGCCTCGGCGAGCGAGGCGGGGCCGTGGATCGGGAACGGCCGTCGGTCGAGCTGGAGCCGCACCGCTGCCAGGTCGAGGTGGTCGGGGTGCGCGTGGGTGATCAGCACCGCGTCCGCACCGTCCAGCGCCGCCGTGGTGTCGCTGAACACCCCGGGGTCGACGACGAGGATTCCCCCATCGTGTTCCACCCGAAGGCAGGAGTGGGCGTACTTGGTGAGTCGCATCGTGACTCCTCGATTATCGAATCGTGACGTCCTCAGCGCAGTCTGCCGGAACCAGCCGGAGTGTGCGTCGCGTCCGAGCTATCGCCACACCGGTTGACGACGATGGGAGCGGGGATGGACGGACAGGTGGGACGACGCCGCGGTGCGCTGCTGGCGGCGACAGCACTGGCGGCCGCGCTGGCGCTGACAGGATGCGGTGCCGGCGACAGTGGGGCACACGACACCGCCGGCTCGGCGGTCGAGGCGCCGCCGGCCAAGGGCGGTGAGGTGCCCCGGGACGCCGCCGCGGGCGCACCGGAGGCGGCCGGTGCCGGCGCACCGGACCTGCGGGTGGACCAGCGGGCGATCATCTACACCGGAACGATGCGGGTGCAGGTGGACGATGTGGACTCGGCCGCCCGCGAGGCCACCGCCGTGGCCACTCGGGCCGGTGGTTTCGTCGGTGGGGACCAGCGGCGCAGCGCCGACGCCGACGCGGTGGCGGAGCTGGTGCTGCGAGTGCCGGCGGCGAAGTTCACCGGCGTGGTGGAGGAGATCGCGAAGCTCGGTCGGCAGCAGAACCGGGAGATCAACACACAGGACGTCACCGAGGAGACCGTCGACCTGGACGCCCGGATCACCAGTCAGCGGGCACGGGTGGACAGCGCCCGCCGGTTGCTGGCCCGGGCCACCTCGATCACCGACCTGGTGTCGTTGGAGAACGAGCTGGGTCGCCGGGAGGCGGACCTGGCCTCGTTGGAGGCCAAGAAGCGACGCCTGGCCGACCTGACCGCCCTCTCCACGATCACCGTGGCGCTGGCCGGACCGGCGGCGAAGGCCACCGAGGAGAAGGACGAGACCGGCTTCCTGGTGGGGCTCAAGGGCGGCTGGAAGGCGTTCGTCGTCTCGATGACCGTCCTGCTGACGGTGCTGGGCGCGTTGCTGCCGTGGCTGGTGGCGCTCGGCGTACCGCTGGCGGTGTTGTTGGTGGTGCTGCGCCGGCGGCGCAGGTCCCCGGCTCTGGGCGCGCCCGTCAGCGCGCCGCCGCCAGTGCCCGCAGCGCGGTCTGGACCATGACCCGGACGCCGACCGGGATGGCCCGCTCGTCCACGTCGAAGCTCCCCCGGTGCAGGTCGACGTTGGGGCCGGAACGACCCACGCCGAGCCGGGCGAGGGCGCCGGGGACGTACTCCAGATACCAGGAGAAGTCCTCGCCGCCCATGCTCTGCGGTGTCTCGGCGATCCCCTCCGGGCCGAGCGCGGCGGCGGTGGCGGCGGTCAGCACCTGGATGGCACGGGAGTCGTTGCACACCGGCGGACGGCCGCGCAGGTATTCCAGGTCGACAGTGGCGCCGGTCGGCGCGATCACGTCCCGTACCACCTGAGCGACGATCTTGGGAGCCTGCTCCCAGGTGTCGCGGTCCATCACCCGCAGGGTGCCGGACGCGCTCGCCTCGGACGGGATGACGTTGTAGCGGGTGCCGGCCGAGGCGTGGCCGAAGACCAGCAGCAGGCCGCTGTTGGCCGGCACCCGGCGGCTGACCAGGGCGGGCACCTCGGTGATCAGCCGACCGAGCGCGTCGACCAGGTCGACGGTCAGGTGCGGGCGGGCGGTGTGCCCGCCCGGGCCGGAGAGCCGGACTGTCACGTTGTCGGCGGCCGCGGTGATCGGACCGACCCGCAGGCCGACCTGGCCCACCGGCAGGTTCGGGTCGCAGTGCAGCGCGAAGATCTGCACCACGTCGTCCAGGCCGCCGGCCTCGATGACCTCCAGCGAACCGCAGGGCAGGATCTCCTCGGCCGGCTGGAAGATCAGCCGGACCCGGCCGTCCAGCTCCCCGAGGTCGGCGAGCTGGGCGAGCAGCATGCCGACGCCGAGCAGGACCGTGGTGTGCACGTCGTGCCCGCAGGCGTGGCAGACGCCCTCCACGGTCGACCGGTACGGGACGTCCTTGGGGTCGTCGAGCGGCAGGGCGTCGATGTCGGCGCGCAGCGCCACGACCGGGCCGTCCGGCCGGCCGTTGATGTCGCAGATCACGCCGTTGCCCTTGGGCAGCAGGCGCGGGCTCAACCCGGCCAGCGACAACTCCCGGGCGATCAGCGCGGCCGTCTCGAACTCGTTGCCGGAGAGCTCAGGGTGCGAGTGGATGTGACGGCGCGTAGCGATCAGCCCCGGGACCCGGAGCGCGAGAAGGTGATCCAGCTCGCGGGGCAACGGCTGGGATCCGGGTGGCGTCTCCGGCCAGGACGACGCCAGCTGGCCACCCGTGGGCAGCGTCAACGCACTCGTCACGTCGAATTCTCGATCACTAGAGATGGATGGATCATCGGGGACAGCAGACAGCCTAGACCTCCGACGGTGACGCTGCGCAACCTCGTTACGGTAATGATCGGACCGCACAGAGTCACGTATGCCCTGCTGAGGGCGTTCGTCGAGGCGGGGGACAGCAGGTAGATCACGGTCGAACGCCGTCATCGGCCCCTCACCTCCTACAACGCGTAACCAATCGCGGCGGTCACGAATCCCGGAACCAGTCGGAACCCGTTGCCAAATTGTCGCATTAGTCGGGGTGGTGAACTGACACTCCGACAATTAGCCGACCACACTCCGCAACGAGCCGGATAAGGACGCTCACACGCACCCACCCACCGTGGGCGCACAGGGTGTGCGTCCCGGCTCAACCGACCGGATACCCGCTCGGCCCGACTGACACACAGTGCCCTCGGGCCGTAGAGCCGCGACCGAGCGCGCTCAGAAGCGGTCGGAGGGTCGGTACAACCCCCACACCTCGCGCAGCGTCCCGCACACCTCGCCCACCGTCGCCCGGGCCCGCAGCGCCTCCTTCATCGGGTACAGCACGTTCTCCGCACCCTCGGCGGCGGCCCGAAGATCGGCCAGCGCCCGCGCCACCGCGTCGGCGTCCCGCTCGGCGCGCAGCCGGGCCAGCCGGTCGGCCTGGGCCGCCTCGATCGCCGGGTCGACCCGCAGCGGCTCGTACGGCTCCTCCTCGTCCACGGTGAACCGGTTGAGCCCGACCACCACCCGCTCCGCCGAGTCGATCTCCTGGGCGATCCGGTACGCGGACTGCTCGATCTCCCGCTTCTGGAAGCCGGCCTCGATCGCGTCCACCGCCGAACCGTGGTCGGCCACCCGCTCCATCAGCTCGACGGCGGCAGCCTCGATCTCGGCGGTCATCGCCTCCACCACGTACGAGCCGGCGAACGGGTCGACGGTGGCGGTCAGGTCCGTCTCGTAGGCCAGCACCTGCTGGGTACGCAGCGCGAGCCGGGCCGCCTTCTCGGTGGGCAGCGCGATCGCCTCGTCGAAGCTGTTGGTGTGCAGCGACTGGGTGCCGCCGAGCACCGCGGCCAACCCCTGCACCGCCACCCGGACCAGATTCACCTCCGGCTGCTGCGCGGTGAGCTGCACGCCGGCGGTCTGGGTGTGGAACCGCAGCATCATCGACTTCGGATCCTTGGCGCCGAAGTCGTCGCGCATCAGTCGGGCCCAGATCCGCCGGGCGGCGCGGAACTTCGCCACCTCCTCCAGCAGCGTGGTGCGGGCCACGAAGAAGAACGACAGCCGGGGCGCGAAGTCGTCGACGGCGAGCCCCGCGGCCAGCGCCGCCCGCACGTACTCCACGCCGTTGGCCAGGGTGAACGCGATCTCCTGCGCGGGCGTCGCACCGGCCTCCGCCATGTGGTAGCCGGAGATGGAGATGGTGTTCCACTTCGGCACCTCCTTGCGGCAGTACGCGAAGGTGTCGGCCACCAGGCGCAGCGACGGCTTCGGCGGGAAGATGTACGTCCCCCGGGCGATGTACTCCTTGAGGATGTCGTTCTGGATGGTGCCGTTGAGTGCCGTCCCCGGCACCCCGTTCTCCTCGGCGACGAGCTGGTAGAGCAGCAGCAGCACCGAGCCGGGCGCGTTGATGGTCATCGAGGTGGACACCTTGTCCAGTGGGATGTCGGCGAAGAGCAGCCGCATGTCCTCGATGGAGTCGATGGCGACGCCCACCTTGCCGACCTCGCCGTGCGCGATCGGGTCGTCGGAGTCGTAGCCCATCTGGGTCGGTAGGTCGAACGCGACCGAGAGTCCCATGGTGCCGGCCCGCAACAGCTGGTGGTACCGCGCGTTGGACTCGGTGGCGGTGCCGAAGCCGGCGTACTGGCGCATGGTCCACGGGCGGGAGGTGTACATGGTGGGGTAGACGCCCCGGGTGTACGGAAACTCGCCGGGGCTGCCGAGCCGGGAGTCCAGGTCCTCCGGAAGGTCGGCCTCCGTGTAGACGCCGTTGATCGGGAAACCGGACTCACTTGACCGCCGTTGGTTCATCCCCGGATGGTAGGACGCCTGGCCACGTCGCCGGGTGAGGGATACCGCACAGTGCGTCCCGACCGGTCGACACCAGGTGAACGACAGGGCACGTTCTGTTGACTTCGATAAACGTCCGTCGCGTCGGCTTTCGCATCGGGCGTCGGAACCAGCAAGATAGGGGGGTTGTGTCCCAGCCCCCCTCGATTTCCCCCGGTGGCTTTTCTGTGACTCAGATCCCGACGTGGAGCGGCGGACCAGTTAGTCCCGCCAACGGACGAGCGGCGCCCGGCACCACCATTGGTGACCGGTACTCGCTGCGGTCCTCGGTGGGCAACGGCGGCATGGGCACGGTGTGGCGTGCCACAGACACCCTGCTGCGCCGTGACGTGGCGGTGAAGGAGGTCGTCCTGCCCCCGGGGCTGGCCCCCAGCGACCGCGACGCGATGTACGAACGCACCCTGCGCGAGGCCCGCGCCGCCGCCGCCATCCAGCACCCCGCCGTCGTGCAGGTGTACGACGTGGTCACCGAGGCCGGCCGGCCGTGGATCGTGATGGAGCTGCTGGACGCCCGCAGCCTGGCCGACATGGTGATCGAGGACGGGCCGGTCGCGCCCCGCGCCGTCGCGAAGATCGGCATCGCGCTGCTCGGCGCGTTGGAGGTCGCCCACGCGATCGGCGTACTGCACCGCGACGTCAAACCGGCCAACGTGCTGATCTGCGCCGACGGGCGGTGCGTGCTGACCGACTTCGGGGTCGCCCGGATGCCCACGGACGTGCAGCTCACCACCCCCGGCATGGTGCTCGGCTCGCCGCACTTCATCTCGCCCGAGCGGGCCATGGGCCAGGAGTTCGGCCCGCCCAGCGACCTCTTCTCGCTGGGTGTGACGCTCTACACCGCTGTCGAGGGGCGGCCCCCGTTCGACAAGGGCGACCCGATCGAGACCATGCACGCCGTGGTGGAGGACCCACCCGCCCCGCCGCAGCGCAGCGGCCCGCTGACCCGCGTGCTGATGGGTCTGCTGGAGAAGGACCCGGCGCGTCGACTGGACGTGCACACCTCCCGGGCCATGCTGCGCGAGCTGCTCGCCGGCCCGCTGGGCAGCACGGCGACGGCGGTGCACTCGGTCACCGACCCGTACGCCGTGGTGCCGGTGCAGCAGCGCCCCGTGCCCGTCCTCCCGCCGGCCCAGCCGGAGCCCAAGCCGGACAGCCAGATCGGTGGCCCGGCGATGCTGGCCCCGGGTGAGTCCCTGACCGACCGGCTGTCCTCGTTGCGCCGGGGCAAGCGCCAGCAGGCAGCGTCCGCTGCCGGTGCCACGGGTGGGCTCGACGAGACCAGCGCCGACGCGTTGGCCGGCCCGCTGCACACGCCGACCGGCGCGATGCCGGCCGCCGGCCGACCGGCGGCCGGGCGCACCTACGGCGGCAACGCGGACGCCACCCAGCGGGTGGACGCCGGCGGGCACCCCGACGCCACCCAACGGGTCAGCTACGGCAACCCGGCCGACGCCACCCAGCAGGTCGGGTACGGCGGCGCACCGGAGGCCACCCAGCGCGTCGGCGGCACCTACGGCGGCAACCAGTGGTCGGTGCCGGGCACCGGCCAGCCCTGGGCCACCGCGCCCGCCACCTCCGGCGGCAGCGCTCTGGACAAGGTCCGGGCCACCGGGGGTCAGCTGGTCACCACGGTCAAGGGCTGGCCGCGCAAGGTCCAGCTCGCCGCTGCCGGCGGGTTGGTCGTCGTGCTGCTGCTCAGCGTGGTGGCGCTCTCCGGCGGCGACGACGACACGACGTCGCCGAACACCCCGGCGGCACAGCCCACCCCGTCCGCCCCGGCGGCCCCCACCGTCGAGATGCAGGAGCACGCGGCGCGCGGGATCCAGGTCATGGTGCCGAAGGGCTGGAAGAAGGCCACCGGCGGTTCGTACACCGACTACATCGACCCGGAGGACAGCGGCCGCAAGGTCCGCATCATCACCGAGAAGTGGACCAGCAGCTCCGCCCGGTGGGCGGAGACGGCCGAGAACGGCCTCAAGACCAGGAGCACCTCCTGCGTCAAGCCGTACAACCAGGTCTCGTCCTCCACCGAAACCCAGCTGGCCAGCAAGCCCGCCGCCGAATTCGAGTACACCTGCGGCGAGGGTGACGTGATGCGGCACGGCATCTGGCGGGGCGTGGCGCAGGACGGCAAGGCGTACTCGTTCTACCTCACCGCCACCGACGCCAAGTTCGCGGAGAGCAAGCCGATCTTCGACGAGATGGCGCGCACGTTCCAGCTCACCGAAGACGGCTGAGCCGGAGGGAACCGACAGGGATGATCCGTCGCCGTGCTATCAAGGGGCATGGCGGCGGACACCACTGACATCGACGACATTCGTGAGCAAGCCCGGCGCTGGCTGGCCGACGACCCCGACCCGGCCAGCCGGGACGAGCTGACGGCGGTGCTCGACGGGCTGCCCGCGAGCGCGCCGGAGCTGGCCGACCGGTTCGCCGGCCCGCTGACCTTCGGCACGGCGGGCCTGCGCGGCCCGCTGCGCGCCGGCCCGAACGGCATGAACCTCGCCGTGGTCACCCAGGCCGCTGCCGGCCTGGTCACCTGGCTCGCGGCCCAGGGTGGCACCGGCCCGCTGGTGATCGGGTACGACGCCCGGCACGGCTCGCGGCAGTTCGCCGAGCGCACCGCCCAGGTGGCCACCGGCGCTGGCCGCCCGGCGCTGCTGCTGCCCCGCCCGCTGCCCACCCCGGTGCTGGCGTACGCCGTGCGGCACCTCGGCGGGGTCGCCGGCGTGATGGTCACGGCCAGCCACAACCCGCCGCAGGACAACGGCTACAAGGTCTATCTCGGCGCGGAGCTGGGCGGCGAGTTGGGCGCCGGGGCGCAGATCGTGCCGCCCGCCGACGCCGGAATCGAGGCGGCCATCCGGTCGGTCGGGCCGCTGACCCAGGTGCCGTTGGGCGAGCCCGGTCAGGTGCTCGGCGACGACCTGGTCGCCTCGTACGTCGAACGGGCCACCGCGGTGATCGACCCGGACGGGCCACGGGACCTGACGGTGGCGTACACCCCGCTGCACGGGGTGGGCGCGGCGGTGCTGACCGCCGCCTTCGCCCGCGCCGGTTTCCCGACCCCCGGGGTGGTGCCCGACCAGGCCGAGCCGGACCCGGCGTTCCCCACCGTGTCGTTCCCCAACCCGGAGGAACCGGGTGCGGTGGACCGGCTCATCGCCCTGGCCGACTCCACCGGCGCGGACCTCGCCATCGCCAACGACCCGGACGCCGACCGGTGCGCGGTGGTCGTCCGGGACCACCGCGACGGCTGGCGGATGCTGCGCGGCGACGAGGTGGGCGTCCTGCTCGCCGACCACCTGATGCGCCGGGGGGTGACCGGGCTCTACGCCACCACGATCGTGTCGTCGTCGCTGCTGCGGGCGATGTGCGCGGCCCGGGGTCTGCCCTACGACGAGACGCTCACCGGCTTCAAGTGGATCGTGCGGGCCGGCGGTGGCAGCGCGCCGCTGGTCTTCGGCTACGAGGAGGCGCTCGGCTACTGCGTGGCCCCGGAGCACGTCCGGGACAAGGACGGCATCACCGCCGCGCTGACCGTGGCGGAGTTGGCCGCCGGCCTGAAGACGCAGGGCCGGACGTTGACCGACCGGCTCGACGAGCTGGCCGCCGAGTTCGGCGTGCACCACACCGACCAGCTCTCCGCCCGGGTGGACGACCTGCGGATCATCGCCGACGCGATGGCCCGGATCCGGACGACCACCCCGGCCACCCTGCTCGGACAGCCGGTGGACAGCGTTCGGGACCTGCTGCCCGAGTCGGACGTGGTGATCCTGCGCACCGCTGTGGCCCGGGTGGTGATCCGCCCGTCCGGGACCGAGCCGAAGCTCAAGGCGTACCTGGAGGTGGTGGAACCGGTGGCGGACGGTGACGTCGCGACGGCCCGCGACCGGGCGGCGTCGGCCGTCGCCGCGTTGCGCGCCGAGATCGCCGCAGCTCTGGGGCTCTGACCGGCGCGCGGGTCAGCGGCGCGGGCCGAGCGCCTGGTCGACGGCGGTGGCCAGGGCGGCGACGACCAGGCCGACCGACGGGCGGACCACCGAGTCGTCGGTGCTCACCTCGCCGGAGAACCCGGCGCCGGTGGCGATCTCCGTCAGCCGGCGGCGGGCGTCGGCGGCGGCCTCCCCGCTCACCCCGAGCGCGGACTCCATCCGGAGCACCACGACCAGGGTGGCCAGCGCGGCGGTGCGCTCGTCCGGGGCCGCCGCGCCGCCGGTCAGCGCCTCGGCCAGCCGCTGCCGGGTCTCCGCCTCGACCGAGGAGTCCACCACCGGGTAACGGTGCACGTGGATGAAGCCCAGCTCGGTCTCGTCCACGTCCCGGACGACGCCCTGCCGGCACAGGTCGGCGAGGATCCGGTCGCGCAGGCCGTGCCGCAGGCGCTGCACCCAGGACGCCGGGGTGTGCGGGGTGTCGGCGGCGATCCGGCTGAGGACGTCGTCGCTGAACGGCTCGCCCGTCGGCGTCGGGTCGAGCACCGTCAACGACCCGTCGGCGTACGCGATCCGGCCGGCCAGGGCCAGCTCGACCAGCACCGCGGCGGCCATGCCCAGGTCCAGGCTGATCCGCGGCATGGTCGCCTTGCCGGTCGTGTCGTCGTAGGCGAGGAGCAGCAACTCCTCGGCGAGCGCAACACCAGTCATGGCCGGAGACGGTAGCGGGTCCGCGCACCCCGTGCACGGACCCGCCGAACCCGGTTCCCACCGGGTATCACCTCAGAAGCGGGGCATGCCACCGAACTGGCGGTCTCCGGCGTCGCCGAGCCCGGGGACGATGAACATGCTGTCGTTGAGCCCTTCGTCGATCGAGGCCGTGACCAGGCGCAACGGCAGGCCGGAGCGCTCCAGCCGCTCGATGCCGACCGGGGCGGCGAGCACGCAGAGCACTGTGATGTCGGTGCAGCCGCGCTCGGCCAACAGCCGACAGGAGTGCTCCAGCGAACCGCCGGTGGCCAGCATCGGGTCGAGCACCAGGACCGGCAGCCCGGTCAGGTCGCGCGGCAACGACTCCATGTACGCGCGCGGCTCGTAGGTCACCTCGTCGCGGGCCAGGCCCACGAAACCCATCGAGGACTCCGGGAGCAGGCCCAACGCGGCGTCCGCCATACCCAGGCCGGCGCGCAGCACCGGGACCAGCAGCGGCGGGTTGGCCAGCCGGGTGCCCTCGGTGCCGGTGACCGGCGTCTGCACCGGGTACCGCTCGACGGGGAAGGTGCGCGCCGCCTCGTACACCAGCATGGTGGTCAGTTCGTGCAGCGCGGCCCGGAACGTCGAGGAATCGGTGCGCGCGTCCCGCATGGCGGTCAACCTGGACTGGGCCAGCGGGTGGTCAATGACGTGTACGTCCACGATCGCTCAACCTACCGGTCCGTAGCACGCGGCGGTGCCGGTGCGGTCGGACCAGGGACGCCGCTCACGTCGGGACGTCACTCAGCGCTCGTGAGCAAGATCACTCGGCGCTTCGGTGCGTAGACTTCTCGGCATGACGGCGACAACGACGTCGGCCCGGTCGGAGCTCTCCGAGCTGGGACGATCCGAGACCGCTCTGCGGACCTTCCTGCACGGCCTGCCCGGCGTGGACCAGGTCGGCGCGGAGCAGCGGGCGGCACAGCTCGGCACCCGCTCCATCAAGACCACCGCCAAGGCCCAGGCGATCGACCTGGCGATCCGGATGGTCGACCTGACCACCCTGGAGGGGGCGGACACCCCGGGCAAGGTGCGTGCGCTCGCCGCGAAGGCGTTGCGCCCCGACCCGGCCGACCCGTCCTGCCCGCACGTCGGCGCCGTCTGCGTCTACCCGGCGATGGTCCCGTACGTCGCCGAGGTGCTGCGCGGATCAGGTGTGCACCTGGCCAGCGTGGCGACCGCCTTCCCGTCGGGCCAGGCGCCGTTGGAGATCAAGCTGGCCGACACCCGGGCCGCCGTCGCGGCCGGCGCCGACGAGATCGACATGGTGATCAACCGTGGCGCGTTCCTGGCCGGGCGGTACAAGGAGGTCTACGACGAGATCGTGGCCATCAAGGAAGCCTCCGGCGATGCCCACCTCAAGGTGATCCTGGAGACCGGCGAGCTGGCCACCTACGACAACGTGCGGCGGGCCTCCTGGCTGGCCATGCTGGCCGGCGGCGACTTCATCAAGACTTCCACCGGCAAGGTTCCGGTCGCGGCGACGATGCCGGTGACCCTGGTGATGCTGGAAGCGGTCCGCGACTTCCGCGCGGCGACCGGTCGGCAGGTGGGCGTGAAGCCGGCCGGTGGCATCAAGACCACCAAGGACGCGATCAAGTACCTGGTGATGGTCAACGAGACCGTCGGCCCGGACTGGCTCGACCCGGACTGGTTCCGCTTCGGCGCGTCCAGCCTGCTCAACGACCTGCTGATGCAGCGCACCAAGCTGACGACCGGCACCTACTCCGGTCCCGACTACTTCACCCTGGACTGATAGCCGATGTTCGAATACGCCCCCGCCCCCGAGTCCCGCTCGGTGGTGGACCTCAAGCCCTCGTACGGGCTGTTCATCGACGGTACGTTCGTCGACCCGACCGACGGTGGCAGCTTCAAGTCGATCAACCCCGCCTCCGAGGAGGTGCTGGCCGAGATCGCCGAGGCCGGCGCCCAGGACGTGGAGCGCGCGGTACGCGCCGCCCGCAAGGCGTACGACAAGGTCTGGGGCCCGATGCCGGGCCGGGACCGGGCGAAGTACCTGTACCGGATCGCCCGGCTCATCCAGGAGCGCTCCCGCGAGCTGGCCGTCCTGGAATCCCTGGACAACGGCAAGCCGATCCGGGAGAGCCGCGACGTCGACCTGCCGCTGGTCGCCGCGCACTTCTTCTACTACGCCGGCTGGGCCGACAAGCTGGGTCATGCCGGCTTCGGCGCGAACCCGCAGCCGATCGGGGTGGCCGCGCAGGTCATCCCGTGGAACTTCCCGCTGCTCATGCTGGCCTGGAAGATCGCCCCGGCGCTCGCCGCCGGCAACACAGTGGTGCTGAAGCCGGCCGAGACCACCCCGTTGACCGCGCTGCTCTTCGCCGAGATCTGCCAGCAGGCCGACCTGCCGGCCGGAGTGGTCAACATCCTCACCGGCGCCGGCGACACGGGTCGTGCGCTGGTGGAGCACGCCGACGTGGACAAGGTCGCCTTCACCGGCTCCACCGAGGTGGGTCGGGCCATCGCCCGGTCGGTCGCCGGCACCCGCAAGAAGCTCACCCTGGAACTGGGTGGCAAGGCCGCCAACATCGTCTTCGACGACGCCCCGATCGACCAGGCCGTCGAGGGCATCGTCAACGGCATCTTCTTCAACCAGGGGCACGTCTGCTGCGCCGGCTCCCGGCTGCTGGTGCAGGAGAACGTTGCCGACCGGGTGCTGGAGTCGCTGAAGCGGCGGATGGCCCAGCTCCGGGTCGGCGACCCGCTGGACAAGAACACCGACGTCGGCGCTATCAACTCGGCCGCCCAACTGGAGCGGATCCGCGAGCTGTCCGACGCCGGCTCCGCCGAGGGCGCCGAGCGCTGGTCGCCGCCGTGCGAGCTGCCCGACCGGGGCTTCTGGTTCGCGCCGACCATCTTCACCGGCGTCACCCAGGCACACCGGATCGCCCGCGAGGAGATCTTCGGCCCGGTGCTGTCGGTGCTCACCTTCCGCACCCCGGCCGAGGCCGTCGAAAAGGCCAACAACACGCCGTACGGGCTGTCGGCCGGGATCTGGACCGACAAGGGTTCCCGGATCCTGTGGATGGCCGACCGGCTGCGCGCCGGCGTGGTCTGGGCCAACACCTTCAACAAGTTCGACCCCACCTCGCCGTTCGGTGGGTACAAGGAGTCGGGCTACGGTCGCGAGGGCGGCCGGCACGGGCTGGAGGGTTACCTCAATGTCTGAGCGGGTCGCGGTACGCAAGACGTACAAGCTCTTCATCGGCGGGAAGTTCCCGCGCAGCGAGTCGGGACGGTCGTATCTCGTGCAGTCCTCGAATGTGTCACTGGCCTCCCGCAAGGACGCCCGGGACGCGGTGGTCGCCGCCCGCGCCGCCGTGAAGGGCTGGGCCGGCGCGACCGCGTACAACAGGGGCCAGATCCTCTACCGGGCCGCCGAGATGCTGGAGGGCCGCCGCGAGCAGTTCGTCGCCCTGGGCATTCCCGGCGACGAGGTGGACGCGGCAGTGGACCGCTGGGTCTGGTACGCCGGCTGGGCCGACAAGCTCGCCCAGGTGTACGGGGGCGCCAACCCGGTCGCCGGCCCGTACTTCAACATCTCCGCACCCGAGCCGACCGGCGTGGTCGCGGTGGTCGCCCCGGAGCGGCCGGCGCTGCTCGGCCTGGTCAGTGTGATCGCCCCGGCGATCGTCACCGGCAACACGGTGGTGGTCGCGGCGTCGCCGTCCGAGCCCCTGGCGGCGGTGACGCTGGCCGAGGTGCTGGCCACCTCCGACCTGCCCGGCGGCGTGGTCAACATCCTCACCGGCGCGATCACCGAGACCGCGCCGACACTGGCGGCGCACATGGACGTCAACGCGATCGACCTGACCGGGGTCACCGACGCCTCGCTCGCCACCGACCTGGAGGTCAAGGCGGCGGAGAACCTCAAGCGGGTGCTCCGGCCGGCGTCCGGTGCGGCGGAGTGGTTCGCCGACCCGGGCCTGGCCCGGATGACCGCGCTGCTGGAGACGAAGACGGTCTGGCATCCCAAGGGGGTGTGAGCGCCGGGTTGACCTCTTGGTTTTCCGGGGAGCCCTGACGTGGGCCAGGTTCGTCGGGTGGGTCAGCTCAGGGGTTCTGCCTCGGGTTCGGTTGCCGCCCTCCGCCTCCCCTCCTCCCGCCTTGCCCTGCCCCGCCGCCGCCGGCAGCCCAAGATCTGCACAAGAACAGGGATGTTGCTGCCTCCGTCGCCCGGGAGGCAGCAACATCGCTGAAGTTGCGCGGATCTTCGGCCAGCCCGTCGGTCTTGGTTGGTGATCATGGGTTGGCGGGTGTTCGATCTCGCTCGGCCGGTCAACCTCATGATCACCCTCAGGTTGGGGGTGGGCGCGGGCGCGTGGGGGGTCTACTACCGGGGGTAGGATTGATTCGTGACTCGGTTGGGCGATCTTGAGCGTGCGGTGATGGATGTGCTGTGGGACGTGGTCCCGGGCACGTCGGACGGGGTGACCGTGCGCGAGGTGGCCGACGCGCTCGACGGCCGTGAGCTGGCGTACACCACTGTGATGACGGTGCTGGACCGGCTCGCCGGCAAGGGCATGGTGCAGCGGGAGCGGGAGGGACGGGCCTGGCGGTACCGGCCGGCCGCCAGCCGCGAGGCACACATCGCCCAGCTCATGCTCGACGCCCTCGACCTGGGTGGCAGCCGGGACGCCGCGCTGGTGCGGTTCGCCCGCTCGGTGACCGGCACCGAGGCCGAGGTGCTGCGGGCCGCCCTGGGCAGCGAGGCCGGCCTGACCGGGCCGGGTGCCACCGGTGGTGACAAGGGCGGCGCCGACGCGCTGACCGACCGCGTGGGCGGGCCGGCGGGCCGACGCCCCGCCGGCGAGGCAGCGGAGCGGTAGGGCGCACGCCATGGCGTACGCCGTGCACTTCGCCGCCACGATGCTGGCCTGCTATCTGACCGCCCAGGTGCTGTCCCGTTCGACCTGGACGTGGCGCAGCCCTCGGGTGGCGATCGTCTGCTGGCAGGCCGTCGGGCTGGCGCTGGGCCTCTCGGCGATGGGCCTGCCGATGGCGCTCGGGTTGAGCGCGTACGACCGACCGACCGGTTCCGCACTGCTCGCCCTGGCCGACGACCTCGCCCATGGCGCCCTACCGATCGGGATGGGCACCTTCGAGCTGGCCGGCGTCGGGGTGGGCTTCGGCATCGGGGCGGTGCTGGTCACGACGACGGTGCGCAGCATCCACGGCACCGTGCGCGCCCAGCGCCGCCACCGGGACCTGCTCTCCCTTGTCGCCCGCAACGACCCGGCCGCGCCGGGCGCACTGGTGTTGGATCATCCGAGCGCTGCCGCGTACTGCCTGCCGGGGGTGAAGCCGCAGGTGGTGGTCAGCGCCGGCACGCTGAGCCTGTTGGACCGGGCCGAGTTGGCCGCGGTGCTCAGCCACGAGCGGGCGCACGCCAACGAGCGGCACGACCTGGTGCTGCTGCCGTTCACCGCGCTGTGCCGGGCGCTGCCGTGGTTCGGCTGGGTGCGCGACGCGCACGAGCGGGTCGCCCTGCTGGTCGAGATGCGCGCCGACGACAAGGCCCGCGAGCTGCACGCCGAGGCCCCGCTGGCGGGGGCGCTGCGCCAGTTCGCCGCCGCCGGGCACCGGATCACCCCGGCCGGCGCGCTGGGCGTCGGCGACCGGGATCTCGACGTACGGATGCAGCGTCTGCTGGTCAGTGACCGGCCGCCCCGGGTGCTCGGTGCCACCGCCCTCGCGGTCGCCACCATGCTGGTCGCCCTCCCGGTAACCCTCTTCCTGTCCTGAGCTGACCCCGGCGCCCTTCACCCGCCGCGCCCTCAGGCCCCCGCGCGCCGCGCCGGGCCCCCGCGCACCACGCACCGGAGCCGCCCGCGCCGCGCCCGTAGGCCCGCAGCCGCGCGCTGTCCGGTCAAGGTCGCGCTCGATCCAGGAT
>NZ_JAGPXU010000018.1:0-120001 GCF_018070385.1 Micromonospora sp. C97
AGCCCGCAGGATCGACATTCCGGGGACCGAAACTGCAAGATCGACGAGGTGTGAGGGCGTCAGCCGTGCAGGCCACCGGTGCGGTCACGAGCCTTGAGGCGGGTCGTGGGCAGCGCGGGCGCCGGCAGCGGCGGCGCCGGATCGTCGGCGACCACACCGAAGCGTGCGTCACCGGCCATCCAGTCCTCCCGGGCGGCGGCGATCTCCTCGTGCGACCGGCCCACGAAGTTCCACCACATCACCAACGGCTCCTCGAACGGCGTACCGCCCAGCAGCAGCAACCGGGCCCCCGCCCCGCCGCGCACCGTCAACTCCCGGCGGCCCGAACCCAGATACAGCAGCGCCCCCGGCTCGAACCCGACCCCGGACGCCTCCGCGGACCCGGACATCGCCAGCACGGCGTACTCGAAATCGGGCCGCAACGACATCGTCGCCGGCGCCTCGCCGCGCAGCTCCAGCTGCGCCCCCACCAGCGGGGTGTGCACCACCGCCGGTGACCGTTCCCCGGCGAACTCGCCGACCAGCACCGTGCCGTCGAGATCGCCGTCGCGCCAGCGGGGCAGGTCGGCGTGGTGCGCGAAGTCGGCCGCCCCGGCGCGCGCCGGATCCGGCAGCGCCACCCACAACTGCACGCCGTGCATCACCGGCGGGTGGGTGGCCGGTGACCGCTCCGAGTGGGCGATGCCGTTCCCGGAGGTCATCACGTTCAGCTGGCCGGGAACGATCGGCTGGACGTTGCCGAGGCTGTCCCGGTGCAGAATCTCACCGTCGAGCAGCCAGGTCACCGTCTGCAGCCCGGTGTGCGGGTGCGGCGGCACCTCCATGCCGGGCCGCTGCGCCACATCGTCCGGGCCAAAATGATCAACGAAACACCACGCGCCGACCATCCGGCGGGCGCGCTGCGGAAGCAGCCGCCGCACCGTGGTGTACCGACCCAACGGCACGTCGTGGCCGGGCAACAACACACTGCCGGGGTCGACGTCGGCCACGCCAGGCGGTCGGGTCTGCGCCAGCATTGATTCAGTACGCTCCACCGCCCGACTGTACGCTCACGCCCACCTGCGTCAGCGGCGCTTCCCGCCAGGGCCGACAGGCGTCACCAGCCCGCGGGCTTGGCGACGCGGGCTTGGCGACGCGGGCTTGGCGACGCGGGCTTGGCGACGCGGGCTTGGCGACGCGGGCTTGGCGACGCGGGCTTGGCGACGCGGGCTTGGCGACGCGGGCTTGGCGACGCGGGCTGGCCGTGCGGGTCAGCGGTTGCTGGAGGACACGATCACGCTGTTGGCACCGGCGACCAGGTCCAGGTACAGGCGCTCGGCCGACCGGTCCCATCCCGGCGTACCCAGCACCGAGCCGGCGGCCACCCCGTCCCAGCGCTCGTCCCGTACCACCACCGAGCCGGCGCCGACTCCCGCCCGCACCCGAACCGGCGTCTCCCCGGGGACCCGGACGTCGAGCTGGCTGGTCCCGCCGGTGAGTCGCACGGTCAGGCTGCCTGAGGTCGGACCGGCGAGGTCGTCCGGGCCGGCCGCGGTGATCGGTGGCAGAAGAATTTCGGTACGGCTGGAACCACCGGCGAGGTCCACGCCCAGCAGCCGGGCCCGGCTCAGATCCAGCACCTGGCTGCTCACCCCACCGACGAGGTGCAGACGCCAGGCGACCCGCTCGTTGAGCAACACCCGCACGGCGCGCGGCCCACGCGTCCCGGATTCCACGAGGTCGAGCCGGGCTGTTTCCCCCCGTACCGTCGGACGTCCCGCCACCCCCGAGCCGGCCGGGACACTGATCCGGTACAGGTCCTCGCCCAACTCGGTCACCCGCAGCTCGAACGAGGTCAACCCGTCCGCGAGCACGAAGGTGCCCTTTTGCCAACCGGCCACCGGCGCTGTCAGCAGTTGCTCGGCAGCAGCGCCCCCACCGCCGCGGCGACCGTCGGGCGCGTCCGGGTCAGCGCCGTCCCCCGGACGACCGTCGCCACCGGGCCGGGTGCCGCCACCGGGCCGGGTTCCGTCGGGCCCGGCGCCGTCGGGGCGGGTGCCGTCGGGGCGGGTGCCGTCGGGGCGGGTGCCGTCGGGTTGGCTGGAGTAGGTCATGCCGAGGCGGCCGGGATCGGCAACGATCAGGGCCACCGCCGCCGCCCCCAGCAGCAGCACGACGGCGGCGGCAGCCACCAACAGGCGAGCCCCGGTCGACCACCGCTCCGGCGCGGTCGCACCGGAGGGTTCCGGCCCCAACCCCGGTTCGCGATCCACGCCGTTCCCCACTGCGGCCATGCCTCTGTCCCTCCGCCGGTCCCCGTCCAGGGGTACGTACCCGCCGGCCGATCGGATCACTCGGCGCCGATCACGCCACTCCGCTACGTCGCCGACGGAGATCTTGGACAGTTTCCGTTCGGGGCGAACGGAAACTGTCCAAGATCTCCGGACACCCGCCGGTCAGACGACACCATCCGCCTCCCCACACCGCTGGAGCGCGAGATTCCGGCCCCCTCAGCCAGGGGCGGTGGACGGCAGGCGGGGACAGCGGACGGCAGGCAACGGACCGCGGACCGTGGACGGCAGGCGGCAGGCGGCAGGCGGCAGGCGGCAGGCGACGGACAGCGGACAGCGGACAGCAGGCAGCGGACGGCGGGCGGCGGACGGCGGGCGGCGGCAGACGGGGGCGGGAGGCGACGGACGGGGGCGGGAGGCGACGGACGGCGGGGGATGCGACGGGTGATCGGCGACGGCGACCGGTGGTCGCGGGTGCCCGTCGTATGGCTAGCGACCTGCACGGCGACAGCAGGAATGCCGCTGGCCGGCACCCCGTGTTGCGGGTGCCGGCCAGCGGTCGGAGTCGTGCGGTGGTCTTGCTGTTCGGTCGTGCGAATCCGGGGTCAGCTGTTCCAGTACTGGGCGACCAGGTCAGCGGCCTGCTGCTCCCACTGGGCGTAGGCGTCCGGGTACGCCGAGACCTGCACGGTCTGCGCGGCCACGGTCAGCGGCATGTCCTGCCACCCGTCAACCTGCTTCAGACCCTTGAGGAACGCGGTCGTCGAGTACTCGGGGTCGGTGATCTGCTCCGGGGTACCCCAACCACTGGACGGGCGCTGCTGGAACAGGCCCAGCGAGTCGTGATCGTTCCTGTCGCCCAGGTGACCCAGGTTCTCCAGCTTCGACTCCTGCAGGCTCGTCGCGATCGAGATCACCGCGGCGCGCTCAGGCAGGCCGGCCTTCTTCGTGGCCGCGATGATCGCCTTGACGTTGGCCGTCTGCTCGTCGTTGAGGGTGATGTGCGACTGCTCGCCCTGGGTGCCGTGCGGGATCAGCTTGCTGATGTCGGGCTTGTCAGCCTGCACCGTGACCGCGGCCGGCTTGGTGTCGGCGTGGTTGGCCACGTGGGCGATCGGGCCGGCGAACACACCGCCGACGAACGCGAGACCAGCAACGGACAGCACGCTCTTACGCATGATCGTGTTCATGGGGGTAGCTCCTTCGGGGGTAAGGACACCCACACGTCGGGGGGACGCACGGGTGTGAGCACCTCGTCCGGCGCTGCACAAACAAACGGGAAAAGTCTGAGGGGTCGGCGGCCTGCGAGCGGGGGGCTCGTGGCACCGGGGGTCCAGGTGTAACGACCGGGGGGGCCGGGGTCATTCCGGGCTGGCCCAACCTGTCCGCACCCAGGTGGAGGCGGTGCCTGCGGTCGATCGTGGGGGTCACAACGACCGGGTGGAGGCTGGCATTCCGACCTGCGCGACCAGGCTCAGCGCCCGGGGCCCACTCGGTGGTGCTGCGATCGTCAGGATGTGTAACGACCCCGACCCGGCCATGATTCCAGCCTGCGGGTGCGCCCGGTCACCACCCACTGACCCCCACAACCCGACAAACCACCCAGGCGATGGCGGACGGTCGGGTCGAACCGCCCCCACCGGGATGATCCACTGAAAGCGGGTGTCCCGGACGAAGGGACAGCCCGCTGTCAGGGAAACCCAAGTCGAGCACGGAAGCATCAGCGCGCATTCGCCCAGACGCGGTCGGCCTGCCATGGCCCGGCAAGGGTGGGTGGGCGTAACCGGACGCTACCGACGGTCCTGGTCTGCCAGGCGGGAACGCACCTTCGCGGCGCAGGCGTCCAGGACCGTTTGCGCGTCCAACCCCAGGCTCTCGATGGCCACCAACGCGGTGAAGGCGACGTCGGCCAGCTCCGCCGCCACGTCATCGCGGGTGTGGGTGACACCCTTGCGCGGATTCTGCCCGAGCAGACCGATCCAGGCGGCCGACGCCTCCCCCGCCTCTTCGGTCAGCTTGAGGATGCGGCAGGTCAGCTCGGTCTGCCCGGTGCCGTTCGCCGCGTCCAGCCAGCTGCGCGACACCCGGGCCGCCTCCCAGATCGACTCGTCCACGGCGACCAGTCAACCCGATCGGCCCACCGACCCCGACGACCGGGTTCGGCCGGACAGTCGTGGTTGAGCCGCCGGTCAGCGTACCCATTGACACTGGTCGACGGCGGTTCTAGGTTCAGGACGCTACCGGCCGGTAGGCAACCGTCCCGCTGGTCGCCCCCGGGCGACATCCGTCCGATGGGGAGCATCGATGCTGTCCACACCCGTTCGCACCCTCCGCCGGCTGCTCGCCGCCACCACGACGCTGACCCTCGCGGTCGGGCTGGTCGGTGCCGCACCGGCCGGCGCCACCGGCCGCGACGCGAGGGGCGGCGAGCCGCTGCCCGGCTACACCATCGAGAATCCGCCGTTGGCGCCCCTGGTCGTCGGCGGCAAACCGACGACGGTACGCCAGGGAGTGCACCGCCACGCCGGGTACCTCATCGAGGTCCCCGCCCGGTGGAACGGCGACCTGGTGATGTGGGCGCACGGCTACCGTGGCCAGGGCACCGTGCTCTCGCCGGAGCCGCCGGGCTTCGGGCTGCGCCAGCGACTCCTGGAGCAGGGGTACGCGTGGGCGTCGTCCTCGTACGACCGCAACGGCTTCGACATCCGCTCCGGTGTGCTGGGCACGAAGGACCTCGCCGACCATTTCGCGCGAACGGTCCGCCGACCGCAGCACACCTACGTCGCCGGGGTGTCGATGGGCGGGTACGTCATCGGTCGTTCGCTGGAGCAGTATCCCGGCTTCTACGACGGCGCGTTGCCGATGTGCGGGGTGCTCGGCGATCAGACGCTTCTCGACTTCTACCTGGACTACAACCTGGTCGCGCAGGCGCTCGCCGGGGTGCCGGCCTATCCCACGCCGGCCGACTACCTGACCAACGCGGTGCCGCGCATCCAGGTGGCGCTCGGCCTGGCCGGGCTGACCCCCACCGGGCCGGACACCACCACCGAGCGGGGCAAGCAGCTGCGGGCGATCACGGTGAACCGCTCCGGCGGGCCGCGTCCGGGAGCCGACGCCGCGTTCGCGGTGTGGAAGGACTTCCTGTTCTCGATCAGCGTGCCCACCAGCAGCGGCAACTCCCCCGCCCAGCGGCCCGGCCAGCTGTCCACCAACCTGCTCACCCGCTACACCCCGAACAGCCCTGTCAACGTCAACGCGACGGTGCGGCGGGTCGCCCCGGAGAACCTGCGGCAGCGGCTCCTGCCGACGTTGACCGAGGTGCCGCGGATCGCCGGCCGACCGACCGCGCCGGTGCTCAGCCTGCACGGTCTGGGGGACCTGTTCGTGCCGTTCAGCATGGAGCAGGCGTACGCCACCGACGTGGCGCGGCACGGTCGCGCCAAGCTGGTGGTTCAGCGGGCGATCCGGGCCACGCAGCACTGCGAGTTCACCCCGGCGGAGGCCGGCACCGCCTGGGACGACCTGGTGTCCTGGGTACGCACCGGCAAGCGCCCAGCCGGCGACACCGTCACCGACCCGGCGGTGGTGGCCCGGCCCGACTACGGCTGCCGGTTCAGCGACCGGGACGCGTACGCCGCCGGGGTCGGCACCCGCCGTCTCTACCCGGCCTGCTGAGGGCACGACGAACGCCGGCCGGCCCCTGAACGGGACCGGCCGGCGCGGGATGTGCGGGTGTCGTCACCAGAGCTGCTGGACGATGTCCGCCGCCTGCTCCTCCCACTGCGCGTACGCGTACGGGAAGGCGGAGACCTGCACGGTCTGCGCGGCGGTGGTCAGCGGCAGGTCCTGCCAGCCGCCGACGTTCTTGAGTGCGGTGAAGAACGCCGTGGCGGCGTACTCCGGGTCGGTGATCTGGTCGGGCGTGCCCCAACCGGACGACGGACGCTGCTGGAACAGGCCCTGCGAGTCGTGGTCGTTGTACGCGCCGAGGTGGCCGAGGTTGTACAGCTTCGACTCCTGCAGCGAGGTGGCGATGCCGATCACCGCGCCCCGGTCACCGACGCCGGTCTTCTTGGCGGCGTCGACGATGGCCCGGGCGTTGGCCAGCTGCGCGTCGTCGAGGGGGACCCGCGACTGGGCGCCCTCGATGCCGTGCGGGATGAGCTGCGCACGGCTCGGCTTGCCCTCCGGCGGCTTGCCGGTGGCGGAACCGGTGGTCAGGCCCGACTCGACGGGCTGCTCGTCATTCTGCTGTGCCGAGGTGGCGGCCTTGCCGGTGGCGAGGTCGATGGCGGCGACGGCGCCCTGGTGCGGTCCGGAGGTGACCGGGGCCGCGGCTGCGGTTGGCGCGAGCGCCAGGCCGCCGAGGGCGGCCACGCCCGCCACGCTCAGCGCGGTCTTGCGGTACGAGTCCTTAGCGATGGCGGGGAGCCATCGAGTGAAGTCGACCTTCACGATGGTTGCCCTTTCGATCGTGCGAAGCGCTCCGGGGTGAACACTCCTCGGGAGATGACCGCGGAATGGGTTTGGGCTCCGGCGGTACGGGGGACACAACCAGGTTCACGTGTCGGTCATTCCGGAAATGACCTCGCGTCGGCCGGCTGCGGTCCCGGTCACGACGCAGAACCGGACAGACGCGGCTCGTCGCCCGTCACACCTGACAATGGTGACGCAGGGTGAATTCAGCGGTCGGAGGCAGAACGCCGTTCACACCCTTTGCTCTGCACCCACACACGCACCAGACACCGTGCGTGACGGCTGTGCGGAACGCCTACGGGGGGCGGAAACCGCTCATCCGCAGCTCAGGTCCGTGGCGCCGATCTGGGTGCAGAGCAAAGGGCGAATTCACCGTGGTGGGGAGGCGGCGGCTGGCGGTTTTGCCGCTACCGTGAGCGACCGACGGACCCGGCACTGTGGGTGAGATTGGCGTGTGGCTCGCCGTAGCGGACGAGGACATGCCAGAGCTGCTTGAGGTGCTGGAGGGTTTCCGCGACCGGACCCCGGTCGGTCCACCGCTCCGGCTCGGTGACCACCGAGACCGCGCCCCGCCCGACCAGCGCCGCGTCCACCGGCTCGCCCGGTCCGGCGAACTCCCGATGCAGCCGCGCCGCCAGCACCGGAATCGCCGGCCCTCGGAATTCGGCGTAGACCCGGTCGACGGCCAGCGCGAAGCCCGGGTGCCACAGCAGCGGGAAACCGTGCCGCTCAGCGATTGATTCCAGCGTCGCCCCGGTCAGGGTGCCGGCGAAGGCCTTGTCCACCACCAGTTCCTCGACATCGCGCGCGAGGTCGAGGGTGCCGTGGATCTGGGCCTCCACGTAGTCGTCGAGCGCGCGACCGACAGTTTCCGGCGTGGTCGGAACGTCCCGCACCGTCCGAACGAAGGTGCCGACGTCCGTTCCGGTGCGTCCCAGACACTCACCGGTGGCGGCGACACCGACCAGGAGCCCGGCGAGGACCGCCTCGAAGGCGTCGGCGGTCCCCACCACCCGCGGACCGAGGTGGCTGTCACCGAGACAGAAGGTCGCCCGGGTCAGCACCGCCGGACGCAGCCGCAGGTGACAGGAACCGAATCGGGGACAGGCGCCGTCCGCGTGACCGAGCAGGTTCATTCCGCCGTACGTGGGGCGGTCGGCCGCCGTGACCCCGGTTCGCTGGTACGCGCCGTCGAACATCCGTTGTTCCCAACGGTCCCGGTCTCCGCCCGGATAGGCGGTGAGCCCGCCGTTGGAGATTCCGGTGACGAACTGGCTGCGGTACACCCCGTCCTCGGCCAGGGCGGCGACGACGGTCCGCCCGTCGACGCACAACCGGTCGGGGTGGAAGTTGACGGTCAGGCGACCACACTGGACCACTGCGGCGAGCAGCTCTTCCGGCCGGTCGTGGAGGCCGGCGGCGGTGAGTTCCCGGGCGATGATGTCCAGGGCGGCGCGCCGCTCGGCCACGGCCAGGGACCGGACGTGGGCCAGGGCCGCCGTCTGCGCCGGGGTGAGAGCGGCAGCCCGGGAACTGCCGGACTCAGTTGTCGCTGTCACGTCCGGGCTCCGCATGCCGCGTCCCCTCCCGCACGTCCGGCGCGAGCAACTCCTGGAAGACGGTGATGTGCAGGCCGGCGGGCGCGTCGAGGCGGGAGTTGAGCGACTGCCACGGTGTACGCGTCGGCGGCGCGACCTCGCTCGCCCCGGCGGCGACCAGCCGGGCCGTAGTCGCCTCGGCGTCGTCCACCTCGAAGGCCACCCGCAGGCGGGGGGCGACCTGCCGCCCCACCTCGACCTCGTCGATCATGCGTTTCTGGGCCGGGTTGGCGATCTCCAGGGTGGCCCGGCCCGCATCCAGGATCACCACCCGGGCGTCTCCGTCGCCGACGAACGCCGCCTCCTCGGGCAGGCCGAGCGCGTCACGGAAGAACGCGACGGCAGCGTCGTAGTCGTCGGCCTCCACCACGAGGCGGAGCTGACGGACGGCGGGGGTGGGGTGCTCGGCGGCCATGCGCGATCCTAACGCCGTAGGCTCGCACCGTCGGCAAGGGAGCGTCATGGCTGGGACAGTTCAGGACGAGACGTACCCTCTGCGCCCGGTCGGCCGGGTCGCCTCGCCGCTGACCGACGCGGCGAGCGCGCCACGACAGGGCGACGAGGGCGCACCGACGGCGTGGCTGGTCTTCGACCCGCACGTCGAGCGGGCAGTGCGTGACCTGCGGGTCGGCGCGGAGCTGCTGGTGCTGACCTGGTTGGACCGGGCCCGGCGCGACGTGCTGGCGGTGCACCCACGCGGCGACGAGACCCGGCCGGAGACCGGCGTGTTCAGCACCCGTTCCCCGCACCGGCCCAACCCGATCGGGCTGCACCGGGTGCGGGTGCTGGCGGTGGACGGGCTGCGCGTCGAGGTGGCCGACCTGGAGGCCCTCGACGGCACCCCGGTCCTGGACGTCAAACCGGTGCTGGGCGCGGCCGACGAACGCTGAGCCCGCCGACCGCACGCCAGCAGGCCGGTGCGCTGGGCTCAGTGGCCGCGGTCCAGCCACTCCTGCAGGTGCGGCGCCTCCGCGCCGATCGTCGTGTCATCGCCGTGGCCGGTGTGCACGACCGTCTCCGGCGGGAGGGTCAGCAGGCGGGTGCGGATCGACCGGACGATGGTGTCGAAGTCGCTGTACGAGCGGCCCGTCGCGCCCGGGCCACCGGCGAAGAGCGTGTCGCCCGTGAACACCGCGCCCAGCTCCGGCGCGTGGAAGCTGCACGCGCCCGGGCTGTGCCCGGGGGTGTGCAACACCCGCAGCGTGGTGCCACCCACCTCGATGCTCTGCCCGTCGTGCAGCTCGCCGTTGGGCGGCAGGTGCGGGTGGACCATGTCCCAGAGGACCCGGTCGGCGGCGTGCAGCAGCACCGGCGCGCCGGTGGCCTCGGCCAGCTCGGGCGCCACCCGGACGTGATCGTCGTGGGCGTGGGTGGCCAGGATCGCCTTCACCCGGCGGTCACCCACCAGGGCGAGGATCGCCGCCACGTCGTGCGGCGCGTCCAGGACGACGCACTCGCGGTCGTCACCGATCACCCACACGTTGTTGTCCACGTCGAAGGTCTGGCCGTCGAGGGAGAACGTGCCCGAGGTGACCGCGTGCTCGACCCGGGCGGTCATCAGAACACCACCACCGAGCGGAGCACGTCGCCGTGGTGCATCCGCTCGAACGCGGTCTCCACCTGGTCGAGTGCGATCTCCTCGGTGACGAACGCGTCGAGGTCGAGTCGGCCCTGCAGGTACAGCTCGGTGAGCATCGGGAAGTCCCGGCTGGGCAGACAGTCGCCGTACCAACTGGACTTGAGGGCACCGCCGCGCCCGAAGACGTCCAGCAGCGGGAGCTCGATCTGCATCTGCGGGGTCGGTACGCCGACCAGCACCACGGTGCCGGCCAGGTCGCGGGCGTAGAACGCCTGCTTCCACGTCTCCGGTCGACCCACCGCGTCGATCACCACGTCGGCGCCGAAGCCACCGGTGGCGGCACGGATCGCCTCGACCGGGTCGGTCTCGGACGCGTTCACGGTGTGCGTGGCGCCGAACCGGCGGGCCCAGTCGAGCTTGCGGCTGTCGGTGTCCACGGCGACGATCGTGGTGGCGCCGGCGAGGGCTGCCCCGGCCACCGCCGCGTCCCCGACGCCGCCGCAGCCGATCACCGCGACCGAGTCGCCCCGGGTGACGTTTCCGGTGTTCATCGCCGCGCCCAGCCCGGCCATCACCCCGCAGCCGAGCAGGCCCACCGCGGCGGGTCGGGCGGCCGGGTCCACCTTGGTGCACTGCCCGGCATGTACCAGGGTCTTCTCGGCGAACGCCCCGATGCCCAGCGCCGGGGCGAGTTCGGTGCCGTCGGTGAGGGTCATCCGCTGGGTGGCGTTGTGGGTGTTGAAGCAGTACCAGGGCCGGCCCCGGCGGCAGGCCCGGCAGACCCCGCAGACCGCCCGCCAGTTGAGCACCACGAAGTCGCCCGGGGCGACGTCGGTGACGCCCTCGCCGACCTGCTCCACGATGCCCGCCGCCTCGTGACCGAGCAGGAAGGGGTAGTCGTCGTTGATGCCACCCTCGCGGTAGTGCAGGTCGGTATGGCACACGCCGCACGACTGGATCCGGACGATCGCCTCACCCGGCCCCGGATCGGGCACAACGATGGTGGTGACCTCGACCGGAGCGCCCTTGCTGCGGGAGATGACTCCCCGGACTTCCTGGCTCACTTCGCCTCCTGCTGGTGGTCTGCGGCAGGGCCGGGTGCCGGGGTGGGCGGGTGTGCCACGGGCTCGGCGCTGGGCCCCCGGCGAACCTACCGCGACCACCACAGCCTGCCCAGCCGCCCCGGCGGGTTATCGCGGGCGCTGCGGGGTACGCGGGCCGCATTCGACCACTGCCAACGGGGGTAACAATGAAATTCGCCCACCTGCCGCTGCGGCTCACCATCGGCGCGTACGTCCTCAACTCGGGTCTGGGCAAGCGCAACCTGGAGGGCGCCGCGGCGGAGGGCATGCACGGGATGGCGGTCGCCGCCATGCCTCAGCTCGGCCAGCTGGAGCCGGCGCGCTTCGCCAAGCTGCTGTCGTACTCGGAGATCGCCCTGGGGGCCGCGCTGATCGCGCCGTTCGTCCCGGCGCCCCTGGTCGGGCTCGGCCTGACCGCGTTCGGCGCGGGCCTGGTGCAGCTGTACCTGAAGACGCCGGGGATGCGGGAAGCCGGCAGCGTCCGGCCGACCCAGGCGGGTTCGGGGCTCGCCAAGGACATCTGGCTGGTCGGCGCGGGGCTGACCCTGGTGCTGGAGGGGCTGACTCACGGCCGTCGGCGCGGCTGAGGCCACCTGAGGGACCGCGGTGACTCACCCTCGGTCGGTGCGGCCGTTCTACCGGCCGATGCGGCCACACCGCCGCGACGAGCCGCACCGGGCCGCCACCCCGCTGGAACTGTTCTTCGACCTCTGCTTCGTGGTGGCCGTGGCGCAGGCCGCCACCAGCCTGCACCACTTCCTGGCCGAGGGTCACCTCGCCCACGCGGTCACCGGCTACGTGATGGTGTTCTTCGCGATCTGGTGGTCGTGGGTGAACTTCACCTGGTTCGCCTCGGCCTACGACACCGACGACGACGTCTACAGGATCACCACCCTGGTGCAGATCCTCGGGGCGTTGATCCTGGCGGCCGGGGTGCCCCGCGCCTTCGCCGACAACGATTTCACCGTCATCACCTACGGGTACGTGGTGATGCGGCTGGCCGCCGTCGTGCACTGGAGCCGAGCGGCGGCCGGCGACCCCGCGCACCGTGCGGCGGCGCGCCGCTACGCGGTCGGGGTGACGGTGGTGCAGCTCGGCTGGCTGCTGCGCCTGTTGCTGCCACCCGAGTGGGGGCTCGCGTCGTTCGTGCTGCTGGGGCTGGCCGACGTGCTGGTGCCGGCGGTGGCCGAACGCCCCGGCATGACCCCGTGGCACCCGGCCCACATCACCGAACGGTACGGGCTGTTCACGCTGATCGTGCTCGGTGAGGCGGTGGCGGCCGTCTCGTTGGCGATCCAGGACGGGCTCGACGCCGGGGAGCACGACCTCTGGTTCCTCGCCGCCTCCGGCGCGGTCATGGTGTTCGCGCTGTGGTGGCTCTACTTCGATCGGCGCAGCGAGGCGCCCGACCGGCTGCCGTACTCCCTGGTCTGGGGTTATGGCCACTATCTGATCTTCGCGGCGATCGCCGGGGTCGGCGCCGGCCTGGGCGTGGCGGTGGACTACGAACGGCACCTGGCGCACATCTCGGAGCGGACCGTCGGGTACGCGGTGGCCGTCCCGGTCGCCGTCTTCCTGCTCACCGTCTGGGTGCTGCACGTACGCCGCAAGCAGCACGGCGTGACGGCCGTCGCCTTCCCGGTCGTCGCGCTGCTGGCACTGCTCACGCCGCTGGGCCCGGCCCCGGTGTACGTGCTCGCGGCGCTGCTGGTCGTCCTCGTGACGATCACCGTGCTGTTCCGCGGCCGCGACGCGGGGCGGACCGCGGCCGTGGCCGACCAGGCCTGACCGCGGTCACCCCACCTGGCGGTCAGCCCTCCGACGCCCGGGTGAAGGTCATGATCCAGTTGGTCTCCCAGGTCTGCTCGCCGTCGACCGAGAACGCCTGCTCCCAGCGGGCGGTGGTCGCGCTGATGTCGGACCAGACGAACCGGCACCGCACCGGGCGTCCCTCGTGCTGGTCGTCGGCGTAGAAGCGGCCGACCCCGTCGACGAAGCGGCCCACCATCGGTGGCTGCCCCAGCACCCCGGTGTCGCTGCTCATCCAGTAGATCGACCACTCCTGCCGGGCCGGGTCGAAGATCCGGACCGTGGCGCCGGCGGAGCCTCGGGTCGGAAAGGTGATCTCGTCGAAGTGACCGCCGCCGGCGAAGAAGCCGTGCGCCACCGACACCCCCGGGAACTCCTCCCACTCGTCGGAGCCGACCAGCCGCTCGCGCAGCCGCCGGTTGACGACGTTCCAGGTGCCCACAAAGAAGTCGAAGTCGCCCATCAGCGGCCCACCGGCCCTTCCGCTCGCGTGTCGTGCAGGTATCCGGCCAGGTGGGGCGCCTGCGGGGCAAGCATGTGCCGCACCCAGGCCGCCCGCTCGTGCTCCAGCACCGCCAGCTCCCAGACGCAGCCGACGGCGGGTCGACGGACCTCGACGAAGTGGGTCGGGTCGTCGTCCGGGCAGTCCAGCGCCGGCTGCCCGGCCGCCGCGACGCGGACCTCCACCGCGTTGTCCCAGACCCAGGTGTACGCCAGCAGGTACGCGCCGGTGTCCGCGCCCCGGTGCAGCACCACCCACCCGGCGGCCGGGGTGCCGTCGTCGACGACGTCGGCCAGCAGCAGGCCCACCTGGTCGTACGCGGCCTTCTCCACCTCCGGTTCGAGCGGCCGTTCCGGCTGGTCGATGTGGTAGCGCTTGAGGTGCCGACCGTCCACCGTGATCGGTCCCGGTGTTCTCAGATCCTTGTCGCGAAATGCCATGCCGGGACGGTACGAGCGGTCCCCTGACAACTAGTGTCAGTGAAGTGCGGGCCAGTCGACTCCTCTCCGTCCTGTTGCTGTTGCAGTCACACGGGCGGTTGACCGCCGGGCAGCTCGCCGAGCGGTTGGCCGTCTCCCCCCGTACCATCTACCGGGACGTCGAGTCGTTGCACGCCGCCGGCATCCCGCTCTACGGCGAGGGCGGGCACGCCGGCGGCTACCAGCTCGTCGACGGCTGGCGGACCCGGCTCACCGGGCTGACCGCCGAGGAGGCCGACCGGCTGTTCCTCGCCGGCCTGCCCGGCCCGGCCGACGAGCTGGGCTACGGCGACGTGGTGGCGGCGCTGCAACTCAAGCTGCACGCCGCGCTTCCCGCGCCGCTGCGCGACCGGGCGACCCGACTGGGGCAACGCTTCCACCTGGACACCCCCGGGTGGTACGCCGACGGCGACGCCTCCCCCGAGCTGGCCCGCACGGCCGAGGCGGTCTGGCGACAGCACCGCATCGAGGTGCGCTACCGCGGCTGGAACGGCGAGGTGACCCGGGTCCTGGAGCCGTACGGCCTGGTCCTCAAGGGCGGCCGGTGGTATGTGGTGGCCGACCAGCCCGGCCGGGGCGCGCCGGCCACCTACCGGGTCAACCAGATCCTCACGCTCACCCCGCTCGGGCAGGAGTTCGACCGACCCGAGGACTTCGACCTGCCGGCCTGGTGGCGGGCGCACGTGGTGCGGTTCCGGGAACGGCTGCACCGCGACGATGCCACCGTCCGACTCTCCCCGGCCGGGCGGGAGCGGCTGCGCGAGATCGGCAGCGACCCGGTGGTGACCGCGATGGACACCAGCGCCGGGCCACCCGACGCGCGGGGTTGGGTGACCGCTGTGCTGCCGATCGAGTCGCTCACCCACGCCCACGGTGAGCTGCTGCGCCTCGGCGCCGAGGTCGAGGTGCTCACCCCGGTGGCGCTGCGCGAACGGCTGGCCACCACCGCGGCCGGGCTCGCCGCGCTGTACTCCCCCACCTGAACAGGCCCGGCCCCCTCCACAGTGGAAGGGTCGGGGGCGTCGGTTGTCGGCACGGTGTGCCACCCTGGGACGGTCATCAACGGTCACCGGAGGTGAGGGTCACGTTACGGCTACGCGCACTGGTCGCCGTCCCCGGCACCGGGCCGGTGACCCTCGACGTTCCCGCCGGCACGCTCGCCGCCCTGGTCGCGCCACCCCGGTACGGCACGGCGGTCGCCCGGGTGCTGGCCGGGCTCGCCCCACCGGTGACCGGCCGCATCCTCGTCGGCGACCGGGACGTCACCGCCCTGCCGCCGCCCCGCCGGCAGATCGGCTACGTGCCCGCCGGTGGCGCGTTGCTGCCGCAGCTGACCGTGCGCCGCAACATCGAGTACGGCCAACGCAAACGCGAACGGGTGCACGAGGTGGCCGACGACTGGACGGCCACCGTTGTCGACCGGCTCGAGTTGGCGCTCTCCCTCACCCTGCTGCCGCACCAGATCTCCGCCGCCCAGCGGTTCCGGGTGGCGCTCGCCCGAGCGGCGGCCTGCCTGCCCGAGGTGCTCGTGATCGACCTGCCGGCCGGCTCGGCGGGCGACAGCCGCCTCGGTGACCTGATGCCCCGTCTCTCACCATCGAACGCTCCCGGGGTGGCGGTGCTGGTCTGCACCGCCGACCCGGCCACCCTGGCCGAGATTCCGGTGCGCCACGAGCTGGTCACCGAGCCGAGCGAGGTGCCCCGATGAGGCCGACGATCCGAGCGAGTCGTCGTACGCTGCTGCGCGCCGCCGCCGTGGGCGCCACCGCGCTGGCCGCCGGCTGCTCGGGCGGGAGCCGGTCGGTGCAGGTGGCGGTGGTCTGGAGCACCAGCGAACTGGACCGGTTCCGTGAGGTCGTCGCCGGCTACCCCGCGCCGGTGCAGGTGGTCAGCGCCGGCAACGACATCGACGCGTTCCTGCGCGCCCGGCACCTCGCCGGCACCAGCCCGGACGTGGCGATCCTGCCGCGCCCCGGCCTGGTCACCGAGTACGCCCAACGCGGGTGGCTGAGCCCGGTGCGCCCGTCCACCGGGTACGCCGTACCCGCCGGGCTCAGTGAGCTGCTGACCGCCGAGGGTCAGCGCTACGGGGTCTGGGTCAAGGCGGCACACAAGTCGCTGGTCTGGCACCTGCCCTCGATGCTGCCGGTGCCGCCGGCCAACTGGGACGAGCTGGTCCGGCGTACCCGGGAGCTCGGCGCGCTCGCCCGGCGCGACGGCGGGCCGGCGCCGTTGGCCATCGGCGCCGCGGACGGCTGGGTGCTCACCGACTGGTTCGAGAACGTCCTGGCCGACGTGGCACCCGAGAGCTACAACGCCCTCGCCCGGGCGGACGCCGACTGGCAGGGCAGCGCGGTGCGCGAGGCACTGGACCGGCTCGCCGGGCTCTGGAGCATCGACGGGGCGTTCGTCGGCGGCGGCCGTCGCGCCCTGCTCACCCAGTACGAGGAGTCGGTGATCCAGGTGGTGCACACCCGGCGGGCGGTGATGCTCGTCGGGGCCGACTTCACCGCCGACGTCGCCGACCCGTTCCAGCGCGGCCCGCAGGCGCCGGTGACGTTCCGGTTCCCGGGCGCCTCATCGGGCGGTGGCCCACTGATCGTCGGCGGGGACGCGGCGGTGGCGTTCACCGACGCCCGGGGCGGTGTCGAGCTGGTCGAGTGGCTCACCCGGGCCGACTCGTTCCAGCCGTGGCTGCGCTCCGGCGGCTACCTCTCGCCCAACACCAACGTCACGATCGACAGCTACCGCGACCGGGTCGCCCAGCGCCTCGCCGAGGAGATGCGGACGCCCGGCACGCTGCGATTCGACCTCTCCGACCAGTTGCCCGGCCCGTTCACCGGCTCCGACGGGGTCGGCATCTGGCGGATCATGCAGGGGTTCTTCGCCGACGTCACCGACGGGGTCCGGGCCGGTGAGGCGATCCGCCGGGCCACCGGCCTGCTCGCCGCGGCGGCCCGCAACGCGGGGGGCGGCCGATGAGTGAGGTGCGCGTCCTCGGCGAACTGGCGGTCCTCGACGACGTCGGGCCGGCCCGGCGGGGTCGGGCCTATCCGGCGGCGGGAGCGACGTCGGCCCTGCTGCTGCCGGCCGCGGTGCTGCTCGGTGGGCTGGTGCTGTGGCCGGTGCTGCGGACCATGCACGCCAGCGTCACCACCGACGGCCGCTGGGTCGGCGCGGCGCACTTCCGGACCGCCCTCGCCGCCCCGGGCACCGGCGCGGTGGTCGGCCGGACGGTCCTCTGGGCCCTGCTGGTGCCGGCGGTGGTGACGGCG
Organism: Micromonospora sp. C97; assembly: GCF_018070385.1. Lineage (NCBI taxonomy): Bacteria > Bacillati > Actinomycetota > Actinomycetes > Micromonosporales > Micromonosporaceae > Micromonospora > Micromonospora sp. C97. Next base: position 17,071 of record NZ_JAGPXU010000018.1, read on the forward strand.
TTGGGCTACCTGCTGGCCGCCGCGTCCCGCCGCTCCCAGGAGGGCGGCCTGGTGCGGTTGATCCTGCTGGTGCCGGTGGCGTTGCCGCTGGTCGTCACCGGGGTCACCTTCCGGCTGATGTACGACCCGGACCCGAGCCGAGGGCTGGCCACACTGGTCGCGACCCGACTGACCGGCCGCTCGGTGGAGGACGCGCCGCAGCTGCTCGGCCCGGGGATGGTGACCGTCGCGTTGATGTCGGCGTTCGTCTGGGCCTGGGTCGGGTTGGCGGTGCTGGTCTTCCGGTCCGCCCTGGACGCGGTGCCGCCGAGTCTCGCCGACGCGGTCCGCGCCTACGGCGGCGGGCGTCGCCACGTGCTGTGGGACGCGCAGTGGCGGCCCTTGCTGCTGCGGACGACAGCTGTGGTGTTCGCGTTGGTGGCGGTGGGCACCAGCCGCACGTTCGACCTCATCCTGGTGATGACCCCCGGTTCGGTCCGCGACGAGGCGTCGGTGCTGGCGTTGCGGATCTGGCAGACGTCCGGCGGCACCACCACCGGCGACGGCGCGGCGCTCGGTGTGGTGTGGCTGGTGGCGGTCATCGGCGGGATCATGGTGGCCGCGCTCTTCGTCCGGCAGGCGTGGCCCCCGCCGCGCGTCGAGGCGGCACCGGAGCCCGCTCCGGTCGCCCCGCCCCGGCGGGTTTTCCGGCTGCTCGCGGCGGGTGCCGCGGTCGCCTGGCTGGTGCCGCTGGCGGTGCTGGTCGCCACCTCGGCGCACGGCAGGGTGGACGCCGCCGCGCGCGGCTGGTGGTCCGCGCCGCCGAACGGCGAGTCCTACCGCGACCTGCTCACCGGCACCCAGCTGTGGCGCACGCTGGGCTTCACCCTGGTGCTGGCCACCGCGGTGACCGCCACGGTGCTGGTGGTCGCGCTGCTGGCCGCGTACCCGTTGGCGTGGTTGACCGGGCCGGCCGCGCAGGCCACCGGGTTGCTGCTGCTGGCCGCGAGCGTCGTGCCGATCCAGGTCATCGCCGGGCCGGTCAACGAGGTGCTGGGCCTGGTGCTCTCCTCCGGCACGGCTCAGGGCCTGGCCCTGGTGCACATCGCGCTGGGTGTGCCGTTCGCGGTGCTGGTGCTGCGCAACGCGTTCGCCGACCTGCCGGTCGAGCAGGTCCGCGACGCCCGGCTGGGTGGGCGCCGGTGGTGGCACACCCTGCGCCGGTTGGCCCGGCACAACCTGTCGGCGGTGGTGGCGGTCTCCGTGCTGGAGTTCGTCCAGGTCTGGAACGACCTGGTGGTGGGTCGGCTGTTCAGCGCGTCGGGAGCGTCGCCGCTCGGGCCGTTCCTGGCCGAGCAGACCCGCAGCTTCGTGAGCAACAGTGGCGCGCTGGCGGCCAGTTCGGTGCTCGCCTCGGTGCTGCCGGTGGTGCTCGTGGTCCTCTCCCGGCGGCACCTGGTCGCCGGGCTGGTCTCCGGGGGCGTGCGGTGACCGGGCCGGGTGGCGCGCGCGGTGGTTCGCGCTGGCCCGCGCTGATCGCGATCGGCGGCGTGGTCGGCAGCATCCTCGCCAACGTGGCCGGCAACCTGGCCGGCAATCTCCTTTCCGAGTTGGTGGCCAGCGTGCTCGGGCCGGTGACCATCGTGCTGGCCACCGGCGGCGTGCTGGGTTACGTGGTGTACGAGGTGCGCCGCCGCCGGGCCGGTCACGAGGTCGGCCCCGAACCGACCGAGGTCCTCACCACACCGGCCACCGGGGCGCCCACCCTGCCCTACACGGCCGAGTTCACCGGTCGCCGCGAGCACGTCGACGCGCTTGTCGCGCTGCTCGCCCGGGAGCACGCCGTGGCGGTGCTGGGACGACGCGCGGCGGGCACCTCCGCGTGCGCGGTGCAGGCGGCGAACCAGTGCCGGGAGGACTTCCCGGACGGGCAGTACTACCTCGACCTGCGGCGGCGTGGCCGACCCCGCTCGGCCCGGCAGGTCCTCACCGCGCTGGCCCGGATCCTGGGCACCGCCCCGCCGACCTCCGGCCGGCCGGACGCGCTCGCCGCCGCCGCCGACGCGCTGCGCGGTCAGCTCGACGGTCGCAAGATCCTGCTGGTGCTGGACAACGTCGACCGTCCCGACCAGGTCCGGCCGCTGTTGCCGCCCACCGCGCGCACCTGCCGCCTGCTCCTCGCCGGCGGTCCGGCGCTGGTCGGTCTGGAGGGTGTGGTCGCGCACTGGATCGCCGAGCCGGGCACGTCCGAGGCGGTGGAGCTGTTCGCGACGGCGGGCGGGGCCGCGCCCGCCGCCCGGATCCGGCGCGCCGACCCGCGCACCGACCCGGCGGTCCGCGAGATCGTCGACCTGTGCGGGCGGCAGCCGCGCACCGTGCGTGCCCTCGGTTATCGCACGGCCCAACACGGCTGGCGGCACTCCGACGTGCTGGAGGCGCTGCGCCGCGCGGTGCAGACGCCACCGCACCAACGGCTCGCCGTGTCACCGGCGGCCCGTCTGGTCACCGAACGGGACATCGCGTACCAGGCGTTGCCCCGCCAGGCCCGACGGTTGTACCGGCTGATGTCGCTGGTGCCCGCCCCGGTGGACCGGCCCACCATCGCCGCGCTGGCCGGGCGGCATCCCGAGCTGGTGACCGCGCTGCTCGACCGGTTGGCCGCCGCCGCGTTCGTGGTCGGCGCGCCGGGCGACCGGTACGAGATCCGCCCCCTGCTGGCCGGCAGCGCCCGTCTGCACCTGCGCGACGCGGATCCGGCCCGGGCCCGGGTCGCCGCGCAGGCCCGGCTGACCCGGCACCTGGCCCGCCGGGCCGAACGGCACGCGGCCAACCTGGCGGTGCTCGGCTCCCCACCGGACCGGGAGTGGTCGCTGCCGCTCGATGACGACCCGTACGGCTGGTTCGACCTGCACCAGGAGCTGCTGCTGGCGGTGGTGCGGGTGCCGGCCGGCGCGAAGGAGACCCTGCCCCGCCGGGTCCGCCGGTGGTGGTTCCGGCTGGCCGTGGCGCTGTGCGGGTGGCTGGCGTACGCCGAGCGGCTCGACGAGTGGGAGCAGGTCTGCCGTACCGTGCTGGCCACCCCGACCGCCGACGACCGCCCGGAGATCGCCGGGTGGGCGCACAACGAGCTGGGGGTGCTGCGTCGACGCCGGGGCGACCCGCAGGGGGCCGCCGCCGCGCTCACCCTCGCGGTCAACGAGCGGGGCCGGCGGGGCAACGCCCAGGCGCGGATGAACCTCGGCCTGGCCCTGCTCGACCTGGGGCAGCTCGACGACGCGGTGGAGCACCTGGAGATGTCCCGCCGGCACCGCTCCGGCGCGGACCGGGCCGGGCACGCCCTCACCGACCTGGGCCTGGGCGCGGCCCACCTGGCCCGGGGAGAACCGGACACCGCCCACCACCACCTGGTGCGGGCGGCCAACACGTTCCGGTCGGTGGGCGACGCGCGCGGGTACGCTGCGGCGCTGACCAACCTGGTGCTGGTGCACGCGGCCCTCGGCGAGCACCTGGACGCCGCCCAGGCGTGGCGGGCCGCGCTGCGCGAGTACGAGTCGGTCAACGACCCGACCAGCCGGGCGACGGCGCTGCTCAACGCCGGGGCGACGCTGTTGAGCAGCACCCCGGGGCAGGCGCGGACGGCGTACGAGCTGTTGGCCGAGAGCCGCCGGCTGCGCGAGGAGACCCGAGCGAGCGCCGGGCTGGCGCGTACCCTGCTCTACCTGGGTGACGCCTGCGCCGCGCTGGGCGACCGGACCGACGCGCGGCGGCACTGGGCGGACGCGGCGGCGGTGGCCGAGGAGGTCGCCGACGTGCAGGGGTTGGCCGCCGCCGACGCCCGACTCGAGGAGGACGCCGAGCGCCGCGTGACGTAGGTCGCTCGGGTTGGTCGGTGGCACCGCTCTGCGAGACTCTGTGATCGTGGACGCGCTCTCGGTACGGGGACTCAGCCGCAACTTCGGCGACCTGGTGGTGCTCGACGAGGTGAGCTTCACGCTCCCGGCGGGCCGGATCGCGGTGGTGCTGGGCCCCAACGGCAGCGGGAAGACCACCCTGCTGCGCTGTGTCGTCGGCGCCGACCGGCCGGACGCTGGTGAGGTGCTGGTGCAGGGCCGCCGGGCCGACGAGACCGACCCTCAGGTGCGGGCGCTGGTGGCGGCGGCCCTGGACGACATCGACTTCTTCCCCGACCTGTCGGTGGTCGAGCATCTGGAGCTGGTCGCGTACGCCCACGGGGGTGACGCCGAACCGGTCGGGGAAGTCCTCGCCGAGCTGGGTCTGGAGGCGGCCCGCGACCAGTTGCCGGTGACGCTGTCCAGCGGGCAGCGCCGCCGGTTGGCGCTGGCGTCCTGCTTCGTCCGCCCACGCCGGGTGCTGATCCTGGACGAGCCCGAGCAGCGGTTGGACGTCCGCGGGCGGCAGTGGCTCGCCGACCGCCTGCTGCGGGAACGGGCGGCGGGCGTGGCCGTGCTGCTGGCCTCGCACGACCCGGAGCTGATCGACGCGGTGGTCGACGAGCGCATCGAGATCGGCAAGTGACCGCCGCGCCGGCCACGGTCGCCGACGCGCCGGCCGGAGTGCCCACCGCCCGGCAGGTGCGGACGCGCCTGCGCCGGGCCCGCAGTCGACACCACGACCATTCCCTCGGCGACGTGCTCGGTGACGCGTACGTCATTGTCCTGTTCGTGGGCATGTACGGCTGGTTCGCGGTGAGCGCCAGCCGCAACCTGCTGGACTCCCCCACCGTGGGGCAGGCCGAGCCGGGGGTGCGGTGGTGGCTGGCGGTCGCCGCGCTGCTGGCCGGCGCGGGGCTCGCCTGGCGGGGCCTGCGGGCGCTGGGGCCGCTGCTGGTCACCCCGGCCACGCAGAGCTGGGCGACCAGCGCGCCCATCGACCGGCGGGCCTGGCTGGCGCCGCGCTTCGTGCTGCTGCTGGTGGGCGCGGCGACCGGCACCGCGGCGCTCGCCCTGGCCGTGGCGGCGCTGGCCGGGGTCGGCGAACCGGCCGCGCTGGGCTGGGCGGCGGCGGCCGGCGCGGGGTGGGGCGTGGCCGCGTTGGCGCTCAGCGTCGTCGCCCAGAGCAGCCGGTCGGGGCGACGCTGGCCGACGGTGGCCGGGGCGGTGCCGATGGCGGCGGCGGCCGTGATCACCACGGTGGTGGTGCTCGTGGGTCGCCTCGGCGACGGGCTGCCCCGGCCGGCGACGACGCCGACCGTCGCGCTGGTCGCCGTCGCGGTGCCCCTCGCGGTCGTGGGCACGGTCCTCGCGGTACGCGCGCTCCCCCGGGTCGACCGGGCCTCGCTGACCACCGGCGCGCAGTTCGCCAACGCCGCCGCCACGGCCACGATCCTGCTGGACCCGAGCCTGCTCGCCGGCCTGGTGGAGAGCCGCCGCTGGCGCCGGATCGGCCGGGTGCGCAGCCGCCGGTTCCTTCCGGGCCCCGGCTGGTGGGCGCTGCTGCAGGCCGACGTACGCCGGCTGCGCCGCCACCCGAGCGCCGTGCTGATCTGGGCGGCGCTGCTCGGGGTGCAGTACGCGGCGGCGCTCGCCCTGCCCGGGTTGGCGGGTGCCGCGCAGGTGGTGTTCGCCTACCTCGCCGCCGACCGGCTGACCGGCGGTCTGCGGGCGGTCAGCCGCTCACCCGGGCTGCGCCGGGCGCTCGGCGGCAGCGACAACCTGCTGCGCGGGATCCACGTGGTGGTGCCGGCCGCCGGCGCGGGCCTGTGGTGGTTGCTGACCCTGCCGACCGTCGACCCGGGGCCGCCCTGGCTGGCGCCCACGCTGGCGCTCGGGGTGGTGGCTGCCGCGTTCCGGGCCGGCACCCGCCCGCCGATCAACTACGGCGGCGCGACGGTGAACACGCCGTTCGGGATGATCCCGGTCGACCTGCTGCGGCAGGGCTCACGGGGGCCGGCGCTGCTCGCCGTGCTGGTGCTCGTCCAGCTGTTCCTGGGCTGACCGGTCAGTTGCCCGGTCGGCCCCAGGCCCGATCACGGCACCACCCGCTGTCGTTTTCATCCAAGACAACGCCGCAATCGCGATCTAGCGTGGACCCGGCAGCCCGCTCGAGCAGGAGGAGACACCACAATGCGCGACCTGGTCTACACCGGTTTCATGTCGCTCGACGGCGTGGTGGACTCGCCCGGCGGCGGGCCGGGCGAGGAGCACCGCAGCGGCGGTTGGGTGTTCAAGGACCTCGAGTTCGTCCCGGAGGCCTGGTCGCTGAAGGGCGAGGAGCTCGCTGACACGACAGCGCTGATGTTCGGCCGTCGCAGCTACGAGGCGTTCGCGCCGGTCTGGCCCGGCTCGGAGGACCACGCCAGCTACAAGGAGCTGCCCAAGTACGTGGTGTCGAGCAAGCTGTCCGACGACGCGCTCGTCGACGGGTGGGGGCCGACGACGATTCTGCGCTCGACAGGGGACGTCGCCGCCCTCAAGCAGGGCGATGGCGGCGCGATTTTCATCCACGGGAGCGCGGAGCTGGCCCGGCGGCTGTCCGATGAGGGTCTGATCGACCAGTACAACCTGCTCGTCTTCCCGGTGCTGCTCGGTGCCGGTAAGAGCCTGTTCGGCCGGGCCGACCGAGAAAAGCACATGCTGACGCTGCGGGAGTCGGAGAGCTATTCGAACGGGATCCTCAAGTTGATCTACGACGTCAAGCGCTGACCCAGGTCGAGGGCTATGGCGCCGACGCTGCCCTCGCGCAACTGCCGGACGGTGCGTCCGACGTAGGAGCGCAGCGCCCGGGCCAGATGCGGCTCGTCGAAGTAGTCGAGCTTGGCGACCACGTCGGCGACCGGGTCGCCGCCAGCCAGCAGCTCTGCCGCCCCGCGAGCCCGCTCGATCTGCCGGACCGCGCCGCGCGTCAGTCCCGTCGCGGCGCGGAACCGGCGTTCGACGGTGCGCTCCGAGACGGCCGGGCGGTGACCCCGCAGTAGCTCGGCGACGAGCGGGTCACCGACCACGGTCCCGGCCCGGACGAGCCCGGCGACCAGGGCTTCGGCGTCGTCGGGGCCGGGCGTCTCCCAGCGCGTGCCGTCCAGCCGAAACGTCCGGTGCGTGGTGTCGGGGAGCTCGATGCCGCCGTCGACCAGCGCCGTCGTGGGCACGGCCCGCAGCGAGGTGCCCACGACGAAGTCGATGCCGGTGAAGGTCGCGCCCTCCGGCACCGACGCTGTGCCGGTGCGGGTCTCGGGACCGGTGATGCCCGCGTACGACCGGCCAGCCTGTTGCCAGAACACCAGGCCCCACCGCACCCCCGCGACGGAGGTCATCGCGGTGACCTGCTCGCTCGTGCAGGTCCACACGGTGTCGACCCAGGGCGAGTCGGACCCGCGCGTCTCGAACCGCAGTCCCACGGGCGAAGGGTACGCGGCGAGCACGGTGGACGGGTGGTCCTAGCCGGAGCCGAGCGCGGCGGCGAGGGCGGCGACGCCGTCGTCGATCTCGGTGGGCGTACGGGCCGCGTAGCCGAGCACCAGGCCCGGCCGGTAGGGCCGCTGGCAGTGCCAGGACAGCGGTTGCACCTTCACCCCCCGGGCCAGCGTCGCCGCCGCCAACTCGGTGTCGACCACCGCGTCGTCCAGCGTGATCATCAGGTGCAGACCGGCGGCGGCGCCGTGCACCGTCGCGGACGGCAGTGCGCGGGCCAGCGCGGCGATCATGGCGTCCCGTCGGCGGATGTGTCGGCGGCGCAGCAGCCGCAGGTGGCGTTCGAAGGCACCGGAGGTCATCAACTCCGCCAGCACCAGTTGCGGCAGCACGGCGTTGCCCAGGTCGGCGTTGCGCTTGGCGGCCACCACCGCGTCGCGCAGTCGCGGGGGCACGAGCAGCCAGCCGACCCGCAGGGCGGGGGCGAGCAGTTTGGAGACACTGCCGGCGTAGCAGACCTGCTCGGGCAGCAGACCCCGCAGCGCCGGCACCGGGGGGCGGTCGTAGCGGTGCTCGGCATCGTAGTCGTCCTCGATGATCAGGCCGCCGGCCCGCGCCCAGGCGACGAGGTGGCGGCGGCGGTCACCGTCGAGCACCACGCCGGTCGGGAACTGGTGCGCGGGGGTGAGCATCACCGCCGGTGCGCCACTGGCGGCCAACTCGTCGACCCGCAGGCCGGCGTCGTCGACGCTGATCGGCGGAGTGGCCATCCGCCAGTTGTTCAGGTGCTGGCGCACTCCGAGCGAGCCCGGGTCCTCGACCGCGATCCGGTCGACGCCGGCCGCGGTGAGCGCCTGGGCGAGCAGCCCGAGCGCCTGCGAGACGCCGGCCACGATGATCACCTCGGCGGGGTCGACGCTGATGCCACGGTTGCGGGCCAGCCAGGCGGCGACGGCCTGCCGCAGCGCGGGCGTGCCGCAGGGGTCGCCGTAGCCGAGGTCGGCCGCGGCGAGGCGGCGCAGCACTGTCCGTTCGGCGCGTAGCCAGTCCGTGCGGGGAAAAGCGGCCAGGTCGGGTACGCCGGGTGTCAGGTCGATCGTCGCGGGCGCCGCGCGTACCGCGTCGAAGATGTCGGTGCCCGGTGCCGGTGGGAAGGTCGCGACCGGTGCCGGCGCGGCGGCCGGGGCGGGGGTGGGCGCGGCCGGCGCGGCGACGACCACGGTGCCGGCGCGGCCCCGACCGGCGACGTGCCCCTCCTCGGTCAGCCGCTGGTACGCCTCGGTGACCACACCCCGGGAGACGCCGAGGTCGGCGGCGAGCACCCGGGTCGGGGGCAGTCGGTCACCGACCGGCACCCGACCGTCGGCGATGGCCTGGCGCAGCCGGTCGGTCAGCCAGTCGGCGCGCCCGCCCGGCGCCGCGTCGGCGATGGTCAGGTGCAGGAAGTCGGACCCGGCCGATATGGACCTCTCGGACGCCGTCGGTTTGGCTCTGCCCATCGGACCATTGTGGCAGCAGAGTGAGCAGGAGCCAGACCTGCCAACTCCGCCGGAGGACGACCGTGACCATCCCGTTCCTGATCACCACTCTGATCGTGGTGGTCACCCCCGGCACCGGGGTGATCTTCACGCTCTCCGCCGGGCTGTCCCGGGGCGCCCGGGCCGGGGTGCTCGCCGCGTTCGCCTGCACGCTGGGCACGTTGCCGCACCTGCTGGCCGCGATGACCGGGCTGGCCGCGCTGATGCAGACCAGCGCGGCGGCGTTCGAGACCGTCCGCTATCTCGGCGTCGGCTACCTGCTCTACCTCGCCTGGTCCATCGCCCGCGATCGGGACGCCTTCGCCGTGACCACCGACGCCCCGCCCCGCCCGGCGCTGCGGGTGATCGTCTCCGGGGTGCTGGTCAACCTGCTCAACCCGAAGCCGACGCTGTTCTTCGTCGCGTTCCTGCCGCAGTTCGTGGACACCACGGCACCGGGCTCGACCCGCGCGATGCTCGGCTGCGGGGCGGTGTTCATGCTGCTCACCTTCGTGGTGTTCAGCGGCTACGGCGTCTTCGCGGCCCGGGTCCGCGACCGGGTGCTGACCCGACCCCGGGTCACCGACTGGCTGCGCCGATCCGCCGCCGGCACGTTCGTCGCGCTCGGCGTGACCCTCGCCCTCACCGAACGATAGGACCACAGTGCAGTTCGAACACTCCCCACAGCTTCGCGACGCGTACCCCGATCTGATCGCCGGGGTGGTGCTGGCCTCCGGAATCACCGCCACCGCCGACGTGACCCGACACGCGGCCAGCTACCTCACCGAGGCCCGGCGGCGGTTGGCCGCCGGGCCCGAGAGCGGGTTCCCGGAGATCCAGGCCTGGCGGCGGGCGTACGCGGCGATGGGCCTGCGGCCCACCAGGTACCGGTGCGCCGCCGAGGCGCTGCTGCGCCGGCTGCGCCTGGACGGCGAACTGCCCCGGGTGCACCCGCTCGTCGACCTGTGCAACGCCGTCTCGGCCGCGTACGCCATCCCGGTCGCCGCGCTCGACCTGGAGCGGGTCGACGGCGACCTGGTGGTCCGGCCGGCGCACGGCGACGAGCCGTACCTGAGCTTCGCGGGCGACACCGAGCATCCCGAGCCGGGCGAGGTGACCTTCGTCGACTCCGTCGGGCGGGCGCACGCCCGACGGTGGACGAACCGGCAGAGCGGCTGGTCGGCCGTGCGGGCGGGCACCTCGTCGGTGCTGATCGTCGCCGAGGCGCTGCATCCGGGCGCCGAGCCGGCGGTGACCCGGCTGGTCGCCGACCTCGTGACCGAGCTGACCGACGAGTGGTCCGCCCCCACGGCCGCCGCGGTGCTCACCAGAGCCGCGCCCCGATTCCGCACTCCGACGGCCGGTGACGACAGAGGTCAGGCGGTGTCGCCGGGCATCAGGTGACGGTAACCGGGGATCGTCTCGCCGAACCAGCCGGCGACGCTGGCCAGGCCACGGTCGTTGAGCTGCGCGTCGTGGACCGGGTACGCCGCCGTCGCGCCCACCGCGCCGGCGAATCGGATCGCCTCGTCGAGGCGCAGCCAGGACCCCTGGGCCGGGACGAGCACCGTGTGCACCGGCTCGTCCGGCACGTGCAACGCGTCACCCGGGTGATAGAGGTGATCAGCGATCAGGTAGCCGAGGTTCGGGCAGTCGGGCTGCCCCTCGTGGATCGCGGCGTGCCGTCCACCGTGCGCGCTGACCGACATGCCGGCCGCCGTGAACCGCTGGCCCGCGCGGACCCGGGTCACCGGCAGCGGGGCGAGATCCGGCAGTTGGGCACCCTCCGGGGCGTACACGGGGACACCGAGACCGGCGAGCCGCAACACGTCCACGTGGTCGGTGTGCTCGTGGGTGACCAGGACTGCGTCCGCGCCGACCAGGGCACTCGGCTCGCTCCACGTCCCCGGGTCGACGACCAGCACCCCGCCCTCGTGCTCGATGCGGACACAGGCGTGGGTGAACCGGGTGATACGCATCAGGCGACCGTACGCCGCCGGCAGAGCGGTCCGGGTGCCTGTGGCGGTTGGGCCGGCGCTGCCGGGGTAGTGCGCCAGCATGCCGCAGCGATACGAGAACTACCCGAGGATCGCGGTCGTCACCGGCGCGGACTCCGGCATCGGCAAGGCCTGCGCGGTGGCGCTGGCCACGGCCGGCTTCGAGATCGGCATCACCTGGTACGGCGATCCCGACGGCGCCGAGCGGACAGCCACCGAGGTCCGCGCGACGGGCCGGCGCTGCGAGCTCGCCGAGGTGGACCTGACCCGACTGCCGGACGCGGCGGCGGTGGTGGACGAGCTGGCCGACCGGCTCGGCGGCATCGGGGTGCTGGTCAACAACGCCGGCGTCGGGGCCTCCACCCCGTTCGTCGACACCGGGTGGGAACAGTGGCGCGAGGTGCTCGCCGTCGACCTGGACGCGCCCTTCCTGTGCGCCCAGCGGGCCGCGCGACGGATGCGGGCCGCCGGCACCGGCGGGCGGATCATCAACATCACCAGCGTGCACGAGCACGCGCCCCGGGTGGGCTCCGCCGCGTACTGCGCCGCGAAGGGCGGGCTCGGGCTGCTGACCCGGGTGATGGCCCAGGAGTTGGCCGCCGACGGGATCACCGTCAACGCCGTCGCCCCGGGCGAGATCGCCACCCCGATGACCGGTCAGGAGGACGTCGACCCGTTCACCCAGGAACGGCCCGGCGTGCCGGTGGGTCGGCCCGGCGACGCCCGGGAGGTGGCCGCCGTGGTCGCGTTGCTCGCCTCCCCCGCCGCCAGCTACGTCACCGGCGCGTCCTGGCCGGTCGACGGGGGCATGTTGCTGATGGGCCCCCAGGCCGCGGCGTTGCCGAACGACGACTGGCGATCGGTCTGACCAGCATCGGCGGCGACGGCCGCTGACCGCACGCACGGTGACCCCCGACCGGCCCGGTCGGCGCGGCACAGGAAACAATGGTGACCACCTGATCGTCAGGAGGACCGTCGGCGTGTCGGACCGCACCGCACCGCCGTCCGGGGCGGCGCAGCTGCGCGCCGACTGCGGACGCTGCTTCGGGCTGTGCTGCGTGGTGCCCGCCTTCGCCGCGTCGACTGACTTCGCCATCGACAAGCCGGCCGGCTCGCCCTGCCCCAACCTGCGCCCCGACCACCGCTGCGGCATCCACACCGAGCTGCGGCAACGCGGTTTTCCCGGCTGCACGGTGTTCGACTGCTTCGGCGCCGGGCAGCAGGTCGCCCAGGTGACCTTCGGCGGGCGGGACTGGCGGGACGCGCCGGAGACGTTGCCGGCGATGGCGGAGGCTTTCGCGGTGCTGCGACCGCTGCACGAACTGCTCTGGTACCTCACCGAGGCGGTGGCGCTGCGCCCGCCGGCCGACCTGCGCGCCGATCTGGAACGCGCCCGCGCGGAGACGCTGACACTCACCGAGGGTGACCCCGCGCGGCTTCGCGCGGTGGACGTCGACGCCCACCGGGCCCGGGTCAACCCGCTGCTGTCCCGGGCCAGCGACGCGGCCCGGGCCCCCGTGGGTGCCGACCGGCGGGGCGCGCACCTGCTCGGGGTGGACCTGCGCCGGGTCGACCTTCGCCGGGCCAACCTTCGCGGGGCGCTGCTCATCGGCGCCGATCTGCGCGGAGCGGACCTCGGCCTGGCCGACGTCACCGGCGCGGACCTGCGCGGGGCCGATCTGCGGGGCGCGGACGTGCGGCGCACGCTCTTCCTGCACCAGACCCAACTGGACGCCGCCCGGGGCGACACCCGCACCGGGCTGCCGCAGACGCTCACCCGGCCGGCGCACTGGACGGCGCTGCCACTCACCCCGGTCCGCCAGCCGACCCGGTCCCCGGCCCGCGCCCATCGGGGCCGCCGCCGCTGAGCACGAGGTTTCGGCCGGGACGACGCCGGGTAGCCAGCGCCGACGCGAACCGGCATCGACGGGGGGCACGGCGTGGGCTACCGAAATCGCCAAGGTGAACAGCCGGGCGACCCGCAGCACAGCGAGGACGAGGCCGGCCAGACCTCACTAGTGCAGGTCGAGACGGACACCGAGGTCCCCGCACCGGCGGACACCGACGTCCGGCCGGACATCGTGACCGAGCCCGACAACTCGGGCGTCGCCGGTGGTTCCTCCGGCAGCAGCGGTGGTGGCTCCAGCATGCCGGGGCACCCCGACGCGACCCGCTGACCCCGGCTCAGCGGCTGATCAGCGCGGCCCGCGCCTCGGTCATGCCCTTGTTGGCGAGCCCGTCGGCCCGCTCGTTCTCCGGGTGCCCGTTGTGCCCCTTGACCCACAGCCAGGTGACCTCGTGCCGTTCGCAGGCCGCCTCCAACCGCTGCCACAGGTCGGCGTTCTTCACCGGCTGCTTCGCGGCCGTCCGCCACCCGTTGCGCTTCCACGACGCCAGCCAGCTGGTGATGCCGTTGCGCACGTACGTGCTGTCGGTGTGCAGCTCCACGGTGACCGGCCGGTTCAGGCTCTCCAACGCCTGGATGGCCGCCATCAGCTCCATCCGGTTGTTGGTGGTGGGCGTGGCCTCACCGCCGCACAACTCCCGCTCGTGATCGCCGTAACGCAGCAGCGCACCCCAACCGCCCGGGCCGGGGTTGCCACTGCACGCCCCGTCGGTCCAGATCTGCACGCCCCTGCCGGCCGCCGCGTCCACCATGCCCGGCAACCTACCGGGCGCGCACGTCGTTCTCGCCGCTCGGGGCCGGCGCGTCGCGACGCCCGCGCCGCACGGCCCCCGCTCGGGGCGGGAGTCAACCCGGTCAGGTCGGACGCGGTGCGCCGGCCGCGCCGGGCGCCGCACCCACCACCGCCGGTGGGATGGCCGGTGCGGGCCGGGTGGGGCGCAGCCGGTCGCGCACCCGGTCTGCGGCGTCACCGGCGGTCGCGGCGATCATCGGCACCAGCCGGGTCGAATTCATGATCGCGATCTCCTCGGCCGGGGTGGTGCCGCCGTCGAGGAAGCGCAGCACCCGCTCGGCCGGGTTGCGGTCGAAGAGCCGGTCGAAGAACTCCGGACCGCCCACCCCGCCCCGGTCCAGCGCCCGCAACGCCACCGCGTCCATCCAGCGGTGCCGGCGGGGGTACGCCGGCGCGGGCACCGGCGCCCGGCCGGCGGCGAGGGCGCGGGCCACCTGGTCGGCCTGGCGGTACATGGCGGAGAAGGTGAAGCCGGTGGAGGGGCGGGTCGCGCCACCGGCCGTGCCGAGCCGGACCACCCGGGGGGTGGGCCGGGCCGGGAAGGGCGCGTCGGTCATCGGGATGACCCCGTTCTCCACCTCGCGCACCCGCAACCCGGCCGGGTCCAGGCCGAGCAGGTCCCGGTAGCCGGTCAGCGCCGCGTCGTAGCCGGCGTCGGTGAGCAGGTCCGGCGAGAACTCGGTGTACTCGACCAGGGCGTAGCGGTCGCTGACCGGCAGCACGTAGCCGAAGGAGACGCCCCGGGGCGGCTGCGGGGTACGGAAGTCCATCAGCACCGCGCGGGTCGGGTCGAACACCGGCCGGTCCGCCTCCAGCCACCACCCCCGGAAGTGCTGCAACCAGGTGGTTCGCCCCGCTCGGGCCGGCGGGCGGGGACGCGAGTCGAGCACCCAGCCGGCCCGTACGGTGCGCCCGTCGCCGGTACGCACCAGCACCCGGGTGCCGTCGTCGCGCACCGTGTCGGCCGGCGCGACGATCCGGGTGGCGTGCAGGCGTCGCTCGGCGTCGGCAGCCCGGTCGTAGACCGGGCCGGAGCGGAGCATGGCGTACCGCAGCGGGGTGAGGTCCAGGACGCGGCGGCGCGCCGCGGTCGCCACCTCGACCTGCTGCCAGCTCGCGCTGAGCAGCGGGTCCAGGTCGGTGTCGGGGTGGCCCCAGAACGCCCAGGTGCGGTCCTGACCGCGTCGGCGCACCGGGTCGACGATGGCGATCCGTTGATCCCGGACGCCGTGCCGGTCCAGTGCGGCGAGCAGCAGTGACGCCGCGCCGCCGCCACCGAGCAGCGCGAGGTCGACGTCGAGCGGCGCGGAGTCGGTCACCCGCACCACGCTGCCACACCACCGCGCCCGACCGCGCGTCGCCATGGGTGGCGACGACGCCGAGCCCATCGGGGCGGACGCGTCGGCGCGGGCGTGCGAGCCCGATTGACAGGCAACTTGCTGGTTGCCTATGTTGATAGGCAACCGCTGGGTTGCCTGTTGTCGGGAGGGTCGATGGACGACGCGTTCCGGGCGCTGGCCGACCCCAGCCGGCGTCGCCTGCTCGACCGGCTCAACGACCGCAACGGGCAGACCCTGCGGGAGCTCTGCGACGGGCTGGCCACCAGCCGACAGGCCGTCAGCAAGCACCTGTCGGTGCTGGAGGCCGCCAATCTCGTCACCACGGTGCGCCGCGGCCGGGAGAAGTTGCACTACCTCAACGCCGCCCCCATCAACGCCATCGCCGACCGGTGGCTCAGCCGCTACGACCGCGAGCGCGCCGCCGCCCTCGCCGACCTGACCACCGCATTGGAGCGACAAGCCATGGAAAGCCCCACCTTCGTCTACACGACCTACGTCACCACCACCGCCCAGCGACTGTGGGCCGCGCTCACCGAACCGGCGTTCACCCGCCGCTACTGGGGTGGGGTGGCGCTGGTGTCGGACTGGCAGGTCGGGTCGCCGGTGCTGTGGCAGGACGCACCCGACGCCGAGCCCCGCGACCTGGGCCAGCGGGTGCTCGTCGCCGAGCCGTACCGCCGCCTCTCCTACAGCTGGCACGGCTTCCAGCCCGAGCACGCCGAGCACTTCGGCTGGTCCGCCGAGGAGCTGGCCGCCCGGCTCGGCGAGCGCCGGTCGAAGGTGACCTTCGAGATCGAGCCGCACGGCGACGGAGCCGTCCGACTGACAGTCATCCACGACGGCTTCTCCCCCGACAGCGAGATGCACCGGGCGATCAGCGGCCAACTCGACGGCAGCGGCGGCTGGCCGGAGCTGCTGGCCAGCCTCAAGACGCTGGTGGAGACCGGCGAGCCGATGCCCGAACCGACCCCGGCGGGCTGACCCAGCCGAGCGGGCCGGCCGTTGCCGCCGGCCCGCACCGAAGCAGCGCCTCATTCGCGGCGTCGCCGGCAATACCTCGCCATCGGCCCAGCGGCGACAGCTCGCGGCTCTCCCCGCCTTCGGGTGGACACGTGACGGCAACGAGGATTTCTCATTTTCACCTGATCGAGGACCCAACCCACCTAGTGTTGGGCACACCGGTGCTAGTCACGGAGTTGGCCACCCGAACGACGTCCCACGCAGTCAGCGGACGAAAAGTGAGGGAAGACGCGTATGAAGGTCTCAACAGCACTCTGCTCGGCGGCGCTCGGCGTGGGCCTCGGCACGCTCCTGCTGCCAGGCGCCGCACTGGCCGACACCACCGTGTCACCGGCCACCACCCCGGTCGGTGGAACCGTCGTGCTCACTGCGACGACCTGCAACCCGAAGTCGGGTGATGCCCTCTTCCGGGTCACCGGCCCCAACCGCGACCAGAACGTCCGATCCACCACGGCCGCCGCCGGCGGCGGGCTGAGCGCCGAACTCTTCACCGCCGGGTTCACCCTGGGCACCTACACGGTGGCGGCCACCTGCGGCGACGGCAGCTCGGCCGGCACCGCCACCTTCACCGTCACCCCGATCGGCGGCGCGCCCGCCGGCTCCGGAGGCGACAACCGTGACACCGGCGCTCTCGCCGCCGGCGGCACACTGCTCGGCACCGCCCTCGCCGGCGCGGTGATCCTGATCCGCCGGCGCCGTCCGGTGTCCACTGTCGCCTGACCGGCGGCCGTTCCATCCCTGAGACGGGTGCCCGCGCCGGTGACACCGGCGCGGGCACCCCGACGAACCCACCCGGAGGTGCGCAGGTGTGGTGGCGGCGGACCCTGCCGGCCGTGGTCGCCCTGCTCGGCGTGACCGGGCTCGGGCTGATCACCGTCGGCCTCACCGCCGACCCGGCCCGGCCACCGCGACCGTCGGCCGACGCGCCGACCCGCACCCACCCCGCACCGGACCTGGCCCCGCTGCCACCCGCCGCGCCGGTCCGGGTGCAGATCCCCGCCATCGGCGTCCGCGCCGACATCGTTCCCGTGGGCGCGGACGCCAGCGGGGTGCTGGAGGTGCCGCCACTGGACCGGCCCACCCTCGCCGGCTGGTACCGGCACGGGGTCAGCCCCGGCGAGACCGGCAACGCCGTCCTGGTGGGACACGTCGACGCACCGTCGGGGCCGGCGGTCTTCTTCGACCTCGGTCGGCTCCGCGCCGGGCAGCAGGTCCAGGTCACCCGCGCCGACGCACGGGTCGCGACGTTCACAGTGGACGCCGTTCGCGCGTACCCCAAGGAGCACTTCCCCACCACGCTGGTCTACGGCCCGGCGGACGCCGCCGAGCTGCGCCTGATCACCTGCGGCGGCCGGTTCGACGCCACGAGCGGCAACTACGTCGACAACGTCGTCGTCTTCGCCACCCGCACCGCCTGAACGGGGTCGCCCGCCTCAGTCACCCGCACCGCCGCCCCGCTGCCGTGCGCCGGGCCCTGCTCGGCAGAATGCGGTGGCACCATCCCTGATCGAGGTGGTGCGTCGGCGGCGGGGAGGCACGCGGTGGATCAGCGACCGGCACGGGACCGAGCAGGTCGACGCGTACGGGCCCTGGCCCGTCGACTGCTCGGACGGATCGAGGACGGCTCCCCCACCCCCCGTCGGTCCAACCCGGACGCCGTGGTCGACTGTGCCGTCTACGTCAACGGCCGCCGGGAACCCGGTCACCTCCACTACGCCGACGCGTATGCCCGGGCCCGGCACGGCCGCGACGCCTTCGTGTGGCTCGGACTGCACGATCCCGGCGCGGCCGTGCTCGCCGCGGTCGGCCGGACCTTCGGCCTCGACGAGCTGACCGTCGAACAGGCGCTCGCCGACGGGCACCGGCCCACCGTGCAGCGCAACGGGCCGGTCACGCTGCTGGTCCTGCGCACCGCCGGGTACGTGGAGCACGACGAGCTGACCGACACCTCCGAGGTCATCGACACCGGGGACGTCATGGTGCTGCTCGGTGACCGCTTCGCCATCACTGTGCGGCACGGTGCCGCCGGGGCGCTGCGCAGCGTCCGCGCCGACATCGAGCGCCGCCCCGCGCTGCTGGCCGCCGGCCCGTGGGCGGTGGCGTACGCGGTCTGCGCCCGCATGGTCGACTCCTACCTGGAGGTGGCCGGGCACGTGGAACGCGACCTCGAGCGGGTCGAGGAGGCGGTGTTCGCCCGCGACCGCACGGCCGACATCCAGCACATCTACCAGCTCAAACGGGAGGTGGTGGAGTTCAAGCGGGCGGTCCTGCCGTTGCAGGCGCCGATGCGTACGCTGCTCGAACCCGACGGCCCGCCGCGCGCCCTGCACCGCTGGTTCGTCGACGTGGACGGCCGGCTGAGCCGGGCGGTGGATCGGGTGGCCGCGTACGACGACCTGCTCACCTCGATCGTCCAGTCGCGGCTGGCGCAGCTCGCCGTGGAGCAGAACAACGACATGCGCAAGATCGCCGCCTGGGCGGCCATCGCGGCAACCCAGACCGGCATCGCCGGCATCTACGGCATGAACTTCGACCACATGCCCGAGCTGGCCTGGCGCTACGGCTACGCCGGGGCGCTGACCCTGATGGCGGCGGCGGCAGTGTTCCTGTACCGCCTGTTCCGCCGGTCCGGCTGGCTGTGAGGCCCGCCGGCGGGCCGCTCAACGATGCGCGGAGAGGAAGGCGCGGATGCGGTCGCGGGGGTTGTCGGTCAACTCGGGACCGTGGGTGAAGGCCGCCAGGTCGTACTCCAACTCGCCGAGCACGTGCGCGGTCTCCCGGGTCATCTGGAAGTCGCTGCACAGCCACCGCATCGGCCACCGGACGCCGAGCACGTTGAACAACGCGTCCCCGGTGATCAGCAGGCGGGTCGGCTCGTGCAGCAGCGACACGTGCCCGGGCGAGTGCCCCGGGGTGTGCACCACCCGCAGGCCGCCACCGACGTCGAGCAGGTCCCCGTCGGCCAGCGGCTGGGCCACCTCGACCGCCGGAAACCGGCCGCTGTTGAGCCGGGCGAAGAGCCGGCCGCCGGTCACCGCCGGGTCGCTGACCGGCGCGCGGCCCGCCTGCGCGTACGCCACGTCGGCGGCGTGCGCCGCGACCGGGGCACCGGTACGGCGGGCCAACTCCGCCGCGCCGCCGGCATGATCGGGGTGCGCGTGGGTGAGCACGATCCGGGTGACGTCCGCCGGCACCTTGCCGATCGCCGCCAGCCCGCGCACGATCCGGGCCGGCGCCTTGGCCAGCCCGCAGTCGACAAGCGTGACGCTGCCGTCGTCGTCGACGAAGGCGTACGAGTTGACGGCCGAACGGCCGACAGTGGGGATACGCCAGACGTTCGGGGCCAGTGCCACCGCAGGGGCTCGCGTCATGTCGCGAGTCTAGGGAGGATCGTCAACCGTCGTTGTCGACCGGTCGACGGTCCACCCGAGGTGCCGGAGGGCTAACCTCGCCCGGGTGATGTGGCAGCGGTACGTGGCGATCGGCGACAGCACCACCGAGGGGCTCGACGACCCGGACGGCGCCGGCGGCTACCGGGGCTGGGCCGACCGGTTCGCCCTGGCGGTGGCCCGCGCCCAGGGCGGTCTGGAATACGCGAACCTGGCCATCCGTGGCCGGACCACCGCGCTGATCCGGGCCGAGCAGCTCCAGCCCGCCCTCGACCTGGCCCCCGACCTGGCCACCGTCGTCGCTGGCATGAACGACGTGTTGCGTCCCTCCTTCGACGCGGACCAGGTCGCCGGTGATGTGGCGGCGATGCAGCAGGCGCTCGTCGATCAGGGGGCCACCGTGCTGACGTTCACGATGCCGGACCCGGCGCCCGTGATGCCGCTGGCCCGGCCCCTGCGGGGTCGCATGCTGGCGCTCAACGAGGCGCTGCGGGCCGCCACCGCGCGGACCGGCGCCACCCTCCTCGACCTGGGTGCCCACCCGGTCTCCTCCGATCCCCGGCTGTGGAGCGACGACCGGCTGCACGCCAACAGCGCCGGACACGAGCGGATCGCCGCCGCGCTGGCGTACACGGCGGGTCTGCCCGGTTTCGACGACTCCTGGACGCAACCGTTGCCACCGGCCGCGCGGCGACGCCGGGGTGAGGTGTTCGGCGCCGAGCTGGCCTGGACCCGCCGGCACCTGCTGCCCTGGCTGGTCCGGCACCTGCGCGGCCGGTCCTCGGGCGACGACCGGGTGGCCAAGCGGCCGGTGCCGCTGCCGGTGCCGCTGGACTAGAACGGGTACGGAAGGATAGCGACGTGGGCAAGGCTGCGGGACGCCGGCGGGCGAACGCGACGACGGGACGGGTGTGCCCGTGCGGCTCCGGCCGGGCGTACGCGGACTGCTGCGCCCCGGCGCACGCGGGCGACGCCCCGGCGACGGCCGAGGCCCTGATGCGCTCCCGGTTCAGCGCCTTCGCCCTCGGCGACTCCGGTTACCTGCTGCGCAGCTGGCACTCGTCGACCCGGCCGGCCGCCCTGGAGCTCGACCCGGGGCAGCGGTGGACCCGACTGGAGATCGTGCGGACCGAGCGGGGCGGCCTACTCGACGCCGCCGGCACGGTGAGCTTCCACGCCCACTACCGGCACGGGGGCCGGCCCGGCACGGTGACCGAACACAGCCGGTTCGTCCGCGAGGACGGCCGGTGGGTCTACCTCGACGGTGACCAGCCCTGACGGCTGCGCCGACGGCCGGTCGGGGCGTACGATGACGTCGGCGTCGTCCTGCGCCGCACCTCCCTCCCGGCGCTCACGCCGCCGGCAACGCGGAGGCAAAGGGGGCCTGGAGCCCTCGGGACGTGGTGCCACATGCCCCACTCCGGCGGGGTCGGCGGGAGCGTGAGTCCCGGTGACCGTGCCGTTGACCGGGAGCATGTGATGACCACCCAGAGATCGTTCAAGGCCCGGGTTCGGACCCGGATGGCGAAGACCGGCGAGAGCGCCCGTTGGCTGCCCGACGTCGAGGTACGCGTCCGCACCGCCACCGCGCCCCGGATCTTCCGGGCCGACTGGGCCGGTGGCCCGACCCGGATAGTCGTCGGCATCGACGCTGTCGGCGAGTCAAAGACCCGGGTCAGCGTCCTGCACGAGAAGCTGACCGGGGCTGAGCAGGCCGCGGAGCTGAAGGCGTACTGGCGGGAACGACTCGCCGCGCTGAAGGCACTGCTCGAAACGGACGGAGGCCACCGATGACCATGACGTTCATCAACCTGCCGGTGCGCGACCTGACCACCGCCGCCGAGTTCTACCGGGCGATCGGCTTCACCAGCGACCAGAGCGAGCCGGACGGCGACAGCATGGTGCTCACCATCTCCGACACCACCCGACTGGTGCTGCACCTCCGCTCGGGTTTCGAGAGGTTCACCGGTGTCGCCACCCCGGACACGGAGACCAGCCGGGAGGTCATCGTCGGGCTGTCGGCGCAGAGCCGGGGGCAGGTCGACGAGCTGGTCGACCAGGCGGCCGTCGCCGGTGGCGAGTCGCTCGGGCCGGGGATGGCCAACGGGCCGATGTACATGCGTGGCTTCCGGGACCTCGACGGCCACCAGTGGTCGTTCCTGCACCTGGACGGCTGACCACACGGCCCGGCGGCGACCCCCTCGGGCCGCCGCCGGGCCCCGGTCAGTGCCGGCCGGGCGTCACCGCCGCGACCACACCGGTGGGCACCACCGCCCGGCGCCGGCGGCGGGTCAGCAGCACCAGCGCCACCACGAGGTACGCCCCGGCGGTCAGCGCGAACGCCACCGCGTTACCGGCCGCCGTGGCGAGCAGGCCGTAGCCGGCGTACGTCACGATGATCAGCACGTCGGTGGCCATCCCGGCCAGGGATGTGACGGTGGCGCGGCTGGTGCCGGTGATCCGGGCCTGCAACCGGGCGTCGGCCAGCACGGTGGCCAGCTGCGCCGCGCCGAAGGCCACCGCGATCAGCACGAACCCCGCCGGGTGCCGCAGCAGTGCACCGCCGGCCAGCGCGACGCCGACCAGCCCCAGCAGCGCGGCGTACCCTCGGCTGCCCAGCCGCTCCCCCGCCGGGGCGAGCAGCCCACCGACTGTCACCCCGGCCCAGAGCAGCAGGAGCAGCAGTGGGACGGCCTGCGCCCCGACACCGGTGTCCAGGGCGAGCAGCGGGGTGTACTCGTCCAGCGCACCCCAGTCGGCGGCGACCACCGCCACCAGCAGCACTGCCGACCGCACCGGTGCACGGGTGCGGACCTGCGCCACCCCGGCCCGCAGCGTGTCCCACCATCCCAGGTCGGCATCGTCG
Source organism: Micromonospora sp. C97 (assembly GCF_018070385.1). Lineage (NCBI taxonomy): Bacteria > Bacillati > Actinomycetota > Actinomycetes > Micromonosporales > Micromonosporaceae > Micromonospora > Micromonospora sp. C97. The sequence goes on from NZ_JAGPXU010000018.1 coordinate 39,245, forward strand.
TCCGGGCCCGCCGGCGGGACGCTGTCCGGCTCGTCCGGGCCCGCCGGTGGCGCGGTGTCCGGCTGGTCCGGCCGGGGTGGTGCGGCATTCACCGGCCCGGCAGCCGGCACCGGCTCGGCGACCGTGACGCGTGCGGCGGCTGGCGCGCGGTGCTCCGGAAAGCGGGTGGCGGCGATCGCGGCGAGCAGGCAGGCGGCCACGCTGGCCGCGCCGACCGCCGGATACCCGCCGACGGCGAGCACCGGACCGGCGAGCACTCCGGAGAGCACCACGCCCAGCACACCCGCCGTCCGTGCCCGCCCGAGCACCCGGGCGTACCGGCCGACCGCGCCGAGCCGGTCCAGTTCGGTCCAGACCAGCGCCTCCAGGGCACCGGACACCAGCGCGCCAGCGGCGCCCCAGAGCAGGAAACCACCAGCGAACGCCGGGTACGACGGCAGCAGCACCCAGAGCGCGAAACCGGCGGCGGCCACCAGCGGGGCGAGGCACAGCAGCAGCCGGCGGGACAGCACGTCGGCCCACGCGCCGGAGGGCACCTCGAACAGGATGCCGGCGGCCGACCAGATGACGAACAGCGACGCGATCTGCCCCACCGACAGCCCGGTGTCGGCGAAGAACACCACGTACAGCGGGTAGAGCAGGACAAGGTCGCTGAGGAACGCGTACCCGTAGAGCGTGGCCGTTAGCCGGCGGACCGCCGGGTCGGGCACGCGCGAGACGATGGAGATCATGGGGCCTTCCCGTGGGAGTGGAGACGGACACCGGACGTGCGGTGCCCGTGGTGGCCCACGGGGTCGGCCTACGCCGCTGGATCAATGTCGCCAGGTCATGCCCGCGATGCTAGACAACCGGCGCGGTGGCGGCCAGCGCTTTCGGCGTGCGGGCAGCGCGAACCGGGCCGGGTAGGCGGGGCGGTGCGCAGAACGCGAGGCGGGGCGGGATCAGGTCGATCCCGCCCCGCCGTAACGCCGGATGTCAGCGCCGGTCGACCGGCGGAATGACAGTGGTGGTCTCGCTGTCGTCGCTGGTGCGCTGCCCGGGCACCGCGCGGTCGGTGCCGCCGGTGACCACCTGGGTCGTGTCGGAGTCGGCACCGGCACCCACCACCTGCGTGACGTCGGGGTCGGCCGAGCGGCTGACCACCTGGGTGGTGTCGTCGGTTCCAGAGCTGACCGGGAAGCGCACGACCTGGGTGGCGTCGGTGTCGGCGGGCCGGGTCACCACCTGGGTGGCCTCCGGGTCGCTGGTGGGGGCCGACGCGCGGGCCAGTTCCGCCTCGGCGTCGCGACGGCCGGCCCGGTACGCCTGCGCGTGCTCGGCGATCAGCCGCGACTCCCGCTCGGCGCGGGTCAGCCACGACTCCCACCGACTCTGCATCGGACGGATCAGACCGCCGCCGACACCGACGACGAGGATGCCGCCGATCGTGGCCAGCACGGCGATCAGCACCGGAGTGGTGACCGCGGTGGCCACCCCGATCTGGTTCAGCGCGGCGATGACGCCGAGGCCGAGGATGAACACCGAGGCGATGGTGGCCAGCGCCCGGCCGTACGACAGGCCGCCGAGCGCGCCGCTGATGATGTCCTTGACCGCGTTGGCGATGGCGGCGGCGACCACGACGATGACGATCGCGACGAAGGCCCGGGGCAGCCACGAGATCACCGCACCGAGCAGGTCGGAGATCGGGTTCGGCCCCCAGATACCGAAGGCGAGCTGGAGGGTGAACAGCAGCACCGCGTAGTAGGCGAGCTTCGCGACGATGTCGCTGGCGTCGTACCGGGAGCGACTCAACGCGCGGCGGATGCCGCCGCGTTCGACGGCGCGGTCGAAGCCCACCCGTTCGAGGACCTTCTCCACGATCTTCAGTACCGCCTTGGCGATCAGCCATCCGGCCACCAGGATCGCCAGGAAGGCGACGGCCTTGGGCAGGAAGAGCATCACCGAGCGGAGCGCGTCGCCCACCGCGTCGCTGACGTTGTCACTCATCTGGTCATTCCTTAAGGGGCAGCCGGATCGGTCTGCCCCGACCTACCCCCGACCCGGCGCGCGGAAACACCGGTGATCACGAGCTCTGCCGGCCCTCTAGCGCGCGGGCGAGTATTGGCAATATTCTCCGGAGTACGTGCGGCCACTGGAGCTACTTTTCATCCCCGCCGTCGGCCGCAGGAGGAGATGCCATGCACGTCGACCATTCCGAAGTGGATCGCCGGACGCTGCTGCGGGCCGGTCTCGGCGCCGCCACGGTCGCCGTCGTCGGGAGCGAACTCGCCTTCCCGGGCGCGGCGCAGGCCGCGCCGGGCACCGACCTGGACTGGATCATCAGCTGTGACGAGTGGGCCGCCCGCCCGCCGAAGGATCCGCTGTCGGTGAGCGCCATCGCCACCAACAAGATCATCGTGCACCACATGGCGTTCCCGAACGTCACCGACTACTCCCGTGAGCAGGCGGTGAAGCTCGCCCACGACTGCCAGGACCTGCACATCGACGGCAACGGCTGGTCGGACACCGGCCAGCACTTCACGGTCAGCCGCGGCGGCTACGTGCTGGAGGGCCGCCGGGGCAGTCTGGAGCGCCTCGAAGCCGGCGACCGGCAGATGATCTCGGCGCACTGCCCGGGTGAGAACGGCCGGGCGATCGGCATCGAGAACGAGGGCACCTACGTCACCGAGACCCCGCCGAAGGCATTGACCGACTCGCTGGTCAAGCTCTGCGTCGCGATCTGCCGGCAGTACGGGCTGCACGCGCACGACATCTTCGGCCACTGGGACTTCCGCACCACCGAGTGCCCGGGCGCCGCCTTCTACCGGCAGTTCCCCGAGCTGCGGCGGCGCGTGCACGCCGCCCTCGGCACCACGCTCGGTGACGTGCCGGCGCGCCGCTGGCCGGACCTGTGGCGCTTCGTCAACTCCCCCTCGGTCCGGGTGGTGCAGCACCTGCTCGCCTTCCGGGGCTACCCGGTGACCGTCAGCGGCACGTTCGACGCCGCGACCGTCGCGGCCGTGCAGGACTGGCAGGCCCGCAACGGCATCGCTGTGGACGTGGACGCCACTCTCACCACCCCGACCTGGGAAACCCTGGTGCCTGAGCTGGACCAGCACGCCAGCGGAGCGCCGGTGACTGCCGTGCAGGAAATCCTCGCCACCAAGGGGTACGCGGTCACCGTGACCGGGGCGTACGACCACGCCACCCGGAGCGCGGTGCAAGAGCTCCAGGCGCTGCACGGGCTGCCGCGCAACGGCAAGCTCAGCACGAGCACGTGGTGCACGATCGTCGGCGGATCGATCCGCGAGTCGTTCCGGCACCGCTGAGCGTCCGGTGGCGGTGTGGGGGCACCCGCACCGCCACCAGCCAGCTCACCGGTTTGATCCGCCGCCCGGGCGGAAAGACTCCCGGGCATGACCTGGGCCCGTCGAGCCGTACCCGCCGTCGCCACCGCCGTCGCGGCGCTCGCCGCGCGGGACCTGATCCAGCGCGATCACGCGCTGCTGCGCAACTTCCCGATCCTCGGCCGCGCCCGCTATTTGTTGGAGACGATCGGGCCGGAGCTTCGGCAGTACATCGTGGCCGGCAACAACGAGGAGCGGCCGTTCACCCGCGACCAGCGCCGCTGGGTGTACGCGTCGGCCAAGCAGGAGAACAACTACTTCGGTTTCGGTACGGACAACGACATCGAGTACACCCCCGGGTACCCGATCATCAAGCACCGCACGTTCGGCCGTGCCGTGCCGCCGTCGTCACCGGCCGCCGGGCACGATGTGCGGTTGCCCTGCGCGAAGGTGCTCGGCGCGGCACGGGGGCGGGCCCGGGCGTTCCGCCCCGAGTCGGTCGTCAACATCTCCGGGATGAGCTTCGGCTCGCTGTCCGGCAACGCCGTCACCGCGCTCAACAAGGGTGCGGCGCTCGCCGGTTGCCTGCAGAACACCGGTGAGGGCGGCCTGTCGCCGTACCACCGCAACGGTGGTGAGCTGGTCTTCCAACTCGGCACGGCGTACTTCGGCTGCCGCGACGAGCACGGCCGGTTCAGCCTCGACCGGCTGAAGGACCTGGTCGCCGGGGCCCCGGTCAAGGCGTTGGAGATCAAGCTGAGCCAGGGCGCCAAGCCGAGCCTCGGTGGGTTGCTGCCCGGGGCGAAGGTGTCCGCCGAGATCGCCGCCACCCGGGGCATCCCGGCCGGTCAGGACTGCGTCAGCCCGTCCCGGCACGCCGAGTTCTCCGACTGCGACAGCCTGCTCGACTGGGTGGAGCTGCTGGCCGCCGAGACCGGTCTGCCGGTCGGCATCAAGTCGGCCGTCGGTGACCTGGGCTTCTGGCAGGAGCTGGCCACCCTGATGCGGAACACCGGCCGGGGTGTGGACTTCGTGACGATCGACGGCGGTGAAGGCGGCACCGGCGCCGCACCGCTGATCTTCACCGACTCCGTGTCGCTCCCGTTCCAGCAGGGCTTCTCCCGGGTGTACAAGATCTTCGCCGAGCACGGCCTGCACGAGCAGGTGGTCTTCGTCGGCGCCGGCAAGCTCGGCCTGCCGGACAACGCCATCGTGGCGTTCGCGCTCGGCTGCGACCTGGTCAACGTCGGTCGGGAGGCGATGCTGTCGATCGGCTGCATCCAGGCGCAGAAGTGCCACACCGACACCTGCCCCACCGGTGTCGCCACGCAGAACGCGTGGCTCGCCCGTGGCCTGGACCCGGCGTCGAAGTCGGTCCGGGCGGCCAACTACGTGCGAACCCTGCGCCGGGACCTGACCAAGGTCGCCGAGGCCTGCGGCGTCGAACACCCCGGCCTGATCGGCACCGACGCCGTGGAGATCCTGGACGGTCGCACCGGCTCCACGCCACTGCATGAGGTGTACGGCTACCGGCCGGAATGGGGGCTGCCCTCGCCCGCCGACCGGGCGGAGATCATCCGACTGATGGTCCCGGAGGCGCCGCAGGGCGGCAGCGCCCCGCCGTCAGCCACCGCCGTCGGCTGAGCTTGATGTCTGTGAGTCATCATGATGACTCACAGACATCAAGCGTCTCCCCGCCATGTCCGCGAAGTGCCGCCCGCCGGCCACCACGACCGCCATCCACGACGACCGCCGGCAGATCGGTGCCGGCGATAAACGCGTGGAGCCGGCAACTCACCGCGTCTATGGTGGCGCGGTGCTGATCAGACGCGAGACACCCGCCGACGTCGACGCGATTCGCGCGGTGCACTCCGCGGCCTTCGCCAAGGCCGATGGCGGTGACGGCGTACCGGTCGAGGCGACGCTCGTCGACGCGCTGCGCGTCGACGAGGGCTGGCTGCCCGCGTACTCCCTGGTGGCGGTCGATTCGGACGGCCAGGTGGTCGGTCACGTGGTGGCCACCCGCGGCCTGGTGGGCGGCGCGGCGGTGGCGCTGGGCCTGGGGCCGCTGGGAGTGCTGCCGGACTGGCAGCGGCGCGGCGTCGGCAGCGCGTTGATGCACGCGGTGCTCGGCGCGGCCGACGCGCGGGACGAGCCGCTGGTGGTCCTGCTCGGGCACCCCGACTACTACCCGCGTTTCGGGTTCCGGCCGGCCGTCGAGTTGGGCGTCACCCCGCCGCAGCCGTGGGGGCCGCAGTACTTCATGGCTCGGCCACTGCACGCCTGGAACGAGTCGATCCGGGGCGAGTTCCGCTACGCCAGCCCGTTCGACGACCTGTGAACCCACCGGGCATCCGCCGGCGGCGCGCCACCGACCTGGACGGCTGCGTCGCGGCGCTCACCGAGGTTCACCGGGTCGACAGGTACCCGCTGAACTGGCCCGCCGACCCGCACCGCTGGCTCCGCGAGCCGCAGCCGGCGCGGGCCTGGGTGGCAGTCGATGACGACGCTGCCGTCGTGGGTCACATCGCCGTGCACCGGCTGCCCGATCCGGCGGGCGGGCCGCTGGCCCCGCCGACGGCCGAGGTCGCCCGTCTCTTCGTGGTGCCGAAAGCCCGGGGGTTGGCGCTGGGCAGCGCGCTGCTGGACCGGGCCCGCCGGTGGGCGGCCACACGCGCGACGGACCTGGTGCTGGAGGTGGCCGCCGGTGACACCGCGGCCGTCGCGCTGTACGAGCGCGCGGGATGGCGGTGCGTCGGCACGAGCACGGCGCCGTGGACCGCTCCCGACGGCGGCCCGGTGTCGCTGCGGCACTACACGCTGCGTCACCGCGCGTCGGGCTCCGACGTCGCACCGGCCAGCACCGCGAGGCGACGGGCCAGCCGGCCCGCGGCCTCGCGCAGCTCGGCAGGCTCCAACACCTCGACCTCGTAACTCAGCCGGGCGAGGTGCGCGGCGAGCCAGTCCAGGCTGTCACCGCCGAGGACCAGCACCGACCACCCGTCACGATCGTCCTCGACCCGTCCCACCTGGGGCGGGACCACCTCGCGCAGCTGGTCGGCCGGGGCGTGCACGCGCACCCGGGCGAGGTACCGGTACGGCGCCCCGGTCACCGCCCGCTGCACGAAGGCCACCGGATCGGGGTGCTCGCGGGCCCGGAACCGCCAGGTGGTCGCCACCACCGCCCGCATCCGGTCCAGCCGGAACGTCCGCCAGTCGTCGCGGTCGACGTCCCAGGCCATCAGATACCAGCGGCGGCCGGTGGTGACCATCCGGATCGGTTCGACAGTCCGTTCCTGGCCCCCGGCGCCCCGGCCGGGATAGTCGAACCGAACGCGCACCCCGTCCCGGCAGGCGCGGGCCAGCGTCACCAGCAGCTCCGCGTCGATCTCGGCGACCGGGCCGATGAGGGTGTCGGTGGCGCCGTGCACCGCCCGCACCTCGGCGCGCAGCCGCGACGGCATCACCTGGTCGAGCTTCGCGAGTGCCCGTAGCGCCGCCTCGCCCGCCCCGGCGACGGTGCCGCCGGAGGCCAGCCGCAGCGAGACCGCCGTGGCGATCGCCTCCTCGTCGTCGAGGAGCAACGGCGGCAGCCGGGTGCCCGCACCGAGTTGGTAGCCACCGCCGACGCCCGAGACGGCGTGCACGGGGTAACCGAGCGTCCGCAGGCGCTGCACGTCGCGGCGCACGCAACGGCCGGTGACCCCCAGCTCGACGGCGAGTTCGGCGGCCGTCCAGGACGGTCGTCGTTGCAGCAGCGCCAGCAGGCGCAGCACCCGCTCGGTCGTTGCCTCGACGGTCATTCGTCGATCGTTGCACGGATAGCGGAACAACCCTGTCCGCTATCCGCGAGAGGCTCAGTTCATGACCGACCAGATCAGACACCAGGGATCCGCCGTGATCCGCGACGTGCAGATCACCTTCGACTGCGCCGACCCGGCCCGGTTGGCCACGTTCTGGGCCGAGGCGCTCGGCTACCAGGTGCAGGCCCCACCCGGAGACTTCGAATCCTGGGACCAGGCGCTGGAGGCGATGGGTGTGCCGCCGGAGAACCGCAACGACGCGTCGGCGGTGGTCGACCCCGAGGGCGCGCGACCACGGCTGTTCTTCCAGCGGGTGCCGGAACGCAAGCAGGTGAAGAATCGCGTCCACCTCGACGTCCGGGCCGCCCCCGGGCTGACCGGTGACGCGCGGATGGCGGCCCTGGAGACGGAGGCCGAACGGCTCGTCTCGCACGGCGCGAAGCGCCTCGGCCGGCACGAGCCCACTCCCCCGTTGGCCGCCGGTCACCTCATCATGGCCGACCCCGAGGGCAACGAGTTCTGCCTCGACTGATCGGGCGTTCGCCCAGCTCACTGCCGCATCGGCCGGGCGCCATGCGAACATGTGTACGTGTCGCCCGGCGCCAGCATCCTGCACGCCGACCTGGACGCGTTCTACGCGTCGGTCGAGCAGCGCGACGACCCGCGCCTGCGGGGCCGACCGGTGATCGTCGGTGGTGGGGTGGTGCTCGCGGCCAGCTACGAGGCGAAGGCGCGGGGTGTCCGCAGCGCGATGGGCGGCCAGCAGGCGCGTCGGCTCTGCCCGGACGCGATAGTGGTGCCGCCCCGGATGTCGGCGTACACGGCGGCGAGCCGCGCGGTCTTCGAGATCTTCCGGCAGACCACGCCGCTGGTCGAGGGGCTCTCCATCGACGAGGCGTTCCTCGACGTGGGTGGGCTGGGGCGGCTGGTCGGGCCGCCGGCCGAGATCGCCGAACGGCTGCGCCGGGAGGTCCGCGACCAGGTCCACCTGCCGATCACGGTGGGGGTGGCCCGCACGAAGTTCCTGGCCAAGGTGGCCAGCGCTGTGGCGAAACCGGACGGCCTGCTGGTGGTCGCGCCGGACGATGAGCTGGCGTTCCTGCATCCACTGCCGGTGGAACGGCTCTGGGGAGTCGGCCCGGTCACTGCCGCCAAGTTGCGGGAGCGCCGGATCCGTACGGTCGGGGAGGTGGCCCGCCTCGGCGAGGCGGCGCTGGTGTCGATGCTCGGGGCGGGCGCCGGCCGGCACCTGCACGCGTTGGCGCACAACCGCGACCCCCGGGCGGTGCAGGTGGGGCGGCGGCGCGGGTCGATGGGCGCGCAGCACGCGCTCAGTCGCACCCCGCACGCCTCGACGGAGTTGGAGGCCATCCTCGCCGGCCTGGTCGACCGGGTCAGCCGGCGGATGCGGGCGGCCGGACGGTCCGGCCGCACGGTGGTGTTGCGGCTGCGCTTCGGCGACTACACCCGGGCGACCCGCTCGCACACGGTGGGGAAGGCGACGGCGGACACCACGCCACTGCTCGCCGCCGCGCGTGCGCTGCTGCGCGCGGCGCTGCCCGAGATCGATCGCCGTGGTGTCACTCTGATCGGTGTCTCGGTGGGCAATCTCGACGACAACCCCGTCCAGCCTGAGCTGCCGTTCCAGCCTGACGCCGGTTCCGATCTGGACGCTGCGGTGGACGCGGTCCGCGACCGGTTCGGATCGGCGGCGCTGACCCGGGCGGTGTTGCTCAACCGGGAGCCGGGGGTGGAGATGCCACTCCTGCCGGACTGACCGATACGCGTGCGGCGTCCGCGGTCGAGTTGCGAGCAGAGACACATCACAGCAGGTCGGCGGTTTAGCTGGCGGCTGACGGGTGACCCTTGGGGGGTACAGCCTGACGAGGGGGGCCATGATGTCCGACGACACCAGCAACCGACCGAGCCGCACCGCCGAGCGTCCGCACGACGTGACCGACCCGCTGCTGTGGCAGTTGGCGATTGATGTGCTGGACGCACACGAGCCGGACGACGAGGGCCGGTGCCGCAACCTTCAGTGCGCCGGGCAGTCGTGGCCGTGCGTGGCGCGTGCCGGTGCCGAGCACTCACTGCGACTGGCTCGCAGCACCCCCGCCTCGGTCGAGCTGACCGTCGACGGAGCCGACAGTGACGACGTCGAACCGGACGGACGTCGTGACTCCTCGGTGCCGGCGCCGCGATGGGGCTGGAACGCCGGCCCGGCGGCGTCGCACCGAGGGTCGAAGGCCGCCTCCGCGGCCTGACGGGTCGCAGGCACCCGAGCTGCTCCGGCACCACCCAGATGAACGCTCGGCCGGCGATCCGGCCGAGCGTTCACCTGTTGTCGGTCGGCCGCCGGTTACAGGGTGCGGGCCAGCCGGTCGGCGAGCGTCCGGGTGAAGCGGGCCGGGTCGGTCAGCTCGCCACCCTCGGCGAGCACCGCCAAGCCGTAGAGCAGCTCGGCGGTCTCGGTCAGGGCCGCCGGGTCGCCGCCCTGTTCGTGGGCCTTGCGCAGCCCGGACACCAGCGGGTGCCCGGGGTTGATCTCCAGGATCCGCTTGGTCGGCGGAATCTCGTGCCCCATCGCCCGGTACATCTTCTCCAGGGTCGGGGTGAGGTCGTGGGCGTCGCCGACGACGCAGGCCGGCGAGGTGGTCAGCCGCGATGACAGGCGCACCTCCCGGACACTGTCGGTGAGGGTGGTCCCCAGCCAGTCGAGCAGCGCCGCGAACTCCTGTCGCTGCTGCTCACGCTCGGCCTCGGCCTGCTGCTTCTCCTCGTCGGTGTCCAGGTCGATCTCGCCCTTGGCGATCGAGCGCAGCGTCCTGCCGTCGTACGTGCCGACCCGCTCGACCCACACCTCGTCGACCTGGTCGGTGAGGAGCAGCACCTCGTGCCCCTTGGCCCGGAACGCCTCCAGGTGCGGCGAGTTCTCGATGGCGGCCCGGGATTCGCCGGTGGCGTACCAGATGTCGCTCTGGCCGTCCTTCATCCGGGACACGTAGCCGGCCAGGTCGGTGGGCTCGGCCGGGTCGTTGGTGGAGGCCACCGACAGGATGTCCAGCAGGGTGTCCCGGTTGTCGGTGTCGTCGATCAGCCCTTCCTTGACCACCGCGCCGAACTCGGTCCAGAAGGTGCGGTAGCGCTCGGCGTGGTTGGCCTTGAGGTCCTTGACCGTGGCGAGGATCTTCTTGACCAGGCGGCGGCGGACGATCTGGATCTGCCGGTCCTGCTGGAGGATCTCCCGGGAGATGTTCAGCGACAGGTCGTGCGCGTCGACCACGCCCTTGACGAAGCGCAGGTACGTCGGGACCAGCGCCTCGCAGTCGTCCATGATGAAGACGCGCTTGACGTAGAGCTGCACGCCACGGCGGCCCTGTGGGGAGAACAGGTCCAGTGGGGCGTGGCTGGGCAGGAACAGCAGAGCTTCGTACTCGAAGGTGCCCTCGCCCTTCATGTGCACGACCTCGAGCGGGTCGGCCCAGTCATGGCTGACGTGCTTGTAGAACTCGTTGTACTCGGCGGCGTCGACCTCGTCGCGGGGTCGCGCCCAGAGCGCCTTCATGGAGTTGAGGGTCTGCACCTCGCTGGTGGGGGCCTCACCGTCGGCGCCGGGCCGCTCCACGCTCATCCGGATCGGCCAGGCGATGAAGTCGGAGTAGCGCTTGACGATGTCGCGGACGGTCCACTCGACGGTGTAGTCGTGCAGGTTGTCCTCGGTGTCGGCCGGCTTGAGGTGCAGTGTCACAGCGGTGCCCTGCGGCGCCTCGTCGACCGCCTCGATCGAGTACGTGCCCTCGCCGGTGGACTCCCAGCGGGTGCCGCCGGTCTCGCCGGCCTTACGGGTCAGCAGGGTGACCCGGTCGGCGACCATGAACGCGGCGTAGAAGCCGACGCCGAACTGGCCGATGAGGTCCTGCTTGGCGTGGGCGTCGGCGGACTCCCGCAGCTGGCGCAGCAGCTCGGCGGTGCCCGACTTGGCGATCGTGCCGATCAGCTGGACGACCTCGTCGCGGGTCATCCCGATGCCGTTGTCCCGCACGGTGAGGGTGCGGGCGTCGCGGTCGATCTCCAGGGCGACGTGCAGGTCGTCGGTGTCGGCGACGAGGTCCTTGTCGACGAGGGTGGCCAGCCGGAGCTTGTCCAGTGCGTCGGACGCGTTCGAGATGAGTTCCCGCAGGAAGACGTCCTTGTTCGAGTAGATCGAGTGGACCACCAACTGGAGGAGCTGACGCGCCTCGGCCTGGAATTCCAACGTTTCGGCCTGGTTGCTCACACCGTCTCCCATCTCGGCTCGTACGGAGGTTCGCGGAAAGGATACGAGTCGTCACCGGTCCGGCTGTGGGCGCGTCCGGGTCGTATTCCCGATTCGCTCGCCCCGCTCCGGTGAGATAGCTGACTTTGCTCAACAGAAGTCAGCTCGGATAGCGTGACGGCCATGAAGCTCGCTGGAAGCACCGCCCTCGTCACCGGCGCCAACCGTGGCCTCGGCCGCCACCTGGCCGCCGAACTCCTCGCCCGGGGCGCCACCGTCTACGCCGGCGCCCGTAACCCCGACCGCGTCGACCTGCCTGGCGTGACGCCGGTACGCCTCGACATCACCGACCCCGCATCGGTGGCCGCCGCCGCCGCGCTGGCCGGCGACGTGAACCTGCTGATCAACAACGCGGGCACCGACTTCCGAGCCGACCTCCTCGACGGCGACCTGGACGTGCTGCGGCAGGAACTGGAGACCCACTACCTCGGCACGCTGTCGATGGTCCGGGCGTTCGCGCCGATCATCGCCGGCAACGGCGGCGGGACGATCCTCAACGTGCTCTCCGTGCTGTCCTGGTTCAGCTCCCCGATCCACGGGGCCTACGGCGTCGCCAAGGCCGCGCAGTGGTCGATGACCAACGGCGTGCGCGTGCGCCTCGCCGACCAGGGCGTCCGGGTCGCCGGCCTGCACGTCGGCTACCTGGACACCGACATGGCCGCCGACATCACCGGCCCGAAGTCCGACCCGGCGGAGATCGCCAAGATCGCGGTCGACGGCGTCGAGGCCGACGCGTACGAGATCGTCGCCGACGACGTCAGTCGGCGGGTACAGGCCGGGCTGGCCGGCGGTGTCGCCGCGCTCTACCCCCAGCTTCCCTGACCACGACGCGACGGGCCGCCACCGGCGAGAACCGGTGGCGGCCCGTTTTCGGGTACGCGGTCAGCTCGCCTGCAACGTCACGTCGTCGATCACGAAGCTGGTCTGCAGCGAGGAGTCCTCGGTGCCGGTGAACGTCAGCGTCACCGTCTGCCCGGCGTACGCAGCCACGTTGAGCGTGCGCTGGACGTAACTGCTGGAGGCGTTGAGGTTCGAGTACGTCGCCAGCGTGGTCGAGCCCATCCGCACGGTCAGCTTGTCGTACGCCGTGGACGTGGTCGTCTCGGCGGTGTCGATGCGCGTCCAGAACGCCAGCGTGTAGCTGGCGCACCCGGCCGGCACGGTCACCGACTGGGACAGGGTCTCGGTGCGGGTGCTGCCGTACCCGTTGAGCCACGCCTTGTACGACCCGGTCCGGGCCGGCTTGCTGCTGGAGTTGGTGATCACCCCGGAGGATGCGGTCCACGGCGTGCTGCCGTTTTCGAAGCCACCGTTGCCGACCACCTGACCGCCGGTGCAGCTCGGGGTCCCGCCGCTCACGGCGAGCTGCCACAGCGCGTACGCGACACCGTCGGCCGCCCGGTTCAGCACCGTGGCGCTGACGTTGGCGGTGGTGTCACAGGACCGGTGGTAACACGGGTCGTACGCGGAGTTGACGGTGCCGCCCCACTTGGCCGCCTGGGCGCTGGTCTTGCGGGCGCTGGCCCCGGCGGCGTAGCCCGAGGTGGGGATGCCGGCCTGCTGGAAGTAGTAGTCGTCGGAGCGGCCCTGCCCCTCGACGTTCTCCTCCGGTTGCAGGCCCAGGGAGTCCCAGTACGCCTTCAGCGGCGCCGCGGTGGTCGAGGTGACCCGGTTGATGAAGTAGCCGCCGTTGACCGAGCCGACCATGTCGAAGTTGTAGTAGCCCTTGATGTAGCCGCGCTGGGTGCTGCTGAGCGAGTTGACGTAGAACCGGGAGCCGTTGAGCCCCTGCTCCTCGTCGGTCCACCAGGCGAACCGCACCCGCTTGGTCATCGTCGGGTTCTGCGCGGCCAGGACCAGCGCGTTCTCCAGCAGGGTCGAGGAACCCGTGGCGTTGTCGTTGATGCCCGGACCGGCCGAGACGCCGTCCAGGTGCGCGCCGAACATGACCACCTGGTCGGCCGGGCCGCCGGGCCACTCGGCGATGAGGTTGTTCGAGGGGTACGTGCAACTGGAGCAGTACTGCTCGCTGACGGTGTAGCCGGCCGACTGGAGCCTGGTCTTGACGTAGGTGAGCGAGGCGGTGTAGCCGGCCGAGCCGGCCCGTCGGTTGCCACCGTTGCTGGTGGCGATGGCGTTGAACTGGGTCAGGTGCGCCTGGACGTTGCTGACGGAGATGTCCGGCGCTGCGAGTGCGGCGACGGACCCGGCGATCGGCCGGGCCACCGTCGTGGCGGTCGGGGGTGACGCGGTCACCGGTTGGGCGGCCAGCGTCACGGTCGTCGCGGCGAACACGGCGAGCGCGACTCTCGCGCTCAGCGTTCTGCCTCTCATGGGGGCTCCTCGGGGTCGGAGGGATACCCGAGACAATTACAGATGTCGATGTACTAGGCATCGGTCGTTCGTCCCGAACCGCCGCCGGTTCGACGGTGGGTACCGGCGTCAGCACAGCTGAGTAGAAGTGTCAGGATGGGTAGGTAACGCGGCAGGGGTCGTCAGGCCCGGAACGGGGGCTTGCGATGGGGTCGGATCGAGCGTGACACGACCCAGCAGCGACCTGTTCCTCGGCGGCGGCGAAACCGGGCGGTTGATGGCCGAGCTGGACTGGGCCCGCACCCCGCTCGGCCCGGTCAGCGAATGGCCGCAGAGCCTGCGCGCCGCCGTCCGGATGGTGCTCTCCTCCCGGTACCCCATGCTGCTGCTCTGGGGCGAGAACTACTCCCAGCTCTACAACGACGCCTACTCGGCGCTGATCGGTGACAAGCACCCCGCCGCTCTCGGCGACGACGTGCGGGTGACCCTGGCCGAGGTCTGGGACGTCCTCGCCCCACTGGTCGAGGAGGCCATGGCGACCTCGGTGGCCAGCTGGGTCCCCGCGCTGCAACTGCTGCTCAGCCGGGCCGGCTACCGCGAGGAGGCGTACTTCAGCGTCTCGCACGCCCCCGCCCGCGACGACGACGGGCGCACCGTCGGCGTGCTGACCGTGTGCAGCGAGGTCACCCAGCAGGTGATCGGCGAACGTCGGCTGCGCCTCCTGCGCGACCTGTCAGTGCTCGGCGACGGGCGCACCGTCGACGTGGACGCCACCGGCGCACGGCTGGTCGGCGTGATCGACGACCACCCCCTGGACGTGCCGTTCGCCGCCATCTACCTGCGCGACGGCACGACACTGCGCCGGATCGCCTGCACCGGCGGCGACCGGCGGCACGCCCAGACCCTGCCGGACGCCGTCGAGCTGACCGACCCGGGCCCGCCCGCGTACGGATGGGGGCTGGCGGACGCGGCCGAGGGCCGGGCGACCGAGGTGACCGACGTCGCCGACCGGTTGCCGCTGCCCGCCGGCCCGTGGGACGACCCGGTCCGCACCGCGCTGGCGCTGCCGCTGTCCTCCGCCGACGAGGGTCAGCCCCGCGGCGTCCTGCTCGCCGGGGTGAGCCCCAGCCGTGGGCTCGACGAGGCGTACCGCTCGTTCCACCAGCTCCTCGCCCAGCAGATCTCGGTGGCGTTGCGCAACGCCCAGGAGTACGAGGAGGAGCGGCGCCGCATCGAGGCGATGGCGGAACTGGACCGCCTCAAGACCGACTTCTTCGCCAACGTCAGCCACGAGTTCCGTACCCCGCTGACCCTCATCCTCGGCCCGCTGACCGACGCCCTCACCGACGCCACCGCGCCGCTGGCACCGGTGCAGCGGGAGCGGGTGGAGACCGGCTGGCGTAACGCGACGCGACTGTTGACGCTCGTCAACAGCCTGCTCACCTTCTCCAGCCTGGAGGCCGGGCGGGCGCGCAGCGACGCCCGGGTGGTCGACCTGGCCGCGCTGACCGCCGAGCTCGCCGGGGTGTTCCGGGCCGCCGTCGAGCGGGCCGGGTTGACCCTCGAGGTGAGCTGCCCACCGCTGCCCCGGCCGGTCTCTGTCGACCCGGTCAACTGGGAACGCATCGTCACGAACCTGCTCTCCAACGCCCTCAAGTACACGTTCATCGGCCGCATCCGGGTCACCCTCGACGCCGACGACGAGGAGGTGCGTCTCACCGTCGCGGACACCGGCATCGGCATCGCGGAACGGGACCTGCCGAAACTCTTCGAACGCTTCCATCGGGTACGCGGCGCCCGCTCGCGCAGTCACGAGGGCACGGGCATCGGTCTGGCCCTGGTGCACGAGTTGGCCCGGCTGGAGGGCGGCGACGTCCGAGTGACCAGCCAGGTGGGCGTCGGCAGCCGGTTCACTGTGACGCTGCCGTGGTCGGCGACGCACCGCACCGCGGTCAGCGGCCCGACGGTCGGCGGGCGGGGTGACGCGGCCCGGGCCGCCGTCGAGGAGGCGGTGGGCTGGCTCACCGAACCGAGCGACGCGGTGACCGAACCCGACCCCGCGACCCGAACGACCACGGATGAGCTGGCCGGGGCCCGGATCCTGCTCGCCGACGACAACGCCGACATGCGGGCGTACCTCACCCGGCTGCTCACCGCGCAGGGCTGGCGGGTGCGGGAGGTCACCGACGGTCAGCAGGCCCTCGACGAGATCCACCGCGACCTGCCGGACCTGGTGCTGACCGACGTGATGATGCCGGTGATGGACGGCTTCGACCTGGTGCGCCGGCTCCGGGCGGACCCGGCGACCCGGGCGCTGCCGGTGCTGGTGCTCTCCGCCCGTGCCGGCGGTGAGGCCAGCGTGGAGGGCCTGAGCCTGGGCGCCGACGACTACCTGGTGAAGCCGTTCGCCGCAGCCGAGCTGGTCGCCCGGATCCGGGCCAGCATCCGCCGGGCCCGCGACCGTACCCCCGCGGCGGCCCTCGGCGGCGAACCGGCGACCGTCGCCGCCTCCGCTCCCCCTTCGCACCCGGCCCCGGTCGGCCCCGTCACGGCGGACCCGGCTGTCGAACCCGTCCGCGACGCGGCGGTGCTTCCGCCGACGCCGGCCGACCCGGACGTACTGGGCGATCTCCTGGACGTCGGGTGGACGTACCCGTCCGAACCCACCTCGGCGGCGGCGCTGCGTCGGGACGTGCGCGGCGCCCTGGGTGAGCTGGACGTTGACCCGGACGTCCTGGAGGATCTCCTGCTCGCCGCCTCCGAGGCCATGAACAACGCCGTCGAGCACGCGCAGCGGCCCAGCCGCCCGGAGGTGCGGGTGCGCGTCCAACTGGGTGGCGGCCTGGTCCGGATCTCGGTACGGGACTTCGGCACCTGGCGGGACCGCCGACCGGCGATGGACCGGGGGCGCGGCGCGCTGCTGATGAACGCCTACGGCGACGTGCGACTGGTCTCCACCGCCGAGGGGACGACGGTGACCATCGAGCGTCGGCTGGCCTGAGCGGCGGCAGCGCGTCAGAGTCGACGGCCGCCGCCGTCGCGGGCGATGATGCCGTCCAGCCGCTCCCCCGGGGTGAGGTGCGCCGGATCGAACCAGAAGATCACCACCTGGCTGTCGAGACTCCACCGCGTCACCCGGGCGTCGACCTGCCGACCGTCGACGGTGCCGATGATCCGCTTGGCGGGGCCGACGAAGTAGCCGAAGGTGGGCACCGGCGCGGCGGCAGACCCCTCGTCGTAGCCGATCTGGTGGAACCCGGCGCTGCGGTCACTGCCCTCGACGTCGTTGACCAGGAGGTCCGTGGTCAGCGAGCCGCCGGTGGTTTGGCGACCGGCGGCCAGGCCGATGGACACCTTGGGTACGCCGGGCACGGACACCGGGACGAAGTAGTACATGCGGCGCTCACTGCCGTGCCGTACCCCGCTGTCCACCAACTGGCCCAACGGCTTCGCCAGTGGCGTGTCGCTGGCCAGCGTCGGAGGTGCCGTGCGGTCCGGCGACTTCTGCGCCGACGGCGAGTCAGCGACCGTCGGTGGAGCGACAGCGGCCGGTGGCAGAGGCTCGGTCGGCGTCGGATCGCCCGGCCCGGACACGCCGACCGCCACCGCGACGACCGCGGCGGCCAGGCCGGTCGCGAGCGTCGCCGCCCCGGCCGCGGCGACGCGCCGACGGGTACGCAACCGACGTCCCTCGCGCATCACGGCGCTCAGATCGAGCCCCGCGTCGGGACGCTCGGTCGCCCGCATGGCGTGGCGGAGCCGTTCCAGCTCGCTCATCGGCGCGCCTCCTCATCGGCCATCCGGGGGGTGGCGCTGCGCAACTTCTCCAGAGCCCGCGAACTGGTGCTCTTGACGGTGCCGACGGATACCGAAAGTTCCCGGGCCACCTGCGCCTCCGGCAGGTCGAAGTAGTAGCGCAGGACGACGATGGCGCGCTCCCGAGGGCTGAGCGCACCGAGGATGGCGATCAACCAGCGCCGGGTTGCCACGTCGTCGGCCACGTCGTCACGCCGCTGCTCCGGCACCTCGTCGGTCGGGTACTCCCGCATCGGCCGTCGCCACCCGTCCACCAGATGGTTGACCAGCGTGCGGCGCGCGTACCCGTAGGCGTCGTCGTCGTGGATCCGTGACCACGACGCGTAGGTACGGACCAGCGCGGTCTGCGCGGCGTCCTCGGCCTGGTGGTGGTCGCCGGTCATCAGGTACGCGGCGTGCACCAGTCGCGCGGACGCCGCCCGCGCGAACTCCACGAAATCCGCGTCCCCCCGCGCCACCGCGAACCCTCCCCGTGCCACAGAGCTAGAGACGGGCGGGGCCGGCAAAAGGTTGAGCGCTGGGTCACATCAACTTTTCGCCCCGGTCACCCGTCTTCTCCTCCGCGCCACCACTGAGCGTTGCGCGAGGGGAGAGACATGTCGACGAAGGTTACCCGCCGCTGGGGTCCCGCATCGATGGCGTCGCTGCTGGTGATGGTGTTGCTCACCGGATGCGGTCTGCCGGCCGCCGGGGAACCGGCCACCGAGCCGGTCGCCGCCGGAGAGCTGCCCGCCGGGCCGGCGACACCCGCCGGGCGGCCGAGCGCGACCACCGAGGTGCGGTCCAGTTCCCCAGCGGTCATCCCGGTGACCTACCCCGCCACCGGCGGTAACCGCTGGTCGGTGGCGTCGGGCGAGACGACGCCGGGACGCGCGACGGGCGGCCGGTTGCTGCGCTACCGGGTCGCCGTGGAGCGCGACATCCAGGGCCTGGCGACGGCTGACATCGCGACCGCGATCACCACAACGTTGAACGACCCGCGCGGGTGGACGGCGGGCGGGGCGTGGCGGCTGCGCCGGGTCGGTGCCGGTGAACCGACCGACTTCACCATCTACCTGGCGACCCCCGGCACCCGTGACACGCTCTGCCAGGACGTGCCGGACGCCTACACCTCGTGCCGCAACGGTGCCCGGGTGGTGCTCAACGTGGCGCGTTGGGTCAAGGGGGTGCCGCGGTACGGCGCGAGCCTCGACACCTACCGGCAGTACATGGTCAACCACGAGGTGGGACACAAACTCGGGTACGGCCACGAGCGGTGCCCCGGGCGGGGCCGGGCGGCGCCGGTGATGCAGCAGCAGACGCTGGGCCTGCACGGTTGCACCGCGAACGCCTGGCCGTACCCGAAGGGCAAGACCCGCTACAGCGGCCCGGTCGGGGCGTACGACGACGAGATCCCCCGGCGCGAGGGCGGCTACCCGGCGCGCTGAGACCGTCGGCGGCGGTGTGCCATCAGGTGCGCCGCCGCCGTTCCTGTTCGAGTCGCTCGTCGAGCCGGCCCATCTCGTAGATGGCGTTGAGGCTGGTCGGCAGGCGGCTGACGTTGTCGTTGTCCGGAACCGGGCCGGGATCCGGTGCGGGACCGGAATCCGGCACGGGACCGGGGTCCGGCGCGGGTGCGGCAACGGCGGGGGCCGGGGCCCGGCGGCGCAGGAGCAGCAGCGCCAGCACCGCGAGCAGCACGACGACCAACAGGTACGACGCGGGTGGCCAGGCGTCGCGGGTGGGGCTGGCGAACACCGGCGGGGCGGCCGGTTCGGGGGTGTCGCCGTCGCGCTGCGGCACGACGACCTCGCGGGTGTCGGTGCTCTCGCCGACGGGGCGGCGATCAGGGGCGGGGGCGGCGGGTGCGGGAGCATCACCCACCGAACCGGCGGGCGCCGGGACCGCCGTGGTCCGCACCGGGGTGGGCTGACCGGCGGCCGGTGGCCGACCGGGCGTGGGCACCCCGGTCGCGGTGGCGCTCGGCGTCGGAGCGGCACTGGGCGGGTCGCCGCCGAGTAGGTCGTCGACGATCTGACCGACCCCACCGATGATGTCGCCGAGCGGATTCGACGTGGCCGACGGCGAGGGCGCCGGGGCGAGGGCGAGGGTCAGCGCGAGAACGACGACGGTAGGCATGAAGCGACCTCCGATGTGCCGAGATGCCACGCACCGTACCGCGTCCGGCGAGCGCGTGGTGACACCGGCACACCCGGGCGGGGGCGCGTGCGTCGCGCGCCCCCGCCCGCGGTGTCAGTGCCGGTCAGACGGGCAGGCCGCCGACCTGAGTGGAGATCCACGAGCGGATGGACGGCAGGTCCACATAGATGGACGGGCCGGTGGCGCAGGTGGAGTTGTTGTTGCCGGCCCGACTCGTCGCGCCGATCAGGTTCCACACCCCGTTGACCTTGCGCACCTGCGGGCCACCCGAGTCGCCGTAGCAGGCGCCGGAATTGCCGTTGGTGTTGTTGGTGCAGATCTCGTACGGGCCGTTGATGCCGGAGCACCGGCTGTCGGCCACGATGGAGGTGTCCAGTTCGTTGGCCACAGTCGGCGCCGACCCGCAGCCCCGGGGGGCGCAGGTCTGACCCCAGCCGATGATCCGGGTGGCGGTGCCGACCGCACCGGAGGTGCTCGGGATCGGGGCCGGGGCGTACGTCACCGAGCTGGCCAGTTGCAGCAGCTTGACGTCGACGCTCGGGTGGTTGACCGCCCGGGTCACCCGCACGACGGTCCCGCCGCTGGTGCGGTTGATGCTGCCCACCCGCACCGAGGACGGCGTCGAACAGTGCTTGGCGGTGACCGCCCAGTTGCCCTTGATCAGGGTGCCGGTGCAGCCGGAGACGTACACCATGAACGGGTAGTTCTCCGACGCCGGCCGGCCGCCGACCACCAACGGCGCGATGTCCGAGTCGCCGCTCCAGGTGTACGTCGTGCTGGCGGGCGCGGCCAGGCTGCCGGCGAACAGCGAGTTCACCCGGCTCGCCTCGGTGGAGCTGGGGTTCGCGTTGCGGCAGGACACCGGGGCGCTGCTGCCGGACATCAGGTCGGTGCACAACCCGGTCCGCCGGTCCGGCAGGCCCAGGATGTGGCCGATCTCGTGGGCGGCGATGCGGTTGCGGTCGTAGCCCTGGTTGACGGCCGTGCGGCCCATCCAGATCCGGCCCGAGCCGAGGCCGGTCGGTTGCGCCCGGGGCCAGCCGTCGTCGACGTAGATGGTGATGCTGGCCGGGGTGCCGGCCAGCAGCCGGACGTTGCTGACCCGGCTGTTCCAGATCTGCGCCGCCTGGTCGAAGTTGGTCCGGAACTCACCGGTCCGGCTCGCGTCGTAGTAGACGGTCCGGACGGCGACGGCCGGAGCGCCGGTGGCGAGCTGCATCCCGGCCGCCGCCAGGATCGCCACCAGCATGGCCAGCGCCGCACGTCTCAGTTGTCGTCGAAGCATCACGCACTCCCCTGCGGTCGTCCGGCGACCACCAGCCACCGGGTCATCGATGCACGTAGATGTTACTGTGACGGCGATCGATGTCAGGCATAGCGGAAGCGTCATACCGTGGCCGCGTCCAGCACCCCGGCCGGCGGCGGTCGCCCGTCGCGCGGACCGGCGTCAGGTGGCACCCGCACCGCTGGCGGCGATCAACACCTCAGCCGCGGTGGTGCGGGCGTAGAGCACGAAGCGCCCGACGCGGTGCGCGCCCACCAGGCCGGCTTCGCGCAGCGCACCGAGGTGCTGCGACACGGTGCCCGTCGCGAGGCCACACCGACCGGCCAGTTCCAGCGTCGAGGTCGGGACCGCCAGCTCGTGCAGCAGCGCCGCCCGGGTTCGACCCAGCACCCGCGCCAACCCTCGCCCGTGCGGGGTCGGATCCCGTTCCCAGAGCGTGCCCACCGCCCGCGCCGGGAACCGCAGCACCGGCTGCCCCGGAGAGTCGAAGTTCGACCACACCCGAGCGCCGATGAACACCGACGGTACGAGCAGTAGACCCCGCCCGTCGAGTTGCACCGAGCCGGCCAGGGTGACGTGCTCCACGGTCAGCGTCTCGGCCTCCAGCCGGACGAACTGGTTGAGGTGATTGAGCAGGCCGTGCACCCCGTCGGTGGCCATCCGCTGCGCGCCGAGCAGCACCTCCCGCTCCAGCAGGGCTCGCATCCGGGGCCAGTAGGGCGCGATGACCGCGTCGGCGTACCCCCGGATCGCCGTGGCCAGCCGGGGCAGCTCGGTCGCCGGGTCGGCATGCAGCGCCGCCAGGCGCGACGAGCGTGGCCCGGGCAACGCTTCGACACCGGCCCGAACCGCCTCCGCAGAGGTGGCGACGAGGGTCGCCAACTCGACGTCGAGGGTGGGCTGTGACATGGCCGGGGGCGGGCAGAGGAAGGCGGGGATGACCGGCGTCGGCATCCGCACCAGGTCGGCGAAGAGCCGCCAGTCCACCCCGGCCAGCCGGGGCCGAACCCGCTCGTACCAGGCCAGGTGCTCCGGGAACTGCTGCGGCCGCTTGACGACCCGCACGCTGGCCACCGCCTCCCACAGCGGTGACACCGCGAAGCGGGTCATCGCCAGGTCCCGCGCGGCCAGGCCGACCAGCATCATTGGCGCTCCCGGTGGATTCGGCGAGAGTCGAATCTATCGGTTCGACGCGCCACTGCCGGCACCGTGGACGGTGTGACCACCGCCCCGACGACAACCACACCGACGCACCGGACCAGTGCCTGGCCGCCCTCCTTCCGACTGCTCTACGCCGCGTCCCTCATCGACGGCATCGGCTTCCACATCGGCCAGATGGCCGTACCGGTGATGGCGGTGTCCCTGCTCGCGGCAACCCCCGCCGAGGTGGGCCTGCTCGGTGCGCTGAGCACCGCCGCGTTCCTGCTGATCGGTCTGCCGGCCGGAGTCTGGGTGGACCGGCTGCCACGACGCGCCGTCCTGGTCACCGCCGACCTCACCCGGGCCGCGCTGGTGGCGTCCGTGCCGCTGGCGTGGTGGGCCGGCGTGCTGAGCATCCCCCAGCTGTACCTGGTGGTGCTGCTGACCGGGGTCGGCACCGTCTTCGCCGACGTCGCCGCGCAGAGCTGTCTGCCGCAGGTGGTCGGCCGGGACCGACTGGTCGCGGCGAACGCACTGATGATGAGCACGAACGCCACCATGCAGATCGCCGGACGAGGGCTCGGCGGGATCGTCGTGCAGGCGCTGACCGCGCCGGTCGCGATCGTGCTGGACGCGGCGGCCTACGTGGTCTCCGGGGTGATCCTGACCCGGATCCGCCCCGAGGCGCCCCGCCCGCGCCAGCCCCGGGCACCAGGCGGCTTCGCCCACCAGCTCGGCGCCGGTGTCCGGCACGTGACCGGCAGCCCCCTGCTGCGTCCGCTCGCCCTGTCGACCGCGAGCATCAACCTGACCATGCAGCTGACCACCGCCATGCTGCCGGTGGTGTTCCTGCGCGAGCTCGGCCTGGGCGCCGCCGCGCTCGGCCTCTTCCTCGGTACGGGCGGAATCGGCGCTCTCCTCGGCGCGGTGACCGCCCGCCCGCTCGCCGAGCGAATCGGTCACGGTCGCGCGCTGTGGCTACCCGGCCTGCTCGTCGCGCCCCTCGGTGGACTGGTCACGCTGATCGACACCGGGCCGATGCTCTGGGTGGCGGCGAGCGGCTGGCTGGCACTGGCCTGGCGGACGGGGGTGGGCAACGTGATCGGGATCAGCCTGCGCCAAGGCGCCACCCCGGACGAGTTGCTCGGCCGGATGAACGCCACCTTCCGGTTCCTGCTCACCGGGGCGCTCGCCATCGGCGCGGTGCTCGCCGGGGTGCTCGGCCAGTACGCGAACGTCCATACCGCACTGGTGGTGGGCGCGGCCGCGAACGCGTTGACCTGGCTTCCGGTGTTCTTCTCACCGTTGCGCACCCTGGACCGGCCGCCCTCGGTCGACTGACCCCGTCCGCTGTTACCCAGCGGTTACGCCACGGCGAAGCCCCTGTGGCAGGGCGGGACGACGGTGGCGGCAGAGGGTCACCGGCAGCGCCGCCGCGACGTGGCCCCGACACCGAACGGAGAAACCACAATGAGGATCAGGAGCGCACTGACCGCGCTGGCGGTCGTCCTCGCCGGCCTGGTCGCCAGCGCCGGCAGCAGCACCGCGGCGGGCGGCACGACGGCCGCGTACTGCGGGATCACCTGGGGCAGCGCGGAGAAGTCGGCCGGCGCGTTGAGTGACGCGCCGCTGGTCGAGGTCCGGACCGGCCGGCACGACTGCTACGACCGGGTGGTGTTCGAGTTCGCCGGCCCGGTCGACGGTTACGCGATCGGCTACGGCGAGACGTGGACCGAGGGCGAAGGGTTGGCCCTGTCGCCGTACACCGCCGGGGGCGCGCTGCTGCGGGTCTCGCTGCGGGCGCCGGCGTACGACGACGACCACCTGGGCACCGTGCCGTACGCGGTCGGCGAGCACGTGAGCAACCTGTTGCGCTATCCGACGCTGCGCGACGTGGTCTTCGGCGGCAGCTTCGAGGGCTACAGCACCTTCGCCGTCGGCGTACGGGCGCGGTTGCCGTTCCGCGTGCTCGTACTGGCCGGACCGGGCACCCACAGCCGGGTGGTGCTCGACGTCGCCCACCAGTGGTGATCGGATCCGGCCGAGCCGCGTGGCCGTCCGCCCGTACCCGGCTGGCGGCCACGCGCAGAACACCTAGCCCACCTGGCTGCGGCGCGCCGAACTGAACCGCCGTTGGTAGGCGGCGGGGCTGATCGACAACTTCCGGGCGAAGACCCGTCGCAGGCTCTCGTAGCTGGGGAACCCCGCCAGGGTCGCGGCCCGCGTCGCGGTGTGACCCTGGTCGAGCAGCGCCCGCGCCAGGTCGAATCGGATGTTCTCCACGTAGCGGGCCGGTGTCGTGGACAGCTCGTCGTGAAAGAGCCGGGTGAGTTGCCGGGTGCTCACGTTCAGGTGCCTGGCGAGTTCGGCGAGCGAGAAGTCGCCGCGAGGGTTCGCCGTCACCACGTCGGTGACGGTCCGCAGCGCCGCCGAGCGCGGGGGCGGCCCCTGCAACGGCGCGGAGAACTGGGACTGGCCGCCCGCGCGCTGCATGTACACCACCAGGGCGCGGGCGACGTCGCGCGCCAGGTCGGGTCCGTGGTCCTCTTCGACGAGAGCGAGCGCCAGGTCGATCCCGGCGGTCACCCCCGCCGAGGTGTACGTGCTGCCGTCGCGGACGTAGATCGCGTCCGGCTCGACGCGGCACGCGGGATACCGGGCGGCGAGCTGGTGCGCGACCTGCCAGTGCGTTGTCGCACGCTTGCCGTCGAGGACACCGGCGGCGGCGAGAACGAACGCCCCGGTGCAGATCGACGCGACCCTTCCCGCCGCAGCCGCCGGCACCCGCACGGCGTCCACCAGGCCGGCGGGCACCGTGGCGCTCGGATAGTGGTCGGACCCGGCCACCAGCAGGGTGTCGAACGCCGGCTCGGCGGCGATCGCACCGTCCACCGCCATCCGGACCCCGAGACTGGAGGTGACCTCCGCACCGGTCGGCGACAGCAGCACGATCCGGTAGTCGGCACCGAAGCGGTTCGCCTCCTTGAACACCTCCGCCGGACCGGCGACGTCCAACAATGTCACCCCGTCGTAGACGAGGATCGCGACCCGATGCGGACCGGTGTTCGGCACCGCTCATTGGTAGCACGCCCTCCACCAGCCGCGGACCGCGTCCGGATATGAGGGATTCCTGGCCGGACGAGGGCGGCGCCGTACGACGATCGGTGGGCAGCATGGGGGGCGTCAACACGGCTGCGCACAGTGCCGGGAAGGTCGGAGGACATGTCAGAGGTCATCGCGGGGTTGGAGATTCCGGATACAGCGGCGGTCGCCGAAGCGACCCGGCACATCCAGGAAACCACCAGGCCGGTCATTTACCACCACTCCCGCCGGGTCTTCTTCTTCGGCCTGATCCACGCCCACCGGCTCGGCGTGAAACCGGACCCGGAGCTGCTCTATCTGGCGGCCATGTTCCACGACACCGGCCTGCTGACCCCGTTCTCCGACGTCGAGCAGCGCTTCGAGATCGACAGCGCCGACCACGCGCGCGCGTTCCTGATGGGCCGGGGTTTCTCGACCGCCGCCGCCGAGACCGTGTGGACGGCGGTCGCGCTGCACACCTCGCCCGGCATTCCCGACCGGATGGGCCCGGAGATCGCGACCACGTACCTCGGTGTGCTGACCGATGTCCTCGGCCTCGGTCTGGACGGGCTGGAACACGATCAGCTCGGCGACATCCTCGCCGCCCATCCACGCGGGGACTTCAAGAACGAGTTCCTGCGCGCCCACGTCGACGGGCTGAAGAACCGCCCCGAGACCACGAACGGCACCGTGAACTCGGACATCCTCGAACACTTCATCCCCGGCTTCCAGCGCGTGACGACTGTCGAGCGCATCGTCGGGTCGCCCTGGCCGAGTTGATTGGGACACTCATGCGAGCGATCACCGTACGCGACCGTGACGCGGGGATCAGCGGGCTCACGCTGACCGACATGCCGCACCCTCATGCCGCGGAGAACGACGTCATCGTGCGCGTTCACGCCGCGGGCTTCACCCCCGGAGAGCTCGACTGGCCGGCGACGTGGTCCGATCGTGCCGGCCGCGACCGGACACCCAGCATCCCCGGGCACGAGTTGTCCGGAGTCGTGGTCGAACTCGGCTACGGCACCACCGGCCTCACAGTGGGTCAGCGGGTGTTCGGACTGACCGACTGGGCGCGCAACGGGTCGCTGGCCGAATTCACGGCGGTGGAGGCTCGCAACCTCGCCCCGCTCGCGGCCGACATCGACCACACCGTGGCCGCGGCGCTGCCCATTTCCGGACTGACCGCATGGCAGGGGCTGTTCGACCACGCTCACCTCGCGACCGGTCAGACCGTCCTCATTCACGGCGCCGCGGGAGGCGTCGGCTCGATCGCCGTTCAACTCGCGCGGGAGGTGGGCGCGCACGTGATCGGCACCGGCCGGGCCGACGACCGGGACCTCGCGCTCAGCCTCGGCGCGCAGACGTTCCTCGACCTGGACGCCGACGATCTGCGCCGGGTCGGCGAGGTGGACGTGGTGCTCGACGTCATCGGCGGCGACATCCTCCGGCGGTCGACCGAACTCGTACGCCCCGGCGGCACCGTCGTCACCATCGCCACGCCGCCCACCGTCCAGCCGAAGGACGGGCGAGCCGTCTTCTTCGTCGTCGAGCCTGATCGCGCCCGGTTGATCGACCTCGCCCAGCGCCTGCGGGCCGGACGGCTCAAACCCATCGTCGGCGCCGTGCGACCGCTGCACGAGACGGCCTCGGCGTTCGCTCGTCACCGCCGCGCACCGGGCAAGACGATCATCCGGGTCGCGGACGATGAGGCACCGCGGCACCAGAGCGCGGACAGCTGACCGGCGCGTAGGCGGCTCAGGCGTGCAGGGTGGGCCGGTAGCTGAGTTCCAGGGAGCGGCCGTCGAGGGTCCGGCTCCCGATCAGCTCCAGGTCGAAAATCGGCCGCGCCCTGGAAGATCGGCTCAGTTCCGGTCTGGCCCGGTGATCACCGGGCCAGTCGAGGGAGCCTGCCAGCGTGTTCGACACCACCGTCGCCGGGGGGCTCCTCATCCGGGTCACCCCGGCGTCGCGGACCTCGGGCTCTCCATTCACGTGCCAGTTGGCGGCGACGGGCCCGCAGGTAGGCCCGCTCGGTCTCGTTGGTGGCCAGCGCCACGGCCTGGTCGTAGGCGGCTCGGGCCTCGTCGTCCCGTCCGAGCCGGGCCAGCAACTCGGCACGGGTGGCGGGCAGCCGGTGAAAGCCCGGAAGGTCGACACCCTCCAACGCGGCGAGGGCCACCGTCGGTCCGTGCACCTCGGCCACGGCGACCGCACGGTTCAGCGCGACGACAGGGGTTGGCGCGAGCGCGAGGAGCTGGTCGTAGAGCGCCAGGACCTGCTGCCAGTCGGTGGCGGCGCCGTCGGTGTGCACCGCGCTGATCGCGGCCTGGATCTGGTACGGGCCGGGCTGGTTGCGGCGCAGGCATCGACGGACCAGGTCGTGGCCCTCGGCGATGAGGGCCACGTTCCACAGCGACCGGTCCTGGTCGGCCAGCAGCACCACTTCGCCGGCCGGGTCGAGCCGGGCCGGGCGGCGCGCCTCGGTCAGCAGCAGCAGCGCGAGCAGACCCAGGACCTCGGGCTCGTCGGGCATCAACGCGGCGAGTTCGCGGGCGAGCCGGATCGCCTCGGTGCACAGGTCCGTTCTGATCAACGGTCCGGCGGTGGACGCGTAGCCCTCGTTGAACATCAGATAAAGCACGGTGAGTACGGGCGGCAACCGGTCCGGCAGCTCATGTGCGGCGGGCACCCGGTACGGGATGGCGGCGTCGCGGATCTTCTTCTTGGCGCGCACGATCCGCTGAGCGACCGTCGCCTCCTGAATCAGGTAGGCCCGGGCGATCTCCGGCACGTCGAGGCCACCGAGCAGACGCAGTGTGAGGGCCGTCCGCGCCTCCGGAGCGAGTGCCGGGTGGCAGCAGGTGAACATGAGTCGAAGCTGGTCGTCCTGCACCGGTCCCACCTCCCTGGGCTCGTCCTGTTGGTGCAGCAGCAGGGCCTGGGCGTGCCGGGCCTCCCGGGTCGACTCCCGGCGAAGCCGGTCGACGGCCCGGTTGCGTGCGGTGGTCACGATCCAGGCGCCGGGGTTCGGCGGCGGGGTCTGCCACTTCTGCAGCGCTGTGGTGAACGCGTCCTGCACCGCCTCCTCGGCGAGGTTGATGTCGCCGAGGAGGCGGGCAAGGGTGGCGACGCAGCGGCCGTACTCCGCGCGGTAGATGCTCGCCAGGTCAGTGTCGAAAGACAGATCCATGTCGGGAGACCGGTCCACGTCGGGAGGCCGGCTACCGGTCAGGCCTGGGACAGGTCGTCGAAGGGACGTACCTCGATCGGGCCGCAGGCCGCCGCGCACCTCTGCGCCCAGGCCAGCGCCTGGTCCAGGTCGGCGCATTTGATGACCCAGAACCCGGCGATGTGCTCCTTGGTCTCGGCGAACGGCCCGTCGCTCATGATGGTGGCGCCGTTGTCGACCCGGACGACGGTGGCGCTCTCGGGCGACGTGAGTCCTCCGCCGAAGACCCAGGCTCCCGCGGCCTGCATGTCGTCGTTGATCCGGCCGGTCTCCCGGAACATGGTCTGCACCTCCTCGTCGGACGGCGTCGGCGCGCCCTCGACGAAGTGCACGGACAGCAGGTACTGCTTCATGACGATCCTCCAGTAGGTCGAACGGGCAGGTCAGGCGGCCAGGCGGCGGGCGATCGCGGGGATCACGATCGCGGCCGCGACCAGGTGGGTGAGCATCAGCAGCGCCTTGGTGGCCGCCCCGGCGTCGGCGACCACGTCCGGCACCAGCGACAGGACCGTCAGCGCCACCGTCGTGCGGACGAACGTGTGTCGCGGGCGCCGGGCGAAACGCGCGAGCAGCGCCGCGATGGCGACCCCGATCAGCGAGAAGACGGCGGTCAACACACCGAACCCCGACACCGGGATCGGGGTGCCGCTCAGATCGAGGCTGACGCCGGCCAGGTCGCCGGCGGCGGCGACGGCCATGGTGGCGGTGCTCGCGACGACGGCGGCGATGACACCGGTCCGGATCAGCGCGCCGACGGTCGACGTGGTGGTGCGGGTCGGGTTCACAGTGGCGGTCATCGTGCCCTCCGGTGGCTGGGTGCCCGGCTCGTTGCCGGGCTCTCACCAGGGCTACGAACGGAACCGGTCCCAATCGACAGCACGCCCAGAAATTTTTGGCGACGGCGCGAGGCGAGGCAGCCCCTTTGTCGCCGGACGCCTCGCCCCGCAACCGCCCGAGGGAGCTAGGCCTCGTCGGCGAGGTGCCAGACCTCGCGCATCGGAGCCCACCAGTCCCCCGACCCCGGCTCGGCGATCGACTCCTGGCACGGGTCGGTCAGTTTCCACCACTCCTGCGTGTGCGGGTCCGCGGCGATCAGCCGCTGATCGGCCTCGTAGTCGTCGCCGACGTACTCGTAGTAGCCGAACAACAGGTCGTCGTGGAGGAAGATGGTGTAGTTGCGGAAGTTCGCCTCGCGCAGCGTCTTCTCGACGCTCGGCCACACCTCGGCGTGTAGCCGCAGATAGTTTTCCCGCTGCTCGGGGCGGAGTCGGATCACGCAGCCATGACGTTGCACGTCGTGCCCTTTCGAGTGAGCTGATTCACTGGTGCCGAAGGCACCTGACCGTAGCGGTTGGACGGTGCCGGTGAGGGGCCAGCCGGGCACCGATGCCGACCGTTCCGCCAGGACTACGGACGGTCGCAGCGGGTCTACCCTCGGGTGATGGAGGGCCGCGTGCTGGTCGTCGAGGACGACTTCTCGATCCGGGAGGTCACCGCCCTCGGTCTGCGCCGCGCCGGCTTCCGGGTCGACACCGCTGTCGACGGGCGGCAGGCCCTGGCCGCGTTCCGCGCGCACCCGGTCGACCTCATCGTCCTCGACATCATGCTGCCGGGGCTGGACGGTCTGGAGGTCTGCCGGGAGATCCGGCGCGGCAGTCAGGTGCCGATCCTGATGTTGACCGCGCGCACCGACACGATCGACGTGGTGGTCGGGCTGGAGTGCGGCGCGGACGACTACCTGCGCAAGCCCTTCGACCTGCCCGAGTTGGTGGCCCGGGTCCGTTCGGTACTGCGTCGGGTGAACGTGCCGGCGGCGTCGACAGTCATCGAGGTCGGCGGCCTGGAGATCGACCCGGGCGGCTTCGTGGTCCGCCAGCACGGTCGGGAGGTGACGCTGACCGCCACCGAGTTCCGCCTGCTGCTGGAGCTGGCCCGGCGACCCGGCCAGGTCTTCACCCGGGAGCTGCTGCTGGACCTGGTGTGGAACCACGACTTCCTCGGCGACTCCCGACTGGTCGACGTGGCCGTGCAGCGACTACGCGCCAAGATCGAGGACGACCCGGCGCAGCCCCGGCTGATCCGGACCGTGCGCGGCGCCGGCTACAAACTGTCGACGGGCTGACGGGGGGGTGGGGCGATGGCCGGACGCGCGGTGCTCCCCGGCCGCCTGCGACGCCGGCTGACGATCGCGTTCGTCCTGGTCGCCGGCGTCTCGGCCGGGCTGCTCGCCGGCGGGACCGGGCTGCTGCTGCGGCAGTCCTGGTTGGACGCGTCGCTGCACGAGGCAGCCGCCGACGCCCGCTACCAACTCGTGCTCGCTGGGCAGTTCCTGCCGCTGACCGAGCAGCGCAGCACCGAACTGCTGACCAGCTTCGAGGCCAGCGGTCGGCACGTCGTGCTCGTCGACGGCCCGGCCCGCGCCTCGCACCCCGCGTACGCCCCGGTGCTGGGCACCCGGTTGCGGACCGTCGTCGCGGACGGGCGGCTCGGCTACCAACGCTCCGCGCCGGCGGAGCGTCCCCGGCTGCTGATCATCGGCGGGCGCATTCCCGGCTCGACCGCCGAGCTGTACGTCCTCACCGTCGAGGACGACGTCGCCACCGACCTGGGTCAGCTGCGCACCGCGCTGCTGGCCGGCTGGGCGCTCGTGGTGCTGCTCGCCGCGGCGGTGGGTCACGCGCTGGCCCGCCGCACGTTGGAGCCGGTGGGTCGGGCCAGCCGGGCCGCCCGAGCGCTCACCGAGGGCCTGCTCGCCACCCGCCTGCCGGTACGCGGGCGCGACGAGTTCAGCGTGTGGGCGGCGACGTTCAACGAGATGGCCGAGGCGCTGGAGGCGAAGATCGCGGCGTTGTCGGCCGCGCAGGCCCGCGAGCGACGGTTCACCGCCGACGTCGCGCACGAGCTGCGTACCCCGGTGACCGCGTTGGTGGCCGCGGCGTCGCTGCTGCGCGAGCACCTCGACCAGTTGCCCGAGGACGCCCAGCCGTCCGCCCGGCTGTTGATCGGCGACGTGGTCCGGTTGCGCCGGCTGGTCGACGATCTGATGGAGATCTCCCGGTTGGACGCCGGGCGGGAGCGGTTGACGGTGCGGCCGGTCGACGCGGTGGCGCTGCTGCACGGCATCGTCTCGGCACGCGGCTGGTCGGCGCGGGTGCGGGTCACCGGTGACCCGGTGGCGTTGCGCACCGACCCGCGCCGGCTGGAGCGCGTGCTGGCCAACCTGGTCGCCAACGCTGTCGAACACGGCGGTGGCGAGATCACGGCCAGCGTGGCGGGCGCGGGCCCGCTGGTCGTCTTCGAGGTCACCGACCAGGGGCCCGGCATCCCGGCCGAGCATCTGCCCCGGGTGTTCGACAGGTTCCACCAGGTCGACGCGTCCCGCTCGGCGCCGGGCAGTGGGCTCGGGCTGGCCATCGCGCGCGAGCACACCGATCTGCTCGGCGGCGCGCTGGGCGTGCACAGCGAACCGGGCGAGGGCACCCGGTTCCGGCTGGAGTTGCCCGCCGACGGCCCCGCCGGCCCGCAGGGTGACGTGCCGCGCCAGGACCAGCGCGCCGACCCGGGCCCGAGCGGGCGTGCCGCTGACCCGGTGGGCGGTGTGGGATGAGCCGCCGCGGCACGGTCCGGCTGGGCGTACCGGTGCTCGTCGCGGCGCTCCTGCTCGGCGGCTGCGGCACGTCCCGCTCCGGTGACCTGGGCCCGGCGCCCACCGCGCCGCCGACGAGCGCCGCACCCGGCAGCCGCCCGGCACCCGTCCCGACCGTGGCCGCGCAGCCGACGCCACCACGACCACCAACCGACCGCCCACCGAGTCCGTCGGCGGCGGCGTCCTCCGGCACGCGCCGGCCCGACCCGGTGACCATCGAGCTGTGGTACGTCCGCGCCGGGCTGTTGGTGCCGACCCGGCGCACCCGACCGGGCACTGTCGCGACGTCCCGGCTGGCGCTGACCGAACTGGCCGCCGGGCCGAGCCCGGCCGAGGCCGCCACCGGGATGACCACACTGCTTCCGGCCGGCGTCGAGGTCACCCGCATCACCGACGGCGTCGCGACACTGCGGGTGCCGTCCGTCGGCGACCCGGCCACGCGACGACTGCGTGAGGCCCAGGTGGTGTGGACGTTGACCCAGTTCCCCACCGTGCGGCAGGTCCGCCTCGACGGCGCGGCTGCGGTCGATCGGGCGGACTACGCGGATCTGCTGCCGCCGATAGTGGTCGCCGGCCCGGTCCCCGGCGAGCACGTCTCCGCGCCGCTCGTCGTCACCGGCACCGCCGTCGTCTTCGAGGCCACTGTGAGCGTCCGGGTGCTGGACGCCGCCGGCCGGGAGGTGGCCACCGGCTTCGGCACCGCCAGTTGCGGCAGCGGCTGCCGGGGTGGCTACCGGGTGGTGGTCGGCTGGCGCGCGGTCCGCGAACAGCAGGGCACTGTCGAGGTGTACGAGGTGTCCGCGGTGGACGGCGCACGGATCAACACGATGGCCGTGCCGGTGGTCCTCGCCGGTGGCGACTGACCACCCGAGAGCCGCGGCTCAGCGGCTTTCCGGGTCGGTCGATTGTGATCAGGTGGGCGATACTTGCCGGCGGGTCGTCCACCTGGCACAGACCTGTCACCGGCGCCGCGAAACGGGGATCCCGCATGCCGACCACGTCACCTGCCGCGTCGACGGGCGGGCCTCGCCGGCCGGTCCGCTGGCTGTCGACCACAGTGCTCGCCCTGCTCCTGCTGGCGGGCCTGGTCACACCGGCCGGCCTGGTCACACCGGCGGCGACCGTCGGTCGGCTGCCGGCCACCGTGCCGGCCGCCAGCACCTACGGCCCGTTCGACGTCGGCTTCGCCGAGGGCAGCGGTCTGCTCGACACCGATCTGACCCGCCGGCTGGACGACCTGGTCGCCTACGTTCCCGGCCGCTCCCCGATGATCCGCATCGACCTCGACTGGTGGTACGTGCAGCAGTGCCGCACCTGCGCGTTGCGCTGGGACCGACTCGACCCGGTGGTGGATGCCGCCCGCGCCCGGGGCATCCGGGTGCTGATGGTGCTCGCCTACGCGCCGCCCTGGGCCAACGGCGGCAACAGCACCGACAAGTGGTTCCCCACCGACGACGCCGACTGGACCGCTATCGTCAGCGCCACAGTGCGGCACTTCGCCGGCCGGGTGCACGCGTACGAGGTCTGGAACGAGCCGAACAACGGGCGGTCCGGCAGCTATGAAGGTTTCGGCAACTACGCCACCGACCGGAAGACCCGCTACTGGCAACTGGTCCGGCTCGCCCACCCCCTGATCCACGCCGAGTGCGCGGACTGCGTGGTCCTCGCCGGCGGCTCGGGGGGCGGCACTCCGGTCACCAGCACCGGCAACGTGAACGAGGCGGCGCTCTGGTTGGACTGGGCCTATCGCAACGGGTACGGCCCGTACTTCGACGCGGTGGCGCTGCACCCCTATCCGGCCTGGAACTCCGGTCTGGGCCCGGCCGCGCCGGAGTGCGTCAACCGCTGGTGGAACCTCTTCGGCCCGCCCGGGGAGAACCCGCCCTGCGGTGAACTGGCCTACCTGCGCTCGGTCATGGTCAACCACGGCGACGGGGCGAAGAAGATCTGGGGCACCGAGTTCGGCTACCCCACGTCCGGGGCGACCGGCCTGGGTCGGGAGACCCTGCGGGATCACCTGGTCCAGGGCGTGTCCATGTGGCGCTCACTCAGTTACACCGGGCCGCTGTTCCTCTACTCGTACCGGGACGCCTGCACCGATCCGACCAATCCGGAGTGCAACTTCGGAGTGGTGACGAGAGATTTCACCCCGAAAGAGCCGATCTTTACCGATTTGTCGGTTCAACTTTCGGACACCGCGCCGGCCAACCTGCGTACCGGGCAGACCCTGCGCCGGTGGGCCAAGCTGCGCTCCCTCGACGGCCGTTTCGAGTTCTGGTTGCAGGACGACGGCAACCTGGTGCTCTACCGGCGCAGCTCCGCCACCGCGCTCTGGGCCAGCAACACCCGCGACGGCGTGCGGCTGGTCAACGGCCCCGACGGGAACCTCGCCCTGTACCGCGCCAACGGCACGATCGCCTGGTCGACCCAGACCGGCGGTCACGGCCCCGCCAGTCTCTGGCTCCAGGAGGACGGCAACCTCGTCCTGTACCGCGACAGCGACGCGAAACCCGTCTGGGCGAGCAACACCATGGTGAGCTGACCAGACCCCCGATCCCCCGCTGAAACGCCATCGTTTCGCCGGCCAGATGCGAGGCAACTCACGAAAGCCTGCACGATCAGCGAACCGCGAACTAGGGTCAGTACGACATCGTTTCGCGGGGGGTCGAGATGCTGGGTGGTCAGCAGGTGGACGCGGGCGCCGGGGTGCCGGCTGCCCGGGCTCCGCGCTGCACCGACAGCGACCTGTTCACCGTCGTCATCGACACCCTGCGCGAGGTCGGCTACGACCGGATGACCATCGACGCCGTGGCCGCCCGCGCCCACGTCAGCAAGGCCACCATCTACCGGCGCTGGGACGGCAAGGCGGAGCTGGTCGTCGCCGCCCTGCGCGACCAGCGCGTGGGTGTGCACAACCCGCCCGACACCGGCTCCCTTCGCGGTGACCTGATCGAGTTGCTGCGGGCCACGGCCGCGATCTGCACTGCCGACTGCGACCTGATGCAGGCGTTGACCTTCGCCATGCGGACCAACCCCGAGCTGGAACGTCTGGTCCGTCACCAGGTGCTGCCGGCCGGGCGGGTGGCCAGCACCGCCATCCTGGTCCGGGCCGCCGCCCGCGGGGAGATCCCGCCGGAGGCCGGCGAGCGGGAGATGTTCCACGATCTGGCGCCCGCGCTCACCATGTCCCGCATCGTCGCGCACGGCCTACCCGCCGATGACGCGTTCCTCACCCAGGTCGTCGACCAGGTGCTGATCCCGGTGCTCCGCTATCAGCACGACGGTCCGTCGCCGGCCTGATTCACCGATATCCGTAACACGGAAGGCTTCACCATGCCCGGAACCACCTCGACCGCCCCCGGCGCGCCCAACGCCGGGGTGTCGACCGGCGCCCCGCATCCGCGGCGCTGGATCGCGCTGGCGGTCATCGCGGTCTCACAGCTGATGGTCGTCCTGGACGCCACCATCGTGAACATCGCACTGCCGCAGGCCCAGGCCGACCTGGGGATCACCGACGCGAACCGGCAGTGGGTGATCACCGCCTACACGCTGGCCTTCGGCGGTCTGCTGCTGCTCGGCGGTCGCATCGCCGACTACTGGGGGCGCAAGCGCACCTTCATCGTCGGCATGACCGGTTTCGCGCTCGCCTCGGCCCTGGGCGGTCTGGCCACCACCGGTGAGATGCTCTTCGCCGCCCGCGCGTTGCAGGGCGCCTTCGGCGCGCTGCTCGCCCCGGCCGCGCTGGCGCTGCTCACCGTTCTCTTCACCGAGACCACCGAGCGGGCCAAGGCCTTCGCGGTGTACGGCGCGATCGCCGGCGGTGGATCGGCTGTCGGTCTGCTGCTCGGCGGGGTGCTCACCGAGTACGCCGACTGGCGCTGGTGCCTGCTGGTCAACATCCCGGTCGCCGCGATCGCCATCGCCCTCGCCCTCCCGCTGGTGCCGGAGAGTCGGGCCCACGGCAACACCCGCTACGACGTACCCGGTGCGATCGTGGTGACCGCCGGCCTGGTCTCCCTGGTGTACGGCTTCACCAAGGCCGCCGAGGACGGCTGGGACGCCACCGCGACGCTCGGTTTCATCGCCGCGGGCGTGCTGCTGCTCGCCGCGTTCGTGGTGATCGAGCTGCGCTCCAGCCACCCGCTGCTGCCGCTGCGGATCCTGCTGGACCGCAACCGGGGCGGGGCGTTCCTCACGTCGACGCTGATCGGCGCGGGCCTGTTCGGGGCGTTCCTCTTCCTGACCTTCTACTTCCAGGTGGTGTTGCAGTACAAGCCCCTGGAGGCCGGTCTCGCGTCCCTGCCGGTCACCGCCGGTGTGCTGATCGCCGCGGGTGGCGCCAGCCAGCTGATGCCCCGGTTGGGGGCCAAGCCGCTGATGGTCGCCGGTTCGGCGCTCGCCGCCCTGGGCATGCTGGTGCTGACCCAGATCGACGTGGACACCCCGTTCCTCACCCACCTGCTGCCCGCGCAGGTCGTCCTGGGCCTCGGGTTGGGCTTCACCTTCGTCCCGCTGTCCAGCCTCGCCCTGGTCGGGGTGCCGGAGCACGACGCCGGCGCGGCCAGCGCGACGCTCAACGCCACCCAGCAGATCGGCGGCTCGCTCGGCACCGCGCTGCTGAACACCTTCTACACCAGCGCGGTCGCCGCCTACCTGGTCGGCCGGGCGCCGAACCCGGTCAACCAGGTCGAGGCGCTGGTGCACGGCTACCGGGTGGCCTTCGCCTGGGGCGCGGCGCTGATCGTGCTCGCCGGGCTGGCCACACTGGTCCTGGTGAAGGTCCGCAAGGAGGACGTCCCGACCGGCAACACCGTGCACATGGGTTGAGCTGACCGCCGTGGCCGCCGGCCGGAGCGCCCCGAGCCTGGGGCGGGCCGGCCGGTGGCCACGTCCGGTAACGTCCCGATCATCGTCGAAAATCCGTTGAGGAGACCCATGTCGACCCCTGCTGACCAGATCATCACCGCTCTGCGCGCGGGCCACGAGGAGCTCGCCGCGCTCGTCCGGGACCTCAAGGAAGACGACCTGCTCCGCCCGTCCGGGGCCAGTGAGTGGCAGGTGTCGCAGGTGCTGAGCCACCTGGGCAGCGGCGCCGAGATCAACCTGGCGACGCTGGAGGCGGCCCGCACCGGCACGCCCGGCCCGGACGGGGACTTCAACCGTGGCGTCTGGGCCCGCTGGGACGCGATGTCCCCGGCCGAGCACGCCGCCGGCTTCCTCGCCAGCAACGAACGACTGGTCGAGGCGTACGAGGCGTTGGACGCCGAGAGCCGGGCCTCGATGCGCGTCGACCTCGGCTTCCTGCCGGAGCCGGTCGACGTGGCCACCGCGGCCCGGTTCCGGCTCAGTGAGTTCGCCCTGCACCAGTGGGACGCCGAGGTGGCGTTCAACAGGTTCGCGGCGGTGACGCCGGGGGCGGTGGCGCTGCTGCTCGACCAGATCGGCGGCATGCTGGCCTGGACCAGCCGACCGCATGAGTTGGACGGTCGGGGGGCCACCCTGCTGGTCCGGCTGCACGCGCCCGAGCGGACGTTCGGGCTGCGGCTGGGTGAGCAGGTCGAGATCGTCGACGCGCCGGAGCATCCCGACGGCGAGCTGGTGGCGCCGGCCGAGGCGTGGCTGCGGCTGGCCACCGGACGGCTGGGTCCCCAGCACACCCCCGACGGGGTGCTGGTGACCGGTTCGGTGACCCTCGACGACCTGCGCCGGGTCTTCGTCGGCTTCTGAGACGGTGCCGCGCGGGCCGGTGATCCGGCCCGCGCGGTGTCTCAGCCCTTCACGCAGACCACCTGCTTGAGGTGCGCGACCACCTCGACCAGATCCTCCTGCTGGGCCATCACCTCGGTGATGTCCTTGTACGCGCCGGGGATCTCGTCAACCACCCCGGCGTCCTTGCGGCACTCCACCCCGGCGGTCTGCGCGGCCAGGTCCGCGGTGCTGAACGTCCGCTTGGCCTGCGCCCGGGACATCCGACGCCCCGCGCCGTGCGACGCCGAGCAGTACGCGTCCGGGTTTCCCCGCCCCCGCACGATGTACGACCCGGTGCCCATCGACCCGGGGATGATGCCCAGCTCACCCCGGCCGGCCCGGATCGCGCCCTTGCGGGTCACCAGCACGTCCACCCCGTCGTAGCTCTCCTCCGAGACGTAGTTGTGGTGGCAGCTGATCGGCTCGTCGTAGCCGACCTGCGGGAAGTGCTCACGCACCACGCCGCAGAGCAGGGCCAGCATGACCGCCCGGTTGCGCCGCGCGTACTCCTGCGCCCAGAACAGGTCCCGCCGGTACGCGTCCATCTCGGGCGTCCCGGCGAGGAACACCGCCAGGTCCCGGTCCGGAAGGTCGGCGTTGTGCGGCAGCCCCCGGGCCACGGCGATGTGCCGCTCGGCCAGTTCCTTGCCGATGTTGCGGGACCCGGAGTGCAGCATCAGCCAGACCCGGCCCTCGTCGGCGCCGCCCTGCTCCAGGCAGACCTCGATGAAGTGGTTGCCCCCGCCGAGGGTGCCGATCTGCCGCTGCGCCCGCGTCTGCAACTGCGCCACCCGTCGGTCCAGGCCGGCGAACCGGCCCCAGAAGTCGGCCCAGCCGGCCTGCTCCAGGCCCCGGATCCGGCGCGGGTCGACCGGGTCGGTGCGCTGGGCGAAGCCGACCGGGATGGTGGCCTCGATCGCGGAGCGCAGCCCGGCCAGGTCGTCCGGCAGGTCGGCGGCGGTCAGCGAGGTCCGCACCGCCGACATCCCGCAGCCGATGTCGACGCCCACCGCGGCCGGGGAGACGGCCTGCCGCATCGCGATCACCGAGCCGACCGTGGCGCCCTTGCCGAAGTGCACGTCGGGCATGACGGCGACGCCCTGCACCCACTGCAGCGCGCCGATGTTGCGCAGCTGCTTGGCGGCCTGCGGCTCGATGGCGTACGGGTCGGTCCAGACCCGGACCGGTGCCCGGGTACCAGCGAGCGGGGTGAATCCCATCGTGGTCTCCTTGTGTCGTGCCGGCACCAACGTCGCATGGTGACCGGAAATGATCGCGTACCGGAAGGCCGGGCGCGGAAGTTCGTCGGATACGAAAAGACCGCCCGACCCGCAGGGGTGGGCGGCGACACCGGACGCGTTGGCGTCAGCGGTGGCGTCGCCCTGGTCGCCGGCCCTCAGCGAGCTGACCGAGACAAGTGGGCTGACCGAGATACCGGCACCGTGCGCCCGAGGGCAACCCGGCACCCGCACCTGGCGTGCGCCAGATGGTCGTGGTGCGGTCGCGCTGCGACACGGCGTACTCCCCGGGGTCTGATCGGTTGACCTTGCTTCGATGACGGTAGGCGGGCCGCGGCCTGTCCGCAAAGGATATTGCGCGCCGGTCGCCCTGGGCTCGGGCGTCGGCCCGAGCGGCTCAAGATCGTGCTCGATCCAGGAAAGAGGGCCCTCAGGATGCGACGAGGCCACCACATCATTGTTCGAGCGCGATCAGACGAGTTTCGCCGACGCGGACACCCGTAGCCCGGGGCACGGCCTCGTGGCGGTGGCCGTCGGGTGGCGGGCCGCTTCGGCTCCGGCACCGTCGGTGAGGGTGGCGGTGACGGAGCCGAAGAACTGGCCCTTGTCGTAGTGGCCGATGGTGCTGGCGCGGTAGTCGGGCTCGTGCGCGATCGGCAGCAGGTCGGGAATCGCCATGGCCGCGAAGCTACCGCCGGGCTACGACACGGGCACCACCCGGAAGGACTGCGCGGCGGTGCCGTTGCAGGCGTACTGGATGAGCTGGACGCTGTCCGCCGTCGACGCTCCCGGCACGTCGAGGCACTTGCCGCTGCCGCGGTTGACCAGGCGGTAGTAGCCGCCGCCCTCGGGCTCGGCCCGCCACTGCTGGTTGTTGCCGCCGCTGTAGGACCAGAGCTGGATGGGCGCCGAGTCGGCCGTCGACCTGTTGGTCACGTCGAGCACCTGGGCGCTGTTGTTGCGGTTGTTGACCCGCAGGTACCCGTCGCTGGTCGGCACGAACTGGTACTGCTGGGCGGCGCTGCCGTTGCACGCGTACTGCTGGATGGCGGTGCCGTTCGCGCTGGCCGCGGCCCGCGCGTCCACGCACTTGCCGTTGCCCCGGTTGACCACCGTGTGCCAGGCGGTCGGCGAGATCGTGCCGTCGGACGGCGGGGGCGTCGTCGGCGGGACGGTGCCGGCACCGGCGAGCCAGTGCAGCCCGTCGATCAGCAGCTGGTTCTGCTGCGGGCTGTCGAAGGTGGAGGACAGCCCGGTGTTGGTGCTGTAGTTCATCGCGTTGTGCCCGAAATTGGCGTAGAGCATCTTGTACTGCCGGTTGCTCCAGACCAGCGGGTAGTAGCCGCCGTACCAGGACTGGTTGGGGTCGGTGCCGACCGGGAAGCTGGACGGGTCGACCGAGGCCAGGATGTCGATGTTGGGGTTCTGCCGCAGGTCGTTGCTCCAGGAGTACCACTCGCTGATCGAGGACGGGAAGGTCGCCGGGAGGTTCCGGGTGGCGGGGTGGGTGCGGTTGTCGGCGCGCATGGTGACCCGGGTGGGCCCCCAGGTGTTGGTCTGGAACGCCCCGGTTCCGAGGAAGGTGTTGTAGTACCAGCTCCAGCTCGACGGGTTGTCGGTCCACGCGCTGACGTGGAAGCCCAACCACGCTCCGCCGTTCTGCATGTACTGCTGGAACGCGGCGCGTTGCCCGGTGGGCGGCGCGTCGTCAAGGAACATGACGACCTTGTACTGGGCCAGGTTGGCGGTGTTCAGCAGGCCCCAGTTGTTGGTGGCCTCCCAGGAGAAGCCGTACTGGGCGGCGGCCTGCGGGAACCAGGCCCGGGCGTCCTTGACGAAGTCGATGTGCGCGGCGTCCCAGGTGCCGTTGTAGAAGGCCAGGACCTTGAACGTCGGCGCGGCCTGCGCACTGCGCGAGGCGCTGACAGCGACACCGGCGGTCAAGGCGACGACCAGGGCGACGAACAACGACAGGATCCTTCTGGTACGGGAGGAGAGTTCTGCGATCACCTGATCGTCCCTTCGGTGGGGACGCGCGCCGCCGCGTCGAGGTACATCTGTTCACAAGGTTTACAGATAGACGAAAGGTTATTCCTCTGACCAGATCGCGTCAATCGCCGATCGCCCGAACGGGTGGGATTCCTCCGGCAACGGGTACCCCCGCCGGATGACCAGCCCGGACGCCGTCGACGTCGACACGCCGCTCGCCGTGGACGTGCCCGCCGCGCCGCACGACGCCAGCGGCGAACATGTGCCGATCCGCGACCTGGCCGGCCTCGCGCCGCCGACCCGGTCGGCGCGCCGCTGGACCCCGAGCCGGGTGGTGGCCACCCCCGCGGCGCTCGACCACCCGCACGGCCAACGGATCGTCGAACGGGTGCGGGCACTCGGCATCGAGGTGGAACACCTGCGCGCCAACCGGCTCACCGGGGTACGCGGGCAGACCGACCGGGAAACCTACGCGCGGGCCAAGTCGACAATGGCGATCGTGGTGAGCCCACCCTCGCGGCGTGTCCTGCAACCCATCGCGCCCAGCGCGG
This sequence comes from Micromonospora sp. C97, assembly GCF_018070385.1. Classification (NCBI taxonomy): domain Bacteria; kingdom Bacillati; phylum Actinomycetota; class Actinomycetes; order Micromonosporales; family Micromonosporaceae; genus Micromonospora; species Micromonospora sp. C97. The sequence continues at coordinate 80,867 of NZ_JAGPXU010000018.1, forward strand.
ACTGGCGGGTCGACCTGGCCGAGGGCTGCCCGGCGCACTGTCAGTACTGCTACCTCGCCGGATCCCTGTCCGGCCCACCGGTGACCCGGGTGTACGCCGACCTCGACGACATCCTCGCCGGGTTGGCCGCGTACGCCGGGCGCGGTACGGTGACCAGCCGCAACGCGCGGCGCGCCGACGAGGGCACCACCTTCGAGGCGTCCTGCTACACCGACCCGCTCGCCCTTGAGCACCTGACCGGCAGTTGGCGGCGCGCGGTGCAGCACTTCGCCGACTGGGACGCCCCCGTGCAGTTGCGCTGGACCACCAAGTACGCCGACGTGGACACCTTCGTCGGCCTGCCGCACGCCGGCCGGACCCGGGTCCGCTTCAGCGTCAACTGCGCCCCGGTCAGCCAACGGTTCGAGGGCGGCACCGCCCGGGTGCCGGACCGACTGGCCGCGCTGCGCCGGCTCGCCCTCGACGGCTACCCGGTCGGGCTGACCATCGCGCCGATCATCGCGCTGCCGGACTGGCGGGAGCACTACGGCGACCTGCTCGACCAGGTCCGCGCGGCGGTCGACGGGGTGCCCGATGTGGACCTGACCGCCGAGCTGATCACCCACCGGTTCACGCCGGGCAGCAAGGAGGTGCTGCTCGGCTGGTACCCGCGTACCCGGCTGGAGATGGACGAGGAGTCCCGCAGCCGCAAGCACGGCAAGTTCGGCGCGGTGAAGTACGTCTACCCCCGCGAGCAGATGACCGAGCTGCGCGACTGGTTCACCACCGAGCTGACCGCCCGCGTCCCGGCCTGCCGGATCCTCTACTGGACCTGACCCCGGGCTAGACGCCGACGGCGCCGTCGATGCCCTCGCGGAGAAAATCGGCGTGGCCGTTGTGTCGGGCGTACTCGTGGATCAGGTGCAGCATCACCAGCCGCAGTGACACGGTCTCGCCGGAGCGGGCGTTGCGGCCGGTCACGTCGAGCGACGCGGCGGACCGCTCGATCCGGCGGGCGTGCGCGACCTCACGCTCCCAGGCGTCGAACGCCTCGGCCCGGGTGGCCGAGCTGGCGTCGTACGCCTGCTGGAAGTCGCCGGTCTCCGACCACACCAGCGGGATGTCCTCGCCGTCGATGACCCGCCGGAACCAGGCGCGCTCCACCTCGGCCATGTGTCGCACCAGGCCGAGCAGGGACAGGGTGGAGGGCGGCATCGACTGCCGGCGCAGGTCCCCGTCGGAGAGACCCTCGCACTTGAGGGCCAGCGTGGCGCGGTGGAAGTCGAGGAACGCGCGCAGCGTCTCCCGCTCGTCGCCGGTAACCGGGGGGCCGATCCGTTCGGTGGTCATTGAAACGATCATGCCGGACGGCGGCTGCGGGGTCCGGCCTGGGTCAGCCGACCGAGGATCGGGCGACCGGGGCGGCGAAGAACGTGTCCGGGTACGGCTCGTCGCGCAGGCTGTAGTGCCACCACTCCCGGTCGTAGTTGACGAACCCGGCGTCGGTCATCAGCCGCCGCAACAACTGCCGGTTGTCCCGCGCCGTCGCGGTGACTGAGGGGTCGGTGGTGTGCGCCCGGGGGTCGAAACAGTCGAAGCCGGTACCCATGTCGATGCTGTTGTCGGCGAAGCGCTGGGCGCGCGGCGCGGTGCAGGCGACCAGCGGTTGCCCGACCCGGTACGGGGGTTGGCTGGCGGCGGGATCGTCGACAAGGGTCAGGTCCAGGGTGCTGCCGCGGCTGTGCGCGGTGGGCGCCCCGATGTAGCCGTCGGCGAAGAGCCGGTTCTTGGCGAGGTCCGGGTAGAACTCGGCCTTGGTCTGCTGCTCGTCGGGGCGCTTCGACCAGGCCACGAAGTCGTCCACCGCCGGTTGCGGGCGGTAGCAGTCGTACACCTTGATGCTGTGTCCGCTGGCCAGCGCGGCGTCCTGTACGCGGCGCAGCGCCTGGGCCGCCTGCCGGGTGAGCAGGCACAGCGGCTCCCGGTAGCCGCTGATCGGCCGGCCGACGAAGTTGTGCGCCGTGGCGTAGCGGATGTCGGCGTGGATGCGCGGGTCGACGTCCGTCAGCACCACGAACCCCGGCAGCGGGGGTGCCCCGGACGGGGTCGGCGCGGGGGTGGGGCTCGCCGACGTGGGCTGCGGCCCGGTCGGCGCGGGTCGGGGCTCCGCCCGCGAGCAGCCGGCGAGCAGCGCGACGAGCGCGACGACGACGGCCAGGCGGTGACGCACCAGTCCTGTCTATCAGCCCAGCCAGGGCCGCTGTCCCAGGATCCGCTCGCGGTGCGCGAAGTCGCCCTGCCCCCGGCCGCCGGACACTGCGAATCCACGAAAGTCGATTCCACCTGGAGCCATTTGTCGACGCAATCAACGAAAGTTGGCGAAAAAGCTCCGGAAGTTTTCCGCAACTCCAGCCAAGCTTCGGTCGACCTGGCATGTCGTCAAACCCCATCGGTGAGGCAAGATGACCCGTGGAACGGGCACGCCGTTTCGGGACACACGGTGGACGACGACTTCTGGTCGTTCCTCCGGCTCGGTGAAGGAGACGCGGGTGGGCGCGGACGACGGACGCAGGGTGACCATCACCGCGATCGCACGGGAGGCCGGGGTGTCGGTGCCGACCGTGTCACGGGTGCTCAACGGACGCTCCGATGTGGCCCCGGACACCCGCGAGCGGGTCGAGGAGTTGTTGCGCCACCACGGCTACCGACGTCGGACCAGCCGCAGCGTTCGCCGCGCCGGCCTGGTCGACCTGGTCTTCAACGACCTGGACAGCCCCTGGGCCGTGGAGATCATCCGCGGTGTGGAGGACGTCGGGCACGGGGCGGGTGTCGGCACCGTGGTCTCCGCGATCCACCGGCAGCCCACCGCGGCCCGGCAGTGGTTGCAGAACCTGCGCACCCGGGCCACCGACGGCGTCATCTTCGTGACCTCGCACCTCAGCGCGCCGCTGCACGCGCAGCTGCGTCGCCTCAACGTGCCGGTGGTGGTCGTCGACCCGGCCGGCGTGCCGGCCATGGACGTGCCGACGATCGGCGCGACCAACTGGGCCGGCGGGCTCGCCGCCACCGAACACCTGCTCGCCGTCGGGCACCGGCGCATCGGTTTCGTGGCCGGGCCGACGCATCTGCTGTGCAGCCGGGCGCGACTCGACGGTTACCGGGCCGGGCTGGAGGCCGCCGGCGTGCCGGTCGACGACGCGCTGATCTACCCGGGCGACTTCTACCACGCCTCCGGGTTCGCGGGCGGGACCGCGCTGCTCGACCTCGCCGACCCGCCGACCGGCATCTTCGCCGCCAGCGACCAGATGGCCTTCGGCGTCTACGAGGCGATCCGCCGCCGCGGGCTGCGCGTCCCGGACGACGTGAGCGTGGTGGGTTTCGACGACCTGCCGGAGGCCCGCTGGGCGTCCCCGCCGCTGACCACCGTTCGCCAGCCGTTGGTCGAGATGGGACGGTTGGCAGCCCGGACGGTGCTCCGCCTCGCCCAGGGCGAGGGCATCGACTCGCCCCGGGTGGAACTGGCCACCGAACTTGTCGTGCGCGACAGCACCACCGCCCCGCCGACCGGGTCACCCGCCTCGGCGTGACGGCCGGACCTGCCGCAGAAACCGGTTGGACCGGTTCCGGTCCGTTCCGGAAAGTTCCGGCCAGGTCGTGGCCGGCCCGGGCGCGGTGAGCGACCGACGGTCACCCACCGCGCCGCACGGTCAGTGGTGGTGGTGCCAGCGGACCGCCTTGCGGATGGTCACCGGCAGTGCTGGCGCACCGTCGACCGGTGCCGGGTCCTCGGCGGTCGGCGCCACTCCCCCGGCGGCGATCCGGTCGAGGGTGGCCAGGCCGGCCGCGTCGACCTCGCCGAAGATCGTGTAGTTCGGGCGCAGCGCGGAGTTGGCGTAGACCAGGAAGAACTGGCTGCCGTTGGTGTCCGGCCCGGCGTTCGCCATCGCGAGGACGCCCCGGGCGTACACCCGGCGTTCCCCGGTCGGGTCGGTGGGCGCGGGAGGCAGGTCGGTCGGCAGTTCGTCGCGGTACCGGTAGCCCGGGCCGCCCTCGCCGGTTCCGGACGGGTCACCGCACTGCAACACGCTCAGCGTGGGGTACGCGGTGAGGCGGTGACACGGGGTGCGGTCGTAGAAACGCTTGCTGACCAGGTGCAGGAAGCTCTGCACCGTGCACGGCGCGGCGGCCCGGTCCAGTGTCAACCCGATCGGCCCGTGGTTGGTCGCCAGGGTCACCCGGACGCTGCCCCGGGCCGGGGTGCGGCGCGGGTCGGGCGGCAACGGCACCGGTCGGGCCGCGGGCTCGTCCGGGGTCTCGGTGTACGCGCACGGGCCGTGGGTGGTGCGCGGCGGTCTGGCGGCGTCGGCGGCGGTGGGCGGCGCTGCGGACACGCGCACCGCGTCGGCCGCCGGGGCCGGCGCGGCGAGCGCGGTGGCGGACGCTCCGACGACCAGCGCCCCGGCGAGCACTGTCACCCCCGCGAGGCGGGTCAGGGCGCGCACCGGCCGGCGGGGTGCCGCCACTGCGGGGCGCGGTTCGGGTTCACTCGGCACAGGGATCCTCCTGGACTGGTGGTGCCAGAAAGACCGGAGTCTATGGACGGCAACGCCCGATGTCGATCCGTCAGGGCAACCGGCGGCGACGCCGCCACAGCAGACCGCCCATCAACGCCACCACCGTCGCGCCGCTGAGCGCGGTCACCGACCAGAGCCACCCCGCGTCGCTACGCGCCGGTCCGCTGGCCGCCGCCGGCCGGGGCGCGCCGGGTGCCGCCAGCGCGGACGGCGCCGCCGACGGGGTGGCGGTCAGCTCGCCGGGCTCGACCAACCGGCCCACCGCGGCGTCGCGGGGCAGCGTGAAGCCCCAGTCCAGCAGGGCGGCACCCTGCTCCCAGCCGCGAGCCGGCGTCGACTCGGCGCCCAGCAGGGTCACCACCAGCCGCCGCCCGCCGCGTTCCGCCGCCCCCACATAGGTGTGCCGGGCCAGGTCGGTGAAGCCGGTCTTGCCGCCGAGCGCCCCCGGGTACCGGTAGATGAGCTGGTTCTCGTTCTGGATCTCGAAGCCCTTGGTACGTTGCGCCGGCTGGGCCGGTATCGACGTCTGCTCGGTCAACGCGTACCGGCGGAAGGTCGGCTGGGCGAAGCAGGCCCTTGCGATCAACGCCAGGTCGTACGCGCTGGTGAACTGCCCCCTGCCGTCCAGCCCGGACGGGGTGACCGCGTGCGTCTGCAACGCGCCGAGGTGGTGCGCCTGCTCGTTCATGGCGCGGACACCGGCGGCGCTGTCCGTCCCGCTGCCCAGTCGGGCCAGCGCGTTGGCGGCCTCGTTGCCGGAGTTCAGCAGCAACCCGAGCCAGATGGTCTCGACGGTGTACCGGCCGCCCGCGACCAGGCCCACGGCCGAGGAGCCGGGTTCGATGTCCATGTCCGCCTCGGTGACGGTGACCAGCTGCTTCGGGTCGAGCTTCGGCAGCATGGTGGCCGCCAGCAGCAGCTTCTGCACGCTCGCCGGCGTGCCGTACTCGTGCGGGCCGCAGCCGCCGAGCACCTGGCCGCTGTCCAGGTCGGCGACCAGCCACGACGTGGCGGTGATCTTCGGCGGCGCGGCGACGCCGGCCGGCACGACCAGGCCGGTCGTGTCGAGCGCCGCGCCGCCGACCATCCGCTGGCCGGGGACGGCAGGCGGCGGCGACGGCCGCGGTGGGCGCGACGCCGCCGGCGCCGGGACCCGGGGGCAGCGCACCGTCGGCGCGGCGGACGCTCCCGCCGTACCGACCGGCACGGGAGCGAGCAGGACGGCGGACGTCGTGGCCGCCAGCAGCGCAGCTCTCATGAGCCGACCCTAGTCACGACGATCGCTGCGCGGGACGGGATGCGGGTCAACCCGCGTCGCCGCGACCGCTCAGATAGTCGTGCAACGCGGCACTGCCGCGCAGCCTGCGCAGGCTGCGGGCGTGCAGCTCCTGCTCACGGCGCGCCAGCTCGGCACGGACCCGCTGCGGACTTCCGGTGGTCCGCAGCTCACCCAGCACCGCCTCGATGATCTCGAACGGGTACGCGCCTCGGCGCAGCAACGCGATGACCTGCGCGGCGCGTAGCTCCGCCTCGTCGTACACCCGGTAGTTGGTGCCCGGGGTGCGGCCCGGCCGCAGCAGCCCGCGCTCCTCCCAGAGCCGCAGCTGCGCGGTGCGGACCCCGACCAGGGCGGCGACCTCGCCGATGCGCGCGCCGTGGCGAGGCGCGGGCCGGGCCGCCGGTGGGCTCGCCAGCACGGTCTCGAAGGCGCCGAGCACGCGGCGGATCTCGGCGCGTTCCCGGTCCAGCTCGGCGTGACCGCCGTCGAGCGCCGCCAGGGCCGCCGGCAGGTCACCGGAGTGCACCGCCGCCATGATCTCCCGGGTACGGGACCAGCCGTGCCCCTCGGCCAACCGCCGCGCCACTGTCAACGCCCGGGCGTGCTCACCGGTGAAGATCCGGTAGCCGCTCGCGGTGCGGCGCACCGGCGGCAGCACCCCCGCCTCGACGTAGTTGCGCACCTGCTGCACCGAGATCCCGACGGTGGCCGCCAGGTCCACGGCGCGCAGCCGATCCTTCGGAGCGACGTCCACGCGAGCCACCGTACCGCTTACGACGTGATTTGAGACTTTCCCGGACGTCCTGCGGCAGTGCACGCTCAATTGTCGGCGAAAGTCTCCACGTGCGGATGAATGAGACAATTGAACCTGCCAGTGCCCGGCGGGAGAAGTCCCGCCACGATTCCGTGAAGGGTTCGAATGTCGCAGCCAGCATGGTCCGCCGCCGACAGCCACGACATGATCGAAGTACGCGGGGCGCGGGAGAACAATCTCGCCGACGTCTCGGTGGACATCCCCAAGCGCCGGTTGACCGTCTTCACCGGCGTCTCCGGATCGGGCAAGTCGTCGCTGGTCTTCGGCACCATCGCCGCCGAGTCCCAGCGCATGATCAACGAGACGTACAGCGCGTTCCTCCAGTCGTTCATGCCGAACCTCAACCGGCCGGACGTCGACTCGCTACGCAACCTCAGCGCGGCCATCGTCGTCGACCAGGAACGGATGGGCGTCAACTCCCGCTCCACCGTCGGCACCGCCACCGACGCGTACGCCATGCTGCGAATCCTCTTCAGCCGGCTCGGCCAGCCGTCCATCGGCGGCGCCGGGGCGTTCAGCTTCAACCTCCCCGAGGGCATGTGCCCCACCTGCGAAGGGTTGGGCCGCGTCTCCGACCTCGACATCAACGAGTTGGTGGACGTCGAGCGCTCCCTCAACGACGGCGCCATCACCGTGCCGAACTTCGCTGTCGACTCCTGGTACTGGCAGACCATCGTCGGCTCCGGCCTGTTCGACCCGGACGTCAAACTGCAGGACTTCACCCCACAACAGTGGGAGGACTTCCTGCACAAGCCGGCCACGAAGATCAAGGTGGGCAGCAACAGCTGGACGTACGAGGGCCTCGCGGTCAAGGTCAAACGGCTCCTGCTCGCCAAGGACCGCGAATCCATGCAACCGCACATCCGCGCCTTCGTCGACCGGGCGGTCACCTTCACCAGCTGCGCCGACTGCGGCGGCACCCGGCTCAACGCGGCGGCCCTGTCGTCGCTGATCGCCGGGCACACCATCGCCGACTGCTCCGCCATGCAGATCAGCGACCTGGTCGCGTTCGTCCGCACCATCGACGACCCGGGCGCCGCGCCGCTCGTCGCCAACCTCCGCGACCTGCTGGACTCCCTCGTCGAGATCGGCCTGGGCTACCTCAGCCTGGACCGTGAGTCGGCGACCCTCTCCGGCGGAGAGGCGCAGCGGGTGAAAATGGTCCGCCATCTCGGCTCCAGCCTCTCCGACGTCACGTACGTCTTCGACGAACCGACAGTCGGCCTGCACCCGCACGACATCGCCCGGATGAACGACCTGCTGCTACGGCTGCGCGACAAGGGCAACACCGTGCTGGTGGTCGAACACAAACCGGAAACCATCGCCATCGCCGATCACGTCGTCGACCTCGGGCCGGGCGCCGGCACCGACGGTGGCCGAATCTGCTTCACCGGCGACGTCCCCGGCCTGCGCCGCTCCGGCACCCTCACCGGGCGGCACCTGGACCACCGGGTACGGGTGCGCGAGACGGTACGCCAACCGACCGGGCGCCTCGCCATCCGAAAGGCCGACCTGCACAACCTGCGCGACGTCGACGTGGACATCCCGCTCGGGGTGCTCACCGTGGTCACCGGCGTTGCCGGCTCCGGCAAGAGCTCACTGATCCACGGGTCGCTACGCGGCCGGTCCGAGGTCGTCATCGTCGACCAGTCCCCGATCCGTGGCTCACGACGCAGCAACCCGGCCACCTACAGCGGGCTGCTCGATCCGATCCGCACCGCCTTCGCCAAGGCCAACGGGGTCAAGGCCGCACTGTTCAGCGCCAACTCCGCGGGCGCCTGCCCGGCCTGCAAAGGCATCGGGCTCATCTACACCGACCTGGCGATGATGGCCGGCGTCGCCAGCATCTGCGAACGCTGCGAGGGGCGACGCTTCACCGACGAGGTGCTCACGTACACGCTGCGCGGCAAGAACATCAGCGAGGTGCTGGCCATGTCCGTCACCGAGGCGTACGCGTTCTTCCCGCATCCCATCCTCAGTCGACTGGTCGACGTCGGGCTGGGCTACCTCAGCCTCGGCCAACCACTGACCACCCTCTCGGGCGGGGAGCGGCAACGCCTCAAGCTCGCCATCCACCTCGCCGAGAACACCACCACGTACGTCCTGGACGAGCCGACCACCGGTCTGCACCTGGCCGACGTGGACCAACTGCTGGCCCTGCTCGACCGCATGGTCGACGCCGGCAACACGGTGATCGTCATCGAGCATCACCAGGCGGTCATGGCCCACGCCGACTGGCTCATCGACCTCGGCCCCGGCGCCGGCCACGACGGTGGCCGCATCGTCTTCACCGGCACACCAGCCGAACTGGTCGCCACCGGCGGCACCCTCACCGCCAGACACCTCCGCGAGTACGTCACCGACCCGGCGGTCAGCTGACGCGGCGCAGCCAGCGCCGCTGCCAGGGGGTCTCCACCGCCTTCGGGTGGTAGCCAGCCCGAACCCACGGCACGGCCCGCTCGACCGGCAAACCGTCGAGGATCGCCAGCGCGGCCAGGGCCGTCCCGGTGCGGCCCACCCCACCGCGACAGGCCACCTCGACGCGTTCACCATCGTGCGCCCGCCGCAGCGCCTCCCGCAGGGCGTCGAGGGCATCGGCGCTGTCGAGCGGTACCCAGAAGTCGGGCCACCGGATCCGCCGGTGCGGCCAGGCCGGCTCCGGACCAGGGGCCAGCAGCACGGCGAAGTCGGCGGGCGAGGTCGCGGCAACGATGCGGCGTCCGCGCACCAACGCCCCACTGGGGAGTACGAGTACGCCTGACTGCTCAGACCACGGCAGCGTCTCAGTCACCCGGACATTGTGCCGCGACGCTCTGACGAATGAGCACAGACAGTGCCGCCCCCGGCCGGTGAGCCGGGGGCGGCACTGGTGTCGGTGTGCAGGTCGCCTCTCGGCGAGTGGCACGACGCGGCTCCAGCCGAACGGTATTCCGCGAAGGCGATATTAGGTGAGGCCCGGGGACACTGAGTCACACCGACACTGTCCTCAACCAGCCGGACCCCCACCTTGTTCCCGCACCCGCCGCGTCCATGCACGCACCACCCGACAGTCCCGCGGACCCCGTCCGACGCCCCCGCCGATCGCCCCGCCGCACGGGCGGCCAGCCGATCCAGCGGCCAGCCGATCCAGCGGCCAGCGGCCAGCGGCCAGCGGCCAGCGGCCAGCGGCCAGCGGCCAGCGGCCAGCGGATCGTGCGGCCAGCGGAGCACGCCGCGAGATCTTGGACAGTTTCCGTTCTGCGCTAACGGAAACTGTCCAAGATCTGGAAACGAACGCCGCTTGATGACGCCATCCGCCTCCGCCGAGGAGCCCTTCAGCGCGGCATCTCCCGTTGCGGCCCGCTGCGGCGGTCGGTGGTCGGCGTCCCGGGGGCGGGCGTCCCGGCGGGCCGGCGGCAACGCAAACGCCGCTGGCCGGCACCCCGGGTTGCGGGTGCCGGCCAGCGGTCGGTGTTCTCACGGTTCTACCGTGCGGTGGTGCGGGTGTGCTGGTGGTCAGCTGTTCCAGTGCTGGGCGACGAGGTCGGTGGCCTGCTGCTCCCACTGGGCGTAGGCGTCCGGGTACGCCGAGACCTGCACGGTCTGCGCGGCCTGGGTCAGCGGCATGTCCTGCCACCCGTCGACCTGCTTGAGGCCCTTGAGGAACGCGGTCGTGGAGTACTCGGGGTCGGTGATCTGCTCCGGCGTACCCCAACCCGAGCTCGGGCGCTGCTGGAACAGGCCCAGCGAGTCATGATCGTTGGCGTCGCCGAGGTGACCGAGGTTCTCCAGCTTGGACTCCTGCAGGCTCGTCGCGATCGAGATGACCGCGGCGCGTTCGGGCAGGCCGGCCTTCTTCGTGGCGGCGATGATCGCCTTGACGTTGGCGCTCTGCTCGTCGTTGAGGGTGATGTGCGACTGGTCGCCCTGCGGCTTCGGCGCCGACTGCACGGCCACCGCAGTGGCGGCGGGCTTGGCGTCCACTACCGGGTTGGCGTGGGCGGCGATCGGGCCGGCGAAGACGCCACCGGCGAACGCGAGACCAGCAACGGACAGCATGCTCTTACGGAAGATCGTGTTCATGGGGGTAGCTCCTTCGGGGGTAGGAACACCCACACGTCGGGGGGACGCACGGGTGTGAGCACCTCGTCCGGCGCTGCACATAACAAGGGGAAAGTCTGGGGGTGACGCCTTCAGGGGCGTCGGTCGGCGACTTCACGGGCGCGGGGCTCATGGCGCCGGGGTCCAGGTGTAACGACCGGAGGGCCGGGGTCATTCCGGGGGTGGCCCATCCCGTCGGCACCCACGGGGAGGCGGTGCCTGCGGTCGATCGTGGGGACCATAACGACCGGGTGGCGGGGGGCATTCCACCCTGCCGGACCTCAGATCCCGCACCCGTGAAGACCGGGCGGCGGGAGGTGCTGCTGCGATCGTCAGGGTGTGTAACGACCCCGGCCCGGCCACGATTCCCGCCTGCGGGTGCGCCCGGCCACCACCCCCAACCCCCCATAACCCGACACACCGCCCACACGACAACGGCCCCACGGCACCGAAGCGGCCCGCACGCCCGTGATCCACTCGGGTTCACGGAAACCGGGGTATCCGGGACGCCGGGACACCCCGACTTCATGAAACCCGAGTCGATCATGGCGGCCCGGCCCACCCACGGCCGGCCTGGCTCCGCATGCCGGCACGGACCGGCGTGCATGCCAGACGGCCGGCCATGGGCCGGCGCAAAGCGCTGGCCACGGGGCTCGGTTCCGTGGCGGGCGGCGTTCGGTGCGGGGTGGGTCAGGTGTCCAGGTAGCGCAGGATGGCGAGGATCCGCCGGCTGTAGCCGGTTGTGTGGGCCAGGTCGAGTTTGTCGAAGATGGCGTTGACGTGCTTCTCGACCGCGCTCTGCGACACGTGCAGCCGTTGGGCGATGGCGAGGTTGGTGTGCCCCTGGGCCATCTCGTGCAGCACATCCCGTTCCCGGGGGGTGAGCCGACCGAGCGGTTCGGGCCGCTCCGAGCCGGCCACCACCTGACGGACCACCTCCGGGTCGAGGGCGGTGCCGCCGGCGGCGACCCGGTCGAGTGCGTCGAGGAAGTCGTCCACCTGGGCGACCCGGTCCTTGAGCAGGTAGCCGACCCCCTCGGGGCGATCCGCGAGCAGCCGCCCGGCGTACCGCCGCTCCACGTACTGGGAGAGCACGAGGACGCCGGTGTCGGGCCACCGGCGACGGATCTCCAGTGCGGCCCGCAGCCCGTCATCGGTGTGGGTGGGTGGCATCCGGACATCGGTGACGACCACGTCGGGACGGGACCGTTCGACCGCCTCGACCAGGTGGGCGGCGGTCCCGACCGCCGCGAGCACCTCGTGGTCCTCGTCGGCGAGCAGCCGGGTCAGACCCTCCCGGAGCAGCGTCGAGTCTTCGGCGAGGACTAGTCGCACGGCAACTCCGTCAGCACCGTCGTCGGACCGCCGGCCGGGCTGGTGACCGTCAGCCGGCCGTCCAGCGCGGCGACCCGCCGCACCAGCCCGGACAATCCGCGCCCGGTCGGGTCGGCGCCGCCGACGCCGTCGTCGTGCACGCGCATCCGGATCCACCCATCCTGTACGCCGATCTCGACGGTGACCAGGTTAGCGGCGGCGTGTTTCGCGGCGTTGGTGAGCGCCTCGCAGGCCACGAAGTACAGCACCGTCTCAGTCTGCCGCTGGGGGCGGACGGGTAGCTCGTACCGGATCCGCACCGGGACCTCTGAGCCGCGGGTGACGATGGTCAGCACCTCGCCCAGATCGCCACCGTCGAGCGCCGACGGGTAGACGCGCCACGCCACCTGGCGCAACTCCTCGATGGCGCGCTGCACGTCCTCGTGCGCCTGGAGGAGCAGTGCGTGTGTGCGGTCGGTGTCGCGGGTACGCCGGGCGCGGCCGAGCAGCATGCCGAGGGCGACCAGCCGCTGTTGGAGGCCGTCGTGCAGGTCGCGTTCGATGCGCTGCCGTTCGGCGTCGACGGCGGAGATGACCCCGGCCCGGCTGGTGGTCAGCTCGTGGACCCGCCGGGTCAGCTCCGCTCGGCTTCCCGGGCCGAGCAGTCGGTGGGCCAGCCGGACGTCCAGTGCGGCGATGCTGGCGACGGCCTGACCGTTGAGCAGTAGCAACACCGCCCCGACGGCGATCTGGGACACGGCGTCGAGGACTGTCAGCTCTCCGCGCACCGCCGCGGTCAGCACGATCCCGGCGAGCACCACGCCGACGCCGAGCACTGCGTACGCCAGCAGGCCGAGCGTGCCGGGAAGCAGTCGGGCGGCCAGGTAGCCGACCTGGCGACGGATCGCCACGGCGTTCGGCGCGGGCAGATCCGCCGCGGCGAGCAGCCCGACGAGGCGGCGATGTTCCATCCGCACCAGCCATCCCGCGTACCTGCTGGTCAGGCCGGTGATCCGACGGCCGGCGGCCGGCGCGAACGCGCACCCGGTGAACGCGACGGCCGCGACGACGAGGAAGACGAACTCGACGGCGGCCGTCGCGGTTCCGGCGGCGACGCCGACCGGCAGTCGAAGCCACCACCTGCCGGTTCGCTGTTGCGCCGCCATCTCATCCGCCTTTCGGGCCGAGCCGGTTCCGCACGGTCCGCGTCACCTGCCGCGCCCGCGAAGTGCCCCGGCTGGCGCATCAGGGCAGCCGAGCGAAGGCAAGGAGCAGAGACACCAGTGGCGCTGACTAGCGCTCGTCGGAGGCCCACGATCCGCTGCGGTAGAGCGTGCCGCGACCACCCGGGTCGGGCACCCCGTTCAGTGCGCTCTGCTCGGGTTCGGTCGGCTCGGGGTTGCGGGCGGCGCGGCGGGCCTTCAACACGCGGGACCCGACGAACCAGGCCGCCGCCGCCACGCAGACCACGATCACCACTTTCTGGAGCGTGCCGACGTAGCCCTCGACGAGGTGCCAGTTGTCGCCGAGCAGGTAGCCGGCGAGCACGAAGGTGGTGTTCCAGATCAGGCTGCCCAGGGTGGTGTAGAGCAGGAATGTGCTCACCGGCATCCGCTCCACGCCGGCCGGAATGGAGATCAGGCTCCGGAAGATCGGGATCATCCGGCCGAAGAAGACGGCCTTCACGCCGTGCCGCAGGAACCACGCCTCGGTCCGGTCCACGTCGCTGAGCTTCACCAGGGGAAGCCGGGCCACGATGGCGCGCATGCGATCGCGTCCCAGCGCCGCGCCGATCAGGTAGAGCGCGAGCGCGCCCAGCACCGAGCCCAGCGTGGTCCAGAAAATCGCACCGAAGAGGCTCATCCGGCCCTGCGCGGCGACGAACCCGGCCAGCGGCAGGATCACCTCACTGGGGATCGGCGGGAAGAGGTTCTCCAACGCCACCGCCAGGCCGGCACCGGGCCCGCCGAGTCGTTCCACCAGGTCAGTGACGTAGCCGACGATCCCGTCCTGCGGTGGTTCCGCTGCGGCGGCGGGGGTTCCGGTGGCGAACACGGCGTGGGACGTTCGAATCATGCGCCCACGTTACGAAGTCATCCTGAGAACCGACCATGAGGCCGACCGCCCGGCTGCGCGGGGCGACCACACCGGTGGGGGTGTGGAAAGCCGCACCCCGTTACGGCTCGCGGTGGTGCAGCCGCTGTGCGTACCCCTGGATGTCGCGGCAAACGCGCGGGCGCACGCCGCCGCGGTCCGCGCGGCGGGTGCCCGGTTGGTGGTCTTTCCGGAGCTGTCGCTGACCGGGTACGAGTTGGACGCGCCGGTCGTGTCGGTCGACGACCCGCTGTTGACGCCACTGGTCGAGGCGTGCGCCGAGACGAACGCGCTGGCCCTGGTCGGTGCGCCGGTCGCGGGCGAGCACATCGCGATGCTGGCGGTGACCGGCGGCGGTGCGACGGTGGCGTACCGGAAGATGTGGCTGGGGGACGCGGAAGCCCGCCGGTTCCGGCCCGGCGGTGCGCCGGCCGTGCTCGATGTGGACGGTTGGCGGGTGGGTTTGGCGATCTGCAAGGACACCGGCGTGGTCGCGCACGCGGCGCGGACCGCGGCGCTCGGGATCGACGTGTACGCGGGGGGCGTCCTGGAGTCCGCCCGCGACGCCGCCGTGACGGACCAGCGGGCGCACCGGATCGCCACCGCGCACCGGGTCTGGGTGGCGGTGGCGAGCTTCGCCGGGTCGACCGGCGGCGGTTTCCGTGAGGCGGCCGGGCGCTCGGGCGTCTGGACGCCGGACGGCAGGGTCTTCGCCCGCGCGGGCACCGACCCGGGCGGGTCGGTCAGCGTCAGCATCGGCTGACCAATGTGTTTGCGCACCGGCGATGACCTTGTAATGCTTCGGGAATGACCGCCTTCCCGGGTACCTTCGCCGATGATGTCGTCGGCCAGTCAGCGCAGACGCAGTTCGAGGCGTTCATCGACGAGCACCGCAGGGCGCTCAACGGCTGTCTGGACGGGTTGACCGAGGAGCAGGCGCGCCGCTCGTTGGTGGCGTCCCGGACCACGTTGCTGGGCCTGGTCAAGCACGCCGCGTTCGTGGAGAAGGTCTGGTTCGACGAGGCCGTCACGTGTCGACCCCGCTCGGAGATCGGCATCCCCGCCACGCCGGACGAGTCGTTCATCCTCGATGACGGCGACACGATCGCCAGCATCCAGCGCGCGCACCGGGAAGCCTGCGAAGCCTCCCGCCGGGCCACGTCCGGCCTGGGCCTCGACGACGTGCTTCGCGGCAACCGCCGTGGCCCGTTGCCGCTGCGCTGGGTGTACCTGCACGTGCTGCGGGAGCTGGCGCAGCACTGCGGGCACGCGGAGATCCTGCGTGAGCAGATCGTGAACGCCGAATAGCCTCGACGCATGCCCGAGTTGGTCGCACCGACCGTCCGCCTGCACGCCCCCTGGTTGGCGGCCCACGACGAGTGGGGTCCTGGCCCGCACGAGGACGGGTTCGGGCTGCGGTCGACAGATGAGGTGCGCTCGCCGGAGGGTTTCGCGGCCTGGGTGACCCGGCTGGCCGACCAGTCCGACCCGGGGAAACGGCCGGACGCCGGCCCGGTGTGCACGTACCGGTGGATCGTCGAGGAAGACCGGGTGCTCGGCGGGATCGCGCTTCGCCACCGGCCCGACGACCGCCTGTTGCGGGTCGCGGGCCACATCGGTTACGGCATCCGGCCGTCCGCGCGTCGGCGTGGGCTGGCGACGTGGGCACTGGGCCGGATGCTCGGTACGGCCCGGGCCCTCGGGCTGGGTCGGGTGCTGCTGGTCTGCGCGGCGGACAACGTCGCGTCGGCGGCGACGATCGAGCACCACGGCGGCGTCCCCGAGGAGATCCGGGACACCGAACCCGGTTCCGCACGGCGGTACTGGATCACGCTCTAGCCCACCGGCCGTTGTCGCCGAAACGCCGCAGCGTCCAGCGGGCCGGTGGCCACCCGCCGGGGTCGTGGTCGGTGGTCCACTCGGTGATCGAGGCCGGGGGCACGTCCAGGTCGAACGCCCGGAAGACCGGCTGCGCGCCGAGCGCGTGGAACGCGCCCTCGACGGTCTCGCTGTGGCCGACCAGAACCACTGTGGAGCCCCGGTGCCGGTGGGCGATCTCCATGATCGCGCGGCTGACGCGGACCACCAGTTCGGCCCAGCTCTCGTTGCCCTCCTCGAACGGACGGAACACGCCGCCGCCCGCCACCGCGTGGTCGGTGCGGAAGAGGGCGGTCGGCAGGCCGTCGGCGTACGGGGGTGTGTGCCAGGTGCAGAGACCACAGTCGGCCACGGGCCGGACGCCGAACGCCGCACCGATCGGCTGCGCGGTCTCGACGGCCCTGCGCAGCACCGACGAGTAGACCGCCACCGGCCCGTCGGCGGCGACCTCACCGGTGAGCCGGTTGGCCAGGTGGTGTGCCTGCTCGTGGCCGAGGGCGGTGAGGCCCCGACAACCACGCGGCCCACCGACGATTCCTTCGAGCTGGTGGACCGACTCGCCGTGTCGCACGAAGATCAGACGTGTCCGCATCGGGACATCATGCCAGCGGTATCGACGGAGGTATCAGTCGTCCGTACGGCCGAAGGAGGAGCCGCCCGCCTGGGTGAGCAGAGCGTCCAGCTTCGCGCCCGTCTGCGCTGGTAGGCGGTCTCGTCGTACCAACTCGGCGATGCGGTCCCGCAGGTCGTCGACGCGCTTGGCGCGGTCCCTGCTATTGCGGCGGTTGAGGTCAGCGAGGTCGTCGCGCAGGTCTTCGGCGGTCTTCGGGTCGACGTCGCCGCGGGCGACGGCGGTGGCGAGGACGGCGGCGAACTCGCTGGTCACCTCCCGGAAGCTGACCGGTATCTGCTGCCCGCCCGTCGGCGGTGCGGTGCTGGCGGGGGGCACGGACGGCGTGGACGGTGCGGCCGGCGTCGGCGACTGCGTCGTGGGCGCGGGGGCCGGCGCGGAGGTCGAGGGCGCCTCGGCGATCTCTGCCGGGTCGGGTGTGCCCGGGTTGTCGAACGGATTCTGCGCGAACAGGGCGCCGACGCCGACCAGCACGGCCAGCACGGCCGCGACGAGCGCGGCGAGGGGCCGACGCTGTCGACGTCGGGCCGGCACGGCGGGAGCCGGGACGGGGCGCGCCAGAACCGACCGGTCGATCAGGGTTGGCGGGTGGGCGGCCGGCCGGACGCGCAGCAGCTCGGTGGGCGGCTCGACCGGCTGACCGGCGCCGAAGCGGCGGGCCAGCTGCGCGGCGCTCGGCCGGTCGGCCGGGTTGGCGGCCAGGCAGGCGACGGTCAGCTGGGCGATGTCGGCGGGGAGGCCGGGCACCCGCAGCGGCGGCACCGGGGTGCCCCGCCGGTGCACCTCCAGGGCGTCTTCCCAGCTCTGCACGGGCAGTGGCGCCTGCCCGGTGAGGGTGCGGTAGAGCAGCGCGCCGACGGCGTACACGTCGCTCGCCGGGTCGGGTGGGCCGGCGGTGAGCCGTTCCGGGGCGAAGTAGGCGGGGGTGCCCATCACCGGTTCGCCGGACTGGCTGTCGAGGCCGCCGAGCGCGGCGATGCCGAAGTCGAGCACCTTGGCGCCGGTGTCGGTGAGCATGACGTTGCCGGGCTTGACGTCGCGGTGCACGACGCCGATGCGGTGCGCGGCGGCCAGCGCGGCGGCGATCTGCCCGGCCATCCGGACCGCCTCCGGCCAGGGCATCGGCCCGGACCGTAGCCGGTCAGCCAGGTTGTGACCGTCGACCAGTTCCATCACCAGGTACGGCACGACGACGCCGTCGGCCAGGGTCGCCTCGGCGTAGTCGTACACCTGGGTGACGTGGGGGTGGGTCAGCCGGGCGGCCGCGCGGGCCTCGCGTTGGATGGTGGCCCGCAGCTGCGGGTCGGTGGCGAACTGCCCGGCGAGCACCTTGATCGCCACCGGCCGCCCGAGCACCTCGTCGTCGCCGCGCCACACCTCGGACATGCCACCGAGACCGATCCGCTCGTGCAGCACGTAGCGGTCGTGGAGGCGGAGGGTGGGCCGGAGCGGAGACATGGCTTCCCCAGTCTGCCTGGCAACGCCGCTGTCGACCACTCTGCGTGCCCGAACCCGTACTGATCGTCCCGTGCGTACCGGAATGGGGTTGGTTCGGGTCAGGAGCAGCGCGGGGTGCCCGGCAGCGGTCGCGGTTGGATGCGGTCGGCGAGCCGGCGCAGGGCGAGGGCGGTGGCCACCCGGGTCGGCGCGAGCAGTGCCCGGCGGGGGTGTTCGACCTGGACCGGGGCGTCCGGTCGGGCCGAGTTGACGTGCCGGTTCATGGCGTCGAGCGCGGTGACGTATCCGGTGGGCAGTTCCATGGTCAACTCCTCGGGACAGGTCCGGTGGAGTCCCGGACGACGAGTGCGGTGGGCAGCAACACGTGACCGGCCGCGGGGTCCGCGGGCGGGTCGAGCAGGAGTTCGGCGGCGATCCGGCCCTTCTCCTCGGCCGGTTGCCGGACGGTGGTGAGACCGGCCGCGGCGGCCTCGGGGACGTCGTCGAAGCCGGTCACCGAGACGGTTGGACGATCATGGGCCGGCCGCGCGGCCAGGGCGTCCAGCACACCGAGCGCGAGGACGTCGGAGCCGGCCAGCACGGCGGTCGGCGGTGCGGGTTGGTCGAAGAGTTCGGCGATGGCCGCCGCCGCCGCTTTGCGGCTGTTGCCGGGCGCGTTGACGACTGTCAACTCCGCCCAGCCGACGCCGACCTCGGCGAAGGCGTCGGCGAACCCGGCGAGCCGGCCCCGGGTGGTCGGATGCGGCACCTGGTCGACCCCGGCCACGGTGAGCGGGCCGGCCGGCGCGTCGGGCAGCACGGAGTCGGCGAGCAACGCCACCCGACGGTGCCCGAGCCCGGCGACGTGCGCGGCGGCACTGCGCGCGGCGGCCCGCTCGTCGATGCCGACGTACCGTTCGTCGGCGCCGGCGTTGTCGCGGGGCGCCGTGCTGACGTACGGCAGCCCGCGGTGACGGATGACGTCCAACGCCCATTCCTCGTCGGCGACGCAGTAGACGCAGAACCCGTCGACGGCGGCGTTCTCCACCGCCCGCCGGGCGTCGGTCACCGCCGGCGGCAGCGGCACCAGCAGCATGCTCGTGCCGTGCCGCTCGGCCGCCGCGCCGACACCGGCGAGGAAGCGGACCGCGAACGGGTCGGTGAAGGCGTACGACAGTTGCGAGGTGAACAGCACCCCGATCGACCCGACGAAGCCTCGACGCAGGGAGCGCGCGGTGGGGTTGGGGCCGGGGTAGCCGAGTTGCCGGGCGGCGTCCAGGATCCGCTCGCGCAGGGCGGCGGAGAGCTGGTCGGGGCGGCTGTAGGCGTTGGACACGGTGCTGCGGGAGACGCCGACGGCGTCGGCCACGGCTTGCAGTGTTGGCTTCACCGGCACCTCTCTGTATCGATCCAGTCTGTATCGATACAGAGACTAGCCCGACCGGTCGGCGTCGGTCAATACGTGAACTGAGGGACCCCGCCCGCGGGGCCGGCGCGGCGGAGGATCAGACGGGGTACGTGTCGTCCAGCAGCCGGTCGAGGATCTCCGCCGTACGCTCCGGCGGCTCGGCCTCGACACAGAGCCGTTCCATCGCCACCGCGTAGTAATCCAGGTCGTCGCGCTTGTCGAGGTAGATGGCGCTGGTGAGCTGTTCGATGTAGACGATGTCGGGCAGCTCCTGGTCGCCGAAGCGCAGGATGGTGAAGGCGCCCCCGGCGGCGGCGTGACCGCCGGCGGCGAACGGGATCACCTGGAGTCGGATGTGGGGCGACTTGGTCGCCTCGATGAGCGCGGTCAGCTGACCGCGCATGACCTCGGTGCCACCGATGGGCCGGCGCAGCGCCGCCTCGTCCACCACGGCCCAGAGCTGCGGCGGATTCTCCCGGTGCAGCAGCTGCTGACGCTGCATCCGCAACGCGACGCGCCTGTCGATCTCGCCGGGACCGGCCGTCCCGTGCCCCAGCAGCACCACCGCCCGGGCGTATTCCGGGGTCTGCAACAGGCCGGGCACGAACTGCACCTCGTAGCTACGGATCAGCGCGGCGGCGGCCTCCAGGCCCAGGTACGACTGGAACCAGGACGGCAACACGTCGCCGTAGCGGTGCCACCAGCCGGGGCTGTTCGCGTCCCGCGCGAGCTTGAGCAGGGCGTCGCGCTCGTGCTCGTCGGTGACGCCGTAGAGCGTCAACAGGTCGGCGACGTCGCGCTCCTTGAAGCCGACCCGGCCCAGCTCCATCCGGCTGATCTTGGATTCGGAGGAGCGGATCTCCCAACCGGCGCCCTCCCGGGTCACCCCGCTGGACTCCCGGAGGCGGCGCAGTTGGGCGCCGAGCAGCATGCGCAGCACGGTCGGCCCGGTTGTCGGGCCACCCTCGGCGGGAACCATCGTCACGTGCGGACCTCCGGACACCGACCCACGGCGGCCGGGCGCCCCGGCCCGGCCGACGTGTAAGCATGCCATGGACCGACAGTGAGATGAACTCCTCCACGTCGGTGAATAAGTCCCGTCGCCGGGACAACCGACGGTCAGTTGATCAGGTGGTCGAAGTCACCGTCCCGCGCGCCGAGAACGAAGGCGGCGATCTCGTCCACTGTGTAGATCAGGGCCGGCCCCTCCGGGTGTCGTGAGTTGCGGACCGCTATGCCCGCTCCCCCGGGCAGCTCGGCGAGTTCGACGCAGTTGCCGCTGGGATTGCTGCGGCGGCTCTTCTGCCAGCTCAGCGGGGGCAACTGAGGGATCGGTACGCCATTGGGTGGCTGATGCATGGAGGCGTCTTTCTGTTACGAGCCCGCCGGTGGCCGTGGGAGGAGCGGTAACGGCGAGGGGGTGCGGTATCGACATTGGACGGTTCTGCACGTGCATCTGCTATTGCATCTGCATCCGACGGCGAGCATGATAACGCACATGATCGGTGCCCATCCGTTCACTTTGTGTTACCCCCACACGGGCAACGATCAGGCAAAACTGGGCCCGACGCGGCGCGCCGCGTCAACCGAAGGCTGGAGGCGGTCGCGGCGATGGGAGGGTTCGTGCCGGATCCGATGAGTGTCGCCTCCGGCGTCTGCGCGGCCGGCGCGCTGCTCTCCTCCTGGCAACTACGCCGCCGGGCGGTGCGCGCCGAGGCCGAGATCAGCCACCTCCAGGCCGAGCTGGCCGCCGAGCGGCACGCCGCCAGCCACGACCCGCTCACCGGGCTGCCCAACCGACGCGCCTTCTACCGCCTGGCGGCCGCCCTGCTCACCGACGCCGCCGGCCAGCCGCTGATCGCCGTGGTGCTCGACCTGGACGACTTCAAGCAGATCAACGACCGGTACGGGCACGCCGCCGGCGACCAGGTGCTGATCAGTGTGGCCGAGCGGCTCGCCGGCTTCGCCGGGGACAACCTCGTGGCCCGCCTCGGCGGCGACGAGTTCGCCGGTCTGCTCTCCAGCCCCACCGTCGACCGCCGCTGGATCGAGCACTCGACCCGCCGGCTCAGCGAGACCGTCGCCGCGCCGATCCGGCTGAGCGGGTGCAGCGTCCGGGTCACCGCCTCCGTCGGGCTGGCCCCGGTGACCGGCCCGGCCCAGCTCACCGACGCGCTCAGCCGCGCCGACGCGGCCATGTACCAGGCCAAGAGCCTCGGGGGCGCCCGGTCGCCCCGCCAACTGGTCGACAGCGCGTTCCTCACCGAGCGCTGACCGCTCAGGCGACCGGCGCGCCGAACCACCTGGACAGCTGGCCGAGCAGGTCGCTCTGATCGTCGCCAGCCCACGCCACGTGGCCGTCCGGCCGTAGCAGCACCGCGGGCACGTCCAACTCCTCGCTGACATCGACGACATGGTCGACCCGCTCCGCCCAACCGGCGACCGAGAGCTGACCGGTCTGGTCGAGCAGCAGGCCGCGGCCCCGGTGCATCAGCTCGTAGAGACGCCCGCGCTTCAGCCGTACGTCACGCAGGTGACGACCGAGCATGTCGTGGCCCTCGCCGAAGTCGTATTGGACCCCGATCGCGGTGACCTTCTCAATCAGGTACCGGTTGACGTCGTCGAAGTCCATCAGCTCGGACAACAGTCGGCGCACCGAGCGGGGCCCCGGCTCCGGTGAGAGCAGCAGCATCTGCGCCCGGGTGTTGGTCAGGACGTCCTCGGCCACCGGATGACGTTCGCTGTGGTAGCTGTCCAGCAGCCCCTGCGGCGCCCAGCCGGCGATCTCGGCGGCCAGCTTCCAACCGAGGTTGAACGCGTCCTGGATGCCGAGGTTGAGCCCCTGCCCACCGGTCGGCGGGTGGATGTGCGCCGCGTCGCCGGCCAGCAGCACCCGGCCGGCCCGGTACCGCTCGGCCAGCCGGGTGGCGTCACCGAAGCGGGAGAGCCAGCGCGGTGAGTGCACGCCGAAGTCGGTGCCCGCGTACACCAGCAGTTGGCGTTTGAAGTCCTCGATGCTCGGCGGCACCGTGCGGTCCTCGACCACCCCCTCGGCCGGGACGACGACGCGGTACACCCCGTCCCCGAGGGGCCCGAGACCGAATCGGAGATGGGTCCTGCGGACCTCGGCCACCACCTCGGCCACCGCCTCCGGCGGCACCCCCACCTCCATCTCACCGAGCAGGGTCTCGACGCTGCTGGGCTCGCCGGGAAAGCCGACGCCGAGCAGCCCGCGTACGGTGCTGCGACCGCCGTCGCAGCCGACGAGGTAGCGGGCACGCAGCTGGGTGCCATCGGCCAGCCGCACCGTCACCCCGCTGTCGTCCTGGCTCAGCCCGACCAGTTCGCTGCCGCGCCGGATCTCGGCGCCGACCTCGTTGGCGTGCTCGCTCAGCAGGCGGTCGGTGACGGTCTGCGGGATGCCGAGGACGTACCCGTGCGCGGTGTCCAGCCCGCCCGGCGACGGCTTGGAGATCGCGGCGAAGAAGCCCCCGACCGGGTGCTGCTGCCCGACCGCGAGGAACCGCTCCAGTAAACCTCGCTGGTCCAGCACCTCGATGCTGCGTGCGTGCAGGCCGAGCGCGCGCACGTGGCTCGTCGGCTCGGTCTCCTTCTCCAGCACCAGCACGTGCAACCCGTGCAGTCGCAACTCGCTGGACAGCATCAAGCCGGTCGGCCCACCGCCAGCAATGATCACATCGATCATGGAATCCCCCGATTTTCCCAGATTTGGGCGTCGGCTGGAGATTCTGCTGCACCACCCGGGTCTTGCCGCAAGGCCAGGGGTGCGATATATGTTGGAGGTGGCAGGGAGCGTGTTCGCTCTTTGCCTTCCTTTTTGCCCGCGTAGCCGACGGGCCCGCCGTAGCCGGCCTGCCGCCGCTCAGCGCTGTCGGTCGAGGTCGCGCAACGCCGTGTCGGCGAGGCTGACCAGACCCACCGGTGACACCAGCCCACGCACGATCCGCGCCGCGCGGCTCCGGTCGGCCGCCTCGGCGTCGAGGTCCAACGCCTGCCGGGTCCAGTCGCTGAGGTCGTCGAGCGCGCGGACCGCGAGGAACCAGGCCAGGCGCGCCCTGTCGACCTCGGTCGTGCCGTAGCCGGCGAGCACGGCCCGCTGCTGGTCGGGAGTGATCGGCGCGAAGGCGAGCACCCCGCCGAGCACGAACATCAGGTCGCACTCGGGCGGGGCGAGCACCGCGTCGTCCCAGTCGATCAGCCAGACCTGCCCGTCCGCGCCGAGCAGCAGGTTGCCCAGGTGCGGGTCACCGTGGCAGACGACGTGCGAGCCGGGCCGGTCGCGCTGCTCGGCCGCGCGGCGCTCGACCTCACGGATCAGGAACCGCAGCCGGTCCGCCACCGCTGACCACACCCCCACCAGGTCCGCGACCAGCGGGTCCGCGAGATCCCCCGGGTCCGGGTCGCGCAGCCGCTCGGCCACCGCCCGGGTCGCGGTCACGATCGAGGGGTACGCCGCCCCGCCCGTCCGCAGCAACCGGCTGAGCTCCTCGGTCACCGGCACCGCGTGCACGGCGGCCAGCACCTCGCCGTACGCCCGCCAGTGCGCGTCGGTCATCGGGCCGTCGAGCGCCCGCTGGTCGGAGACCCACGGCACCACCGAGAGGCGGCGGCCGTCGTGGTCGATGGACAGCCGTCCGCCGACGGACCGCAGCGGCGCGGCGATGCCCGGCACCCCCTGTCCGGCCAGGTACGCCGTCACGACCAGGCCGGCCGGGGTGCCGCCACCGCTCAGCTTGACCGCGTACCGACAGCCGTCGGCGGCCTGAGCCAGCCACAGTCGGGCATGCTGGTCAGCGCCGGAGGTGACCCGCTCCATCGTGGACAGGCGCAGGCCGAAGCCCGTTCGTACCTGTTCGGCCACCTGCCGCGCGTCGTCCTGCTCCATGCGGACACCATGCCAGCGCTCCGGCCACCGACCCAGCGGTTTTGCCGGTCGCCGGGGTGTTCTGAGACGTCCTATCCGGGTATGGGATACCGGCACCAGCTACGACCGCCGAGAGGAACCGACGTGGCGACCATCCGCGCCCTCGTACTCAACTGCACCCTCAAACCGTCGCCCGCGCCGTCGAGCGCCGAGCAGCTCGGTCGGGAAGTGCTCGCCGAGTTGGCCACGCAGGGCGTGGAGGGCGAAATGATCCGGGTAGTCGATCACGATGTGCGTTTCGGGGTGTCCACGGACGAGGGCGACGGCGACGGTTGGCCGGCCATCCGCGCCAAACTGATGGCAGCCCAGGTGCTGATCATCGCCACGCCGATCTGGCTCGGTCAGCCCTCCAGCGTCTGCAAGATGGTCCTCGAACGCCTCGACGCCGAACTCTCCGAGACCGACGCCAAGGGCCGCCTCCGCACCTACGGCAAGGTGGCCGGCGTCGCCGTGGTCGGCAACGAGGACGGCGCCCACCACACCATCGGCGAGGTGCAGCAGGCACTCAACGAGGTCGGGTTCACCATTGCCGCCGCCGCCGCGACCTACTGGGTCGGCGAGGCACTGCACACAGTGGACTACCGCGACGCCGGCCCCAAGCCCGACACCACCGGCCGCACCACCAAGGCTTTGGCGCTCAACACCGCACACCTGGCCCGGCTCCTTGCCGACCAGCCCTACCCGCCGCCGGACGCGAAGGGTGCCGGGGTCGGCCCGAGCCGCGAATAGACCTCACCGCCAGGTGCCCCACCGCTGGGGAAGCCCGGCGCGCGGCTCGCTACCGATCCGCCCCGGCCGGACCCGGCGCGGTCAGCGCCAGCCGTAGCCAGCGCGCAACGCCTGCCCGACCCGGTCGAACCGGGGCCGGTCCAACACGGCGCCCTCCCGGCGGATGCTGTCCTCGCGCATGGTGAGCACCCGGTCCAGCCGGACCCAGCTCGGCCGGTTGTCGCGGTCCCACTCCCCCGGCCCGAGCGCGAACCAGTGCCGCTGCCCGTCGCGCTCGCTCTGGCTGGACAGCATCAGCCCGAACAGGGTCCGGCTGTGGCGCCCGACGACCAGCACCGGCCGGTCCTTGCCCTGCCGGGGGTCGTCCTCGTACGGCACCCACGTCCAGACGATCTCGCCCGGGTCGGCCTGACCGTCGCGCTCCGGGGCGTAGGTCAGCTCCCGACGCTGCAACGCGCTCACCTGACGACGGCGAGCCACCTGCGCGGGCGCCGGCCCGGTACGCCGGGGCGACGGGATCACCGCACCCACCCGGGAGATACGCGCCGCGACATTCCTCAACAGACCAGCCACGGCGGGCAGCCTACCCGCCGCCGTGGCGGGCGGGTGCGACAGACTGGCCCGATGGACGAGCTCCCCCGCGACCTGCCGATCCTTGAGCGACGTGCGGTGCGGCTGGTGGTCACCGACGGCACCGAACGGGTCCTGCTGTTCCACACCCGGGACCCGGACCACCCCCGGTTGGGCACCTGGTGGGAGCTGCCGGGCGGCGGCATGGATCCCGGTGAGACCCATCGCGACACGGCGGTGCGGGAGCTGCGGGAGGAGACCGGCATCGTGATCAGCGCCGACCAGGTGGGCGCGCCGACCTGGCGGCGCCGGGCCAGCTTCCTGCACCGCCAGGTACGGCACCTGCAGGACGAGGTTGTCGTCGCCGTCCGACTGGCCGGCCCCGGCCCGGACGTGGACGAGACGCACCGGCTCGACTACGAGCGGGAGGACTACTTCGGCTTCCGCTGGTGGCCGTTGCCCGAGGTGGTGGCCAGCCGGGAACGGTTCTACCCCGGGCAGCTCCCTCGGCTGATCACCCCGTTCCTCGCCGGCACGGAGATCGACGAGCCGTTCGAGCTGTGGTCGTGAGCCAGGCCGGCGGGCAGAGTAGGGGCATGACGACAGCGCTGCACGGGCCCCTCTCCGCGTACGCCGCACGGCTGCACGCGACGATCGGCGACCGGCATCACGTCGCGTCCCCGCTCGGAGCCTGGTTGTTGCTCGCGGTCTGCGCCGCTGCGGCGGGCACCTCCGACCCGGCCACCAGGGACCTGACGCACGCCCTGGGCACCGACCCGGCGGACGCCGCCGAGGTCGCCCGAACCCTGCTGGACGCGCCGCACCCGCTGGTCGGGGCCGCCACCGCGCTCTGGCACCGGCCGGGGCAGGTCAACGGGCCGGCCGCGTGGCGGGCCGCGCTGCCCACCACCACCGCCGTCGGCGTCCTGCCCGACCAGGCCGGGTTGGACGCCTGGGCGCGTGAGCACACCCTCGGCCTGATCGAGGCGTTCCCCCTGCGGGTCGGGCCGGACGTGGTGCTGGCCCTGGCCAGCGCGTTGGCCACCCGGGTGTCCTGGGCCACCCCGTTCGACGTCGCCGACGCCCGCGCACTCGGCGCCGGCAGCCCGTGGGCCGGCCAGTTGCGGCGGGCGCTGCGCAGCCCGAGCCAGGGCCACCGGTGTGCCATCGTCACCACCGCGCGGGCCGGTGACGTGATCGTGCACGCCGCGCCGGCCCGGACAACCGACGGCGCGGGGCTGGTGGTGGTCTCGGTGGCCGCCGCGCCGCAGGTGCTGCCGGCCGACGTGCTGGCCGTCGCGTACGACCTCAGCGCCGGCGCGGCCGACGGCGCGCAACCGGCCGACAGCCGATCCCTGTTCGACCTGCCGCTCGGCGATGCTCCCCTGTGGACGGTCACCGAGCAGCGGGTACGCACCCGGGCCGCCGGCGGCCGCGAGGAGCGACACCACGCCGTACTCCCCTGCTGGTCGGCCCACAGCGAGCACGACCTGACCGCCCCGGCGCTCGGCTTCCCGGCCGCGTCGGCAACAGTGGCGAAGACGATGGCGCTGCCGATCGAGAACGTCGAGGCGCGACAGACGGCGATGGCCCGGTTCGGCCGGTACGGCTTCGAGGCGGCGGCGGTGACCGGGATGTTCGGGCTGACCAGTCTGCCGCCGGAGGGCGTCGCCCGCACCGCCGAGCTGCGCTTCGGTCACCCGTACGCCGTCGTGGCGGTCGCCACCGACACCCGGGGCGACGGTGGCACCGGACCGTGGCACGCGGTGCCGGTCTTCTCCGCCTGGATCAGCGAGCCGGAGGAGCTGCCCGAGGCTGACGCCGCCGACCGGTGACCCCGGAGCGGCGAGCCGTGGCCCGAGTCCTCGTCACTGCTCGCCGAGGAGATCGGCGATCGGCAACCGTCGGATCAGGATCGCCGGCACGAGCGCGGTGAGCACGGTGAGCAACAGCGCCGCCCCCGTGACGGCCAGCGCCACCAGCGCCAGCCGTCCGTCCACCCGGCCGACCAGCAGGGCGACCGAGCCGAGACCGGCGGCTACCCCGAGGACGCAGCCGAGCGCGCCGACGCCGAGCGCCTCGTAGACCACGAGGCGGTTGAGCGTGAGGTCGGGCCAGCCCACGGCCTGGAGCGTGGCGAACTCCGCCGAGCGTTCCCGCACGTTGAGGTACAGCACGTCGGCCACGCCGAGCACCCCGAACAGCAGCACCCCGCCGACCGCCACCAGATCCACGTCGCGCACCTGCACGGAGACCGCCTCACCGAGCAGCGAACCCACCATGCCGTCGTTGAACGCCCAGAGCGCCGCCAGGATCAGCGTCACCGCGCCGACGCCCGCCGCCAGGCTCGTCGCGCCGGCGATCGTACGCGCGGGTGCCCGTCGGAGATTGGCCACCGCGAGCCCGGCGAGGCTTCCCGCCGCGGCTCGTCGGGCCGGTGTCACGCTCGGGTGTAGCGCCTCCGCCGACCGGGTCCGGGCGGCCCGCAGTGCGGGCAGGGCGCTGGCCGCCGCGGTCAGCAGCACCGCGAGCGGCACGCACAGCAGTGTCACCGCATCGGAGACCTGCACTCCGGCAAACCGACCGAGCAGCACCGACAGGCCGGCGCCGAGCACGCCCGCCGTCAGCCCGAGCGCCGTGGTCTCGGCGAGGATCAGCATGCTCAGCCGCCAGCCCGGCCAACCGATGCAGGCCAGGACGGCCAGTTCGCGTCTGCGGACCCGAACCGCCGTGGAGACCGCGTTGCCGACGAGCAGAACGCAGACCACCAGCAGCAGCCCCAGCAGCAGGATGTTCTTCCGATCGACGGCGGTGACGATCTCGGTCGCCACACCCTTGCGGGTACGCGCCTCCGCCAGGTTCAGGTCGGGGCGACCGAACTCGCCAGCGGGTAGCAGCACCGGACTGCGTACCGTCGATCCACCCAGGACCACCTCGACGGTGAGGCCGGTCTGCCGTACGACCTCGTCCGCCACCATCCGGACCCGCTCCCGGGCCACCGCGTCGAACCGGTCGATCCCGGCGACCCGGATCCGCACGGAACTCAGCGGGGCGGCGGCCAACGCCGGCGCGACGCTCGCGTACAGCTCGCCGGCGGCGGTCAGGCTGGTCACCAGGCTGGGCGGGTGGCGCGGGTAACCGAGCGGGTCGTCTGTGGCAAGCAGTGGACGGTCGCCGAGCAGATCACGCGAGCGCGCGTCGGCACCCACCGGCGGGGTCGGACGGTAGAGGTCGAGTGCCTGCTGCGCGGCGCCGGCGGCGGATTCGAGCGCGTCGGGCGTGAAACTGCCCACCGGGGCGACCGACCACCCCGACCGGTCGACCAGGCTCACCGGATCCCCGGTGGCGACACCGCCGGTAGCGAGCCACGAGTCCCGCCACGCGTCGTCGATCGTCGGGTCGGCCGCGTCGGGCCCGTCGGATCGGGGCAGCAGCTGGTCGCTCCCGTCCGGCTGCGGCGCGTAGGTCGGCGGTCCAGGCCGGAGCAGGGTCATCATGGCGGAGAGTGGAGCGCGCTCGGCCACTGCGGCATCGAGCCGGGCGCGGTAGGTCGCGCCAGGTCGTGCCGGGCCGCCTGCGACGGCCCCTTTGCCGAGGCGTTCAGCAGCGGCCAGAGCGCCTGCGTCGCGGTGCCGGGCACCTGGTCGGCGACCCGGCCGGTCAGCCGGGACACGGAGATGTCCATCCGCTCGTCCACGGCGAGGGTGTCGGCGGCGAGCACCGGCAGCGTCCGGCCGGCCGGGCCGCTCGGCGGCAGGGCGGAAGTCCCCGCGACGCGGCCCGCCGAGGCGACGGCGTCGACCCCGGTCAGGTAGCGGCCCTGACGCACCGCCTGATCGAGGCCGACCAGGCGCGCCTCAGCCGCCGGATCGATCGCGGCGATCACCGCCGGTGCCACCGACGGCAGCTGGATCTCCAGCCGGGCGGTCGCCGGCACCACTGACGCCGGCCGGCCGGAGGTGAATACGGAGGCACGCCGGAAGGTGCCGTCGGGGAGCAACTGGTACGCCTCGATGGTGCTGACCTGGGTGCGCCGGGCGTCCGGGTCGAAGCTGCCCGCCGCGATGTCGCACACCTGCCGACGCCGGCCGTCCGGCTGCACCTCCAGCGGGCCGCCGCCACCGGTGCCGGGGCACTCGGCGGCGGACGTGGGCTGGCGAACCCGGGTGCCGTCGGCGTAGATGAACGCCTGACTGTTCAGGTCGGCCAGCGGCACCAGGGGCCGCCGGGACACGTAGATGTAGGCCGGCGCGGCCGTCACCGTGCTCAGTCCGCGGTCCCCGCTGATCCGGCGGGCGATCTCGATGACCTGCCGCTCGGCCGCCCGGTCGACCTGCTCTGTCACGTCCACCCGCAGGTCGGGTTGGATGTCGGCGATTCCGAGGATCGCCAGCGGGGCGGCCACCTCGACGCCGGGGACCTGTTCGATCTGCCGCCACTGCTCCAGCGCGATGCCGCCGTAGGCCGCGGTGGGTCGGTCCTGATGCAGCAGGCCGGTGACCGGTGCCGCAGGGTGCACCAGAATGTCGTACGACGGCCGGAACTGCCCGTCGACGGAGCCGCTCGCGACCAGCCGGGAGGTGCTCGCGGCACCGGTCAGCACCGTGAAACCGGTGGTCGCCATCAGGACAGCGGCGAACATCGCCAGCGATCGGCCGGGAGTGTTCCGCAGCTGCGACCGGACCATTCGCCACACGGCGTCAGCGGATCTGGTCGTCGTGGGTGCGGGCGGACCAATCGTGATCGGTCGGCCACCCGGTGGTGCTCTGCCCGCTCGGACCAGACAGCTCTGCCATCGCGTTGCCCCCGCACTGCTCGGCATGAGAGGCGAAAGTACCGAACGCGGCGCTGACCCATCAACCCCGTGCAACGCGAGCGGACCTCGCCGCAGGGGCCGGTCAGGGCGGGTACGGGCCGGACTACGGGAACTTGGGGCTGCCGCCGCCGTCGCGCGGCAGTCGCGCCACCATCTCCCGGAACTCCCGTACCGTCATCGCCGCCCGCAGGGTGGCGAAAACGGCCCCGGTTCCGGCCCGGGCGGTGGCCGGGTCCACCCCGGCGCGCTCTCCCACCAGCCGCAGGAACTCGGCGGGGCCGGCGTCCGGCGGTGGAACGGCGGTGGCGCCGCCGACATCCAGACCCACGCCGGTGTGGATCGCGTCCATGCCGGGGTCCGAGCCGACGGGCACCACCGGATCCGGGGTCGGTCCGCCGGTCCCGGCCGCATCCGGGGCTGGGCCGCTCAGGTAGCCGCCGACCTCGTCCGGTAGGTGCCCCACCAGGTCGCCGGGCGCGCTGCCGATCACCCGTTCGGCAATGGTCTGGAGTACGGCCCGGGCGAGCACCGCGGCCTGCTCGGCCGGCAGGCCGGACCGGTTGGACACCGCGTCGATGAAGTACGGGAACCCGTCGCCGTCGGTCACGCTCGGGCGGTTACCCCTGGCCGGGCGCGACAAACTGGCGCTAGGTCAGCAGCCCCTCGGCCAGCAGGTGGTCAAAGATGATCTGGTCGACCGCCGAGGTGCGGTGCCGGTCGGCGTACCCGAGCCAGGCCATCTCGGCGATCTCGCTCGCCGGCCGAAGCCGGCCCTGGTAGCCGGCTCGGTAGCAGGTCATCCGCACTGTGGTGCCGGTCGCGTGGCTGTGTGCCTGAGCGGTGAAGGTGCCCAGGTGCACGGCGCCGGACACGTCGACCTCGACGCTCAACTCCTCGTCGATCTCCCGGCGCAGGGTCTCCAGGTCGGTCTCGCCGGGCTCGCGTTTTCCACCCGGCAGGTACCAGACGTCCTTCCCCTGCGACCTGGTGCTCAGCACCCTGCCGTCCTCGATGAGGATCCAGGCCACCTTGTCGATCTCGCGCACGACGCTCCTTCCGGCCGGTGGGATCGGGCACGCTACCACCCGGATCCCGCGCTCAGTCGGCCAGCAGGTCGAGCAGCAGCGCGGCGGTCCAGCTGAACGCCGGTGAGCCCAGCCCGGCGCCGGTGTCCGGGTGGAAGTACTCGTGGCAGCCGGCCCCGGCCACCAGGCCGACCATCGAGCGGCGCAGCCCGGCGGCCAACTCCGGGTGTCCGTGCGTGAGCAGCCCCCGCCGGATCAGCCAGCCGATGTTGAGCCAGCTCGGCCCGCGCCAGTAGCGCAGCGGCTCGAAGTCGGGCGCGGTGCGGTCGTAGGTGGGCAACGGCCGGTCCATCCGCCGGGCCACCCCGAAACGCGCCGAGCGGGCCTCGACGACCAGCGCGTCGACCTGCCGGCTCGGCAGGTCGGGCAGGATCAGCGGTGCCAGCCCGAGCACGGTCCGGGCGCTCACCACCCGGTCGGTGCGCAGGTCGCGGGGTTGGAACGTGCCGGTGTCCGGGTCGTACAGCCGGCGTACCAGGGCTTCGGTGATCTGGGCCGCGCGGTCCCGGTGCGGCCCGGGGTCGCCGCCGACGAGCGCGGCGACCTCGGCGAGGGCGTGTTCGGCGGCCCCGAAGGCCGCGTTGAACAGCGGGCACTCCACCAGGAACGGGTGACCGGCGGCCAGGTCGCGGTCGGCGTAACGGTGGTCGCGGTAGGCGGCGACGATCGCCAGGTAACGCGCGTAGTCCAGGTCCGTGGGGCGGTGCGCGGCGTCGGCGTGCGCGGTGTCGTGCCGACGGTACGCGGACATGACAGCCGCCTCGGCCGGCACCGCCGCCATCGGCTCGTCCCAGGCCGGGCTGTTGTCCAACCCGGACTCCCACGGGTGCACGACGCAGACCAGCCCGTCGCCGGCCACGTCCCGCCGGTCGGCCAGGTAGCGCTGCTGGGCGACCAGCGCGGGATAGAGCCGGCGCAGCGCGGCCAGGCCGGCGGGGTCGGGTGCCCGCCGGTACGCCAGCAACGCGGCGAGCGCGTGCACCGGGGGTTGGACCAGGCCGGAGGTGGCCACCGCCGGTGCTCCGGGCACGTCGGCCGAGCGCCACATCTCCGGTCCGGGGAAGTACGCGCCGACCCGCAGCGCCGGGTTGAACACGATGTGTGGCACCCGGCCGTCGGCCCACTGTGCCCGGAACAGGCTCGCCAGCTCCCGCCAGGCGCGCTCGGGGCGGACGTGGGCCAGCCCGATCGCGATGAACGCGGAGTCCCAGCTCCACTGGTGCGGGTAGAGGGTGCGCGACGGCACCGTGTGGTCGTGTTCCCAGTTGGCGTCGAGCGTGTCGACCGCGAGCTGACGCAGCCCGCTCGGGTCGGCCGGGCCACCGGTGCGGGCGGCGTCGGCGCGCGTCGCTGGGGAGTCGGCGGGCACGCCGTTGCGGGCCGACTCGGCGGCGGGCGCGCCGACACCTGTCTGCCCAGCACCGGCGGTCATGCGGCGGCCCGCCGGGGCAGCGCGTGGCGCAGCACGGTGGCGGCCTGTTGCAGGGCGCGGACCGGGTCGCCGCGCAGCCGGCACTCCAGGGACAGCCACCCCCGGTAGTCCAGCTCCAGCAGGGTACGCACCAGCGCCGTCCAGTCCAGGTGCCCGGCGCCGGGCTGGTACCGGTTGGAGTCGCTGACCTGCACGTGCCCGAGGTACGGCGCGGCGGCACGCAGCGCGCGGTGCACGTCGTCCTCCTCGATGTTCATGTGGAAGGTGTCGGCGACCACCCGGACCGACGGCAGCCCGAGGGTGGCGCAGAGCGCCACGGCCTCGTCGAGCCGGTTGACCATGTGGTCCTCGTACCTGTTGAGGGGTTCCAGGAAGAGGGTGACCCCCTCGGCCCGGGCGTGCTCGCCCAGCTCGCCCAGGGCGTCGAGGAGGACCTGCCGGTCGCCGTCCGGCGGGCGGGGCGGCTCGAACGGTGGCAGCCGCCGGGAGAACATCCCCCAGGCGGCCGGGGTCATCACCCCGACGCCGCCCAGCTCGGCGATCACCGAGAGCTGGGAGCGCAGGTTGCGGATGGCGTCGGCGGACCGGGCGGCGTCGAAGTCGCCGATGAAGTGGTCCATCTCGACGCAGACGGTGGGCATCACCACCCCGGCGGCGCGGGCGCGGCGCAGCTCGGGCAGCCGGCGGGCGAAGGCCAGGTCGCCGCGCCCGCGTAGCTCGATGCCCTGGTAGCCGAGGGCGGCCGCGAGGGCGAACTTCTGGATCAGGTTGGCGCCCGGCAGGAGTTGTTCCTGACAGGCCAGCGCGATGGTGGTCATCTAGAACCTCAGCACGACTTGGAGGACGTCACCGGCGCCGCCGT
Organism: Micromonospora sp. C97; assembly: GCF_018070385.1. Lineage (NCBI taxonomy): Bacteria > Bacillati > Actinomycetota > Actinomycetes > Micromonosporales > Micromonosporaceae > Micromonospora > Micromonospora sp. C97. The sequence goes on from NZ_JAGPXU010000018.1 coordinate 114,794, forward strand.
CGAGCAGCGCGAGGGCGTCGGCGACCGCGCTGGCGTCGACGATGTGGCTGACCAGTGGCAGCGGGTCGACGCTGCGGTCGGCCACCAGGTCCATGAAGGTCTGCGCGACCCGGTCTCCGCTCCACCGGCCGGCCATGCTCGGCGCGGGGGTGGGCCCGGAGACCTGGGCGGCGACCAACTGGATGCGGTTGTGGTGGAACTCCTCGCCGAGGCCGAGCGCGTCGGCCTGGCCCTGGTAGAAGCCGGCGGCCACGACCCGGCCGGCGTGGGTGGTGGAGCGGATCGCCTCGTGCAGCGCCGGGTACGCGCCGGACAACTCCAGGCAGACGTCGGCTCCCCGGCCGTCGGTGGCCTGGCGCAGCACGGCGGCGGCGGATGTGGTCGTTGCGTCCACTATGGAGTACGCGCCGTACCGTGCGGCGTGCTCCAACCGGGTGGGCACCGGGTCGACGGCCACCACCCGGGCCCCGGAGAGCACGGCGAGCCGGGTGGCGAGCAGCCCGATGACGCCCTGCCCGAAGACGCCGACCCAGTCGCCGAGGTGCAGGTCACCGGCGAGCACGGCGGTCAGCGCGATGGCGCCGGGGCGGGCGAAGACCGCGGCGAGCGGATCCAGCCCGGTGGGGAGCGCACGGACCGCGTCGGCGGCGAGCACCGCCTCGGCCCGGTGCCCCCAGATGCCCCAGACGAGCTGCCCCGGATGCCGGTCGGTGACCTCCGGGGCGACCTCGATGACCTCGCCGACCTCTTCGTAGCCGAAACCGATCAGCGGGTAGGGCACCGGGGTCTGTCGGGGGACGAACATCCGGGCGGCGTCGTCCCAGTCCTTGCTGAGCCGGGGATTGCTGCCCCGGTAGAGGGTCAGCTCGGTGCCGGCGGAGATGCCCGAGTAGCAGGTGCGGACTCGGACCTGGCCGGGGCCGAGCGGATCCGGCGGACAGGGCTCGAGGCTGATGCGTCGAGGCCCGGCGAGAGAGACCACCCAGTTGCCCATGTGTCACATCCCGGTAGCACTGGGTTCCAGGATAGCAAAAAATCGCCATATGTCTTGCTATTGATCAATCGAAGGTGTTGGATCCGTCATGTACCCTTCGAGAGGAGTGCCATCGATGTCAGCACCTCCGAGGCGGATACTCGCCACCACAGTGATCCTGGCACTGACCGCGTCCACCCTGCTGGCCTGCGGCGACGACGAACCGGACAGCAACAGCAAGAAGATCACCGTCTGGAGTCTGGAGGACGTGGCCGACCGGGTCACCGCCACCAAGGCGATCATCGCCGACTTCACCGCGAAGACCGGGATCCAGGTCGACCTGGTGACCGTCAACGAGGACCAGTTCCCCTCGTTGATCGCCGCAAACGCCGCCGCCGGCGACCTGCCCGACGTGGTCGGGTCGGTCTCCCTCGCCGGCATCCGTACGCTCGCCGGCAACGAGCTGCTGCACGCATCGGCGAACGCGGAGGTCGTCGACAAGCTGGGCAAGCAGACGTTCTCCCCGCGCGCGCTGGAGTTGACCTCCGACGACGGCGGACAACTCTCCGTGCCCAGCGACGGGTGGGGGCAACTGCTGGTCTACCGCAAGGACCTGTTCGCCGCGGCCGGCCTGCCCGCCCCCGACACGTACGAGCGGATCACCGCCGCCGCGGCGCGGCTGAACACCGGCGGCGTCGCCGGGATCACCGCGGCCACCGCCCCCAGCGACGTGTTCACCCAGCAGACCTTCGAGCACCTGGCGCTGGCCAACGGCTGCCAGCTCACCGACGACTCCGGCGCGGTCACCCTGGACTCACCCCAGTGCGTCGAGGCGTTCCGCTTCTACGGCGACCTGATCCGCACCAGCTCGGTGAAGGGCGCGCAGGACGTGGACACCACCCGGGCCACCTACTTCGCCGGCAAGGCGGCCATGGTCGTCTGGTCCCCGTTCATCCTCGACGAGCTGGCCGGGCTACGTAACGACGCCAAGCCGACCTGCCCGCAGTGCCAGGCCGACCCGGGGTTCCTGGCGAAGAACAGCGGGTTCGTCACCGCGATCAAGGGACCGAACGGCACCGAACCCGCCCAGTACGGCGAGATCAGCTCCTGGGCGGTGCTGGACGGCGCGGTGACCGATCCGGCGAAGTCCTTCGTGGAGTACATGCTCAGTGACGGCTACCCGCGCTGGTTCGGCATGTCACCCGAGGGCCGCTTCCCGGTCCGCAAGGGCACCCCGGCCGAGCCGGAGGCGTACCTGACCGCCTGGAACACCAGCCAGGCGGGCGTGGACGCGAAGAAGCCCCTCGCCGACGTGTACGGCGACGAGGTGCTGGCCACGTTGCGCCGCAGCCCGGACACCTTCGGACGGTGGGGACTCAGTCAGGGGCAGGGCAAGCTGGTCGGCGCGATGCTCGGCGAGCTGCCGGTGCCCAAGGTGCTGGGCGACCTCATCGCGGGCAAGGCCGACGCGGCGGCCACCGCCAACCGCGCCAAGAAGGACGTCGACGCCATCAAGGCGGGCGTCAATTGACCACCACCGCGCCCGGCCCCGGCCGCTCCCCCACCCGGGAGCGGCCGGCGCCACCCCGGCGCCGACCCCTGACCCTGCGCCGCCGCGAATCCCGGGCCGGCCTCGCGCTGGTCGCGCCGACACTGCTCGTCACCATCGCGGTGATCGGCATCCCGATCGTGTGGACAGTGGTGCTCGCCTTCCAGCGGGTCCGGCTCGCCACGCTGCGCAAGACCGGCCTGTTCGGCGACTTCACCATGGACAACATCGACCGGGTGCTGCACACCCCCGGCTTCGCCGAGACGCTGTGGGTCACGCTGATCTACAGCATCGGTGGCACCGTCGGGTCGATAGTGCTCGGCCTGGTGGCCGCCCTGGTGGTCCGCCGGCCGTTCCGGGGCCGCACCCTGGTCCGGGCGTCCATGCTGCTGCCGTACGTGGCACCGGTGGTCGCGGCGACGTTCGTCTGGCAGGTGATGCTCGACCCACAGCTCGGCGTCGTCAACGCGTGGGGGCAACGCCTGCTCGGCTGGGACGCCCCGGTCCCGTTCCTCACCCAGGAGTCGACAGCGCTGGCCACGGTGATCATCTTCGAGGCGTGGCGCTACTTCCCGTTCGCGTTCCTGTTCCTGCTGGCCCGGCTCCAGGCGGTGCCCGGCGAGTTGGAGGAGGCCGCCCGCGTCGACGGGGCCACCCCCACCCAGCGGTTCCGGCACATCCTGCTGCCGCAGCTGCTGCCGGTGATCGCCCTGCTGGGCGTGCTGCGCTTCATCATGACGTTCAACAAGTTCGACGACGTCTACCTGCTCACCGGCGGTGCGGCCGGCACCGAGGTGGTCAGCGTGCGGGTGTACGAGTTCCTGACCGCCCGTACCGACATCGGGGCCGCCGCCGCGCAGGCTGTCGTGCTGGCCGTGGTGCTCATCGTGTTCGTGCTGATCTATCTGCGCTTCTTCGGACGGAGGGTGAGCTGATGGACCGGGACGTGGTCGAGACGGTGAGCCTGCGATGGCTGCGCCGCCTGGTGATCGCCGTGTTCCTGGTGATCACCGTCTTCCCCTTCTACTACATGCTGCTGCTCTCGGTGCGCCCCATCGAGCGGCTGCTGCTCGACCCCGGCGCGCTGGTGGTCGGCTTCGGTGAGCTGACAGTGGCCACGTACGCCGAGGTGTTGAAGGCCACCGACGACGGCGGCCAGGGTTTCCTCACCTTCATCCGCAACAGCGGGCTGGTCGCCGTCGCGGCGACAGTGCTCACCCTGCTGGTAGCGATCCCCGGCGCGTACGCGGTGGCCCGGCTGCGGTTCTTCGGCCGGCGGCAGGTGGACTTCCTGTTCCTGGCGGTCTACCTGTTCCCGTCGATCGTCATCGCGATCCCGCTGTTCGTGGTCTTCACCCGGGCCGGGCTGCGCGGCTCACTGTTCGGTCTGGTGCTGGTCTACATCTCGCAGACGTTGCCGGTGTCGGTCTACATGCTGAAGAACTACTTCGAGACCATCCCGGTCAGTCTGGAGGAGTCCGCAGCCATCGACGGTGCCGGTCGGCTCGGCATCATCCGGCGCGTCAGCCTGCCCCTCGCGATGCCGTCGATCATGGCGGTGGCGCTCTACGACTTCATGATCGCCTGGAACGAGTTCCTCTTCGCGCTGCTGTTCCTGGTCGACAAGCCCAACCGGTGGACGGTGTCGCTGGGGCTGTCCCTGCTCGCCGACGGGGTGGAGGTGCCCAAGACGGTGCTGATGGCCGGGTCGGTGGTGCTCACAGCGCCCATCGTGATCCTCTTCTTCGCCAGCGAACGACTGCTCACCGAAGGGCTGACCAGCGGCGCGGAGAAGGGATGATCGTCTCGTCCGGGTCGTCCGCCCGGCCCCCACCGGCCCGGATACGGTGGCCTCATGGCCAACCCGACCCGCTGGGCGACCGACACCGGTCCCGAGCACTCACAGTGGTACATCGACCGGTTCCGCAAGCTCGCGGCCGAGGGTGAGGACCTGGCCGGCGAGGCCCGCCTGGTGGACGCCCTCGTCGCGCCCGGCTCACGGATTCTCGACGCCGGCAGCGGCACCGGCCGGGTCGGCGCCGCGCTGGCCGAGCGGGGGCACACGGTGGTCGGGGTGGACGCCGACCCCGCGTTGGTGGACGCCGCCCGCGCCGACTATCCCGGCCCGACGTGGCTGGTCGCCGACCTCGCCGAGCTGGACCTGCCGGCACTGGGTGAGGCGGAGCCGTTCGACGCGGCGGTGCTGGCCGGCAACGTGCTCGCCTTCGTCGCTGTCGGCACCGAACCGCAGGTGCTGCGCCGGGTGGCCGCGCACCTGCGACCCGACGGCGTGTTGGCGGTGGGCTTCGGCACCGAACGCGGCTACCCGCTGACCGCGTTCGACGCCGACGCGGTGGCCGCCGGGCTGCGCGTGGAGCACCGCTTCGCCACCTGGGACCTGCGCCCGTGGCGCGACGACGCCGCGTTCGCGGTCACCGTGCTGCGCCGCCCAGCAGACTGAGCGCCTCCCCGCCTCCCCGGTGATCAAGAGGTTTGCGTCAAATTCGCGCCACATCCTGACGCAAACCTCTTGATCACCGCAGCTGTGACGGAAGGCTGCGGTGGGGGTGGGGCTGGGGGTTAGTTGGGGGTGGGGGCGGCTCGGGCGGCCGTTGGGTCGAGGGTGGCGCCGGCGGGCACCAGGCTGACCAGCCCAGCCGGCAGCCGCACCGGTTGCACGTCGCGG